>CANFWB010000031.1 GCA_947450605.1 Burkholderiaceae bacterium
ATTCACCCTCATCACGGTTGTTTTAAGTTTATGTAATGGAGTTCGCATGGCGACCGGAATTGTTAAGTGGTTCAATGATGCAAAAGGTTTTGGCTTTATCAAACCTGATGATGGTGAAGAAGAGTTGTTTGCGCATTTCAGCGCAATCACAATGCCTGGGTTCAAAACCCTCAAGGAAAACCAAAAGGTAACGTTTGACATTACCCAAGGTCCTAAAGGCAAACAAGCTACTAATATCCAAGCAGCTTAATCTGCTTTAGATCATTATTAAAAACCCAGGACTTGTTCCTGGGTTTTTTTTCGCCCCCATTTTTCTACTGACTTAGAATTACCCACACCCAATCAAACCGATTCATTACAACACCATGCGCCCACTCAAGATCAAGCAATTTGCCCTTACCCTGACCACGATCATCAGCATCTTTTCTGCATCCGTGTTTGCGCAGCAGAATGTGGGTCTACCAATGATCGAGCTCAAGGCAGGCATCTACCGCATTCAAGCAGAACTAGCGGACAACCCTAAGGCGCGTGAGATTGGCCTCATGAATCGCACTAGCATGCCAACTAATTCAGGGATGTTATTTATCTTTGAGCAAAAAGCAGGGCATTGCTTCTGGATGAACAACACCAAGATTCCACTGTCTATCGCCTTCATCGCCGATGACGGCAAGATTGTGAACATTGAAGAAATGCAGGCGGAGACTACGAACAACCACTGCCCTAAAGCAGCCGTGCGCTACGCACTAGAAATGAATAAACAATGGTTCTCCGAGAGAGTCATCGTGCCAGGCACCCCAATTCAAGGGCTACCTAAGAAGTAAGTGGTTTAGTTTTTCAGAATAAATTGAGCTGCAGCCTTAACAAGCTCCGGCTCTTTTGCATTAAAACCATGATGGGCCTTAGACCCACAAACGTCGCCTTCACTCACTCCGCCATCTATTGAAATGAATTGGGCCACCGATGTATTTGGTCTATTTTTAATAATGCTTTCGGAGGTGGAGAGCGGCGTGCCTGAACACCCATCATCCACATGATGAATGGCCAATGCCGGGATACTTACATCAGAATCTATTGAGGCAGACCGATAAGTCCCCGCCACAATCACCCCAGCAATCAGTTTTTCTTGGTCTTTGCCGCCATTCACAAACTCAGTGACGCTGACCGTACCCATGCTGTGACCAAAAATCCAAACGGGTAAATTGAGCTTGTCTTTGTAATAACGCACTACATTCAGAATTCTTTGCTGATGGTCATGTAAAGATCGAGAGTGCGACCTGCCATTCCCTAAATCATAGGGAGTATCTACCAGTACCGCATCAATTTCATACTGAGCCCACAGATTCTTAGACCTAACGAAAGTATGGAAGTTACTGGTAGATCCATCGTCTTTTAGTCGCAGCATTCCCCCGCCACCAGGGAACAACAACACTACTGCTTTGGCATTCTGAACCGGGAGTAAAAGGGTTCTAGTGGGTGCATCATCTTTGTAGGCAACATCAAAAACCTGTGCCCTCGCTAAGCCGGAGCAAAGGATACCCATACAAAAGATCAGCGGAATGAATTTCATGAGCTCTTTTTTACACTGGTTCAAATGAAAAAACCACCCGAAGGTGGTTTAGATACCCAGAAACAGCTTTACTTATTCAAAGTGGCACACATAGTGCACTGGAGACTCAGCGCGGATGATGAAGTAGCCGCCTTTTTCCACTTCCCAGCTTTGACCAGCCTTGAACTCCACCTCAGGAGCGCCATTAATGCTGACAAAAGCATTGCCATCCACCACCTCCATGATTTCTTTGGTGCTGAGGTCGAAACGTAAAGTGCTTGGCAACACGACACCAACAGACTTACGAATGCCATTCGGCAAAGTGACGGTATGGGATACGCACTTACCATCAAAAAATACATTGGCTTTTTTGCCTACAGAAACTTGATCAAATTGCATCTTTACTCTTTCCAATCCGTGTTTATTTACTTGTTGATATTAATTACTTGGCGCGTTTACGTCTTGCAGTTTCTGCAATACGCATGCGCAAGGCATTGAGCTTAATAAAGCCACCAGCATCGGCTTGGTTATAAGCGCCGCCATCATCGTCAAAGGTGGCAATCGTCTGATCGAACAAAGTATTTGCAGAATCACGTGAGATCACCGATACAGACCCCTTGTAGAGCTTCAAGCGCACAACGCCATTCACCATCTGCTGGGTATGGTCGATCAAGGTTTGCAAAGCGAGGCGCTCTGGTGCCCACCATAAGCCGTTATAGATCAGGCTAGCGTAGCGTGGCATCAAATCATCTTTCAGGTGAGCTACTTCACGATCTAAAGTAATACTCTCAATACCGCGGTGCGCTTTCAACAAGATGGTGCCGCCAGGAGTTTCGTAGCAACCGCGGCTCTTCATACCAACAAAGCGGTTCTCCACCAAATCCAAACGGCCAATGCCGTGCATGCCGCCAATGCGATTGAGCTCAGCCAACAACTCATGTGGCTTGTAAGCTTTGCCATCAATTGCTACGGGATCACCTGCGCGGAATTCAATTTCAATGATTTGTGCAGCGTCAGGAGCCTTCTCAGGAGATACAGTCCAGCGCCACATCGACTCTTCTGCCTCAGCATTCGGGTTCTCAAGATGACGACCCTCGTAGCTGATGTGCAATAAGTTGGCATCCATGGAGTAAGGTGAGCCACCCTGTTTGTGCTTCATCTCAACAGGAATGCCATGCTTTTCCGCATAAGCCATGAGTTTTTCACGAGAGAGTAGATCCCACTCGCGCCACGGAGCGATCACTTTAATTCCCGGCTCGAGTGCGTAGTAACCCAACTCAAAGCGTACCTGGTCATTACCTTTTCCGGTAGCACCATGCGACACAGAGTCCGCACCAGTCAAGCGAGCAATCTCAATTTGACGCTTAGCAATCAATGGGCGTGCGATGGAGGTACCCAAAAGGTACTCACCTTCATAAATCGTATTGGCACGGAACATTGGAAATACGAAGTCACGCACAAACTCTTCACGCAAGTCATCAATAAAAATATTTTCTGGCTTGATGCCAAACTGCAGCGCTTTAGCGCGTGCTGGCTCAAGCTCTTCGCCCTGACCTAAGTCAGCCGTGAAGGTCACGATCTCACATTGGTAGGTATCTTGAAGCCATTTCAAGATCACACTGGTATCAAGACCACCGGAATACGCTAGAACTACTTTTTTAATATCAGACATGATTTCTATTCAATCAAAAAATAAACCAACAAACAACTAAGACAAATTACTTAAAAAAATTAGCCCAAACGGCCACAGAGCAAATACTCCATCAAGGCCTTTTGAACATGCAAACGATTTTCAGCTTCCTCCCAGACAATACTTTGGGGGCCGTCAATCACTTCTGCAGATACTTCTTCGCCGCGATGGGCTGGTAAGCAATGCATAAATAAAGCCTCTGGCTTTGCCAGCGACATCAACTCCTCATCAACCATCCAGTCTTTGAATGCAGTCATGCGGGAGGCGTTTTCATCCTCATAACCCATGCTAGTCCACACATCGGTGGTGACTAAATCGGCACCTTTGCAAGCATCCATTGGATTAGTGCAAACAGTGAGGTGGTTCAACACTGTATCGGTCAGCCTTGAGCTGTCCAGCTGATAACCCTCTGGTGCAGAGAAGCGAATCTGAAAATCTAAACATTCAGCAGCCTGTATCCAGGTGTAGGCCATATTGTTGGCATCACCTACCCAAGCAACTGTTTTACCCTGGATTGGGCCGCGTGCCTCTACAAAAGTAAAGATATCGGCTAATACCTGGCAAGGATGGTACTCATTGGTGAGGCCATTAATCACCGGCACACGAGAATTGGCTGCAAAGCGCTCAATAATCTCTTGGCCGAAGGTGCGGATCATGATGATGTCCGTCATTCTTGAAATCACCTGCGCAGCGTCCTCTACAGGCTCGCCACGGCCCAACTGGGTATCTCGGGTGTTCAGGTACACGGCATGACCACCAAGCTGGTGTATGCCTGCCTCAAAGGAGAGGCGAGTACGAGTGGAGTGCTTCTCAAAAATCATCGCCAGAGTGCGATCGTGTAAGGGATGCCAAGTCTCATAACTTTTAAACTTGGTCTTGAGCCAAGCGGAGCGCTTGAGCAGATAGTCGTATTCTTCGCGAGTCAGATCAGCAAACTGCAAGTAATGCTTAACCTGGCCAGGCACTTGAGGCTTTGCCAAAGATGTCATTGTTGAGCTTTCTACTGGAGTTTTAGCTTGCATTGTTTGTTTGGGCATCGAACTGCACGAAAATAGTTCCTAAAGTCATCTTAAGGCCTTCTCAGACTGTTAAGCTTGAGGGCTCAGTATTACTTATTCCTTACAACGATTTCTACGCCAATTTGGACCACAAAAAGCTTTTTATTCAAGGTATTACAACTTCTGGCAAACCTTTTCGCCCCAGCGACTGGGCTGAACGTCTTTGCGGAGTCATGGCCACCTTTCGCCCTCCAGGCGATGCTGGCGACCCCCGCTTCACTTACTCACCCTATGTCAGACCAGTTGTCATTGCACAGGTGAAGTGCGTCGTTATTGATACCAGACTGAGAGATCTTGATCCGAGAGCACTCGACTTTGTCATGAACTTCGCCAAAGACAATAGCCTGCCCATCGAAGAAGCCTGCGAATTCGAGCCGAATCCGCATTCCCAGTCCTAAAAACAAAAACCCGCTCTGATAAGGAGCGGGCTTAGGCCCAGATCAATCTAGGGCCTGCCTAAAACTATAAAAGTCTTACGCTGCCATTGCCTTAATAGCTGCAGACAAACGTGACTTCTGACGTGATGCAGTGTTTTTGTGGGCAATCTTTTTGTCAGCAATCTTGTCGATTGTTGATTGAGTTGCCGCGAATACTTTAGCTGCAGCATCCTTGTCGCCAGTTTCAATTGCTTTACGAACTGCCTTGATGGAAGTGCGGAGCTTTGAACGCAAGCTGGAGTTGTGTTCATTCTGTTTTACTGCCTGCCGTGCGCGTTTACGCGCTTGTGCGGTATTGGCCATTTTTAAACCTTGCTATATATAAATTACAAAAATACGGTTAACTAAAATTCTGTGTGGGTTCGCCAAATTTGTAAGCTGACTCACCAAAACCCAAGATTTTACATTAAAGGACTAAAAAAGCCCAGCGGCATGATAAATAGGTGAAAATTAGCCCATGAATCTGCTTTCAGCTGCCGCCAAGGTTAGCTCCCTCACGATGCTCTCCAGGATTACGGGACTCCTCCGGGAAACCCTGATTGCCCGGAGTTTTGGGGCTTCTGAGTGGACTGACGCCTTTAATGTGGCCTTCAGACTACCCAATTTACTGCGCCGACTCTTCGCTGAAGGGGCCTTTTCCCAGGCATTTGTGCCCATTTTGGGGGAAATTTCGAGCCAAGGGGATGTAAAACAGTCCCAAATCCTCGTCAATGCCGTTGCTACGCTCTTATTTTGGGCTTTGCTACTCACGGTACTGCTGGGGGTCATCGGCGCACCCTTGCTCATTCTGGCCATTGCCACGGGCTTTAAAGGCGGGCCCGCATATGAAGCCAGCGTAGTCATGACCCGCATCATGTTTCCGTATATTGGCCTGATTTCAATGGTTTCGCTGTCTGCGGGCATCCTCAACACCTTTGGGCGCTTTGCCATTCCAGCATTTACCCCAGTTTTACTCAATCTAGCCCTCATTGGTAGCGCAATCTTTTTGGCGCCCCACCTAGAGCAACCTATTTATGCCCTCAGCATCGGGGTTCTGTTGGGCGGCTTCCTGCAACTTGCCATTCAAGTGCCGGCACTTTCTCGCCTTGGCCTGCTGCCAAGAGTAGGCCTCCTGCCCGGGGCAATCAAAGCCGCTTTCCAAAACCCGGATGCCCGACGGGTCATGAAATTAATGGGGCCCGCAGTATTTGCAGTATCGGTTGCCCAAATTTCCCTCATCATCAATACCAATATCGCCTCACGTTTACAGGCAGGTAGCGTGTCTTGGCTGTCTTATGCCGATCGTTTGATGGAGTTTCCGACAGCGCTTTTGGGAGTTGCATTGGGCACCGTCCTTCTTCCTAGCCTCAGCAAAGCAAATGCGAAGAATGATTTAGTACATGCTGGCGAACTGTTAATTTGGGGGCTACAGCTCACCTTCCTTCTTGCGGCTCCTTGCGCCATTGCACTCTTTATTTTTGGCGAGCCACTTGCGGCAGTCCTGTATCACTATGGAAAATTTACTGCCTTAGATGTGTTGATGACGCAACGTGCATTAGCCGCCTATGGCGTTGGATTAATTGGCCTGATTTTGGTGAAGATCTTAGCCCCAGGGTTTTACTCACGCCAAGATATCCGTACGCCAGTCAAAATTGGTTTGCTGGTTTTAGTGGCTACGCAATTAGCCAATGTGGTTTTTGTCCCTTGGCTCGGGCATGCAGGACTGGCACTCTCCATTGGCGCAGGTGCCTGTCTCAACGCAACGCTACTATGGGTAGGCCTGCACCGACGCGGCGCCCTGCCTAGTGCTGCATGGCTCAAGTATTTGGGCCAGCTGCTGCTAGCGTTAATTCCATTCTCACTCCTCTTGTATTACGCAGCTACTGCCCATGACTGGATTGCACTTCAGCAAACCCCCTGGATCAGGGTTGGATTGCTAGCGGCATGGCTCATTGCTGCGGCAGTCATTTACTTTGGAGCCCTTGGTCTGGTTGGCATCCGCTGGCAAAAATTCCTGCGTCATGCAAAATAGCTGATATGCCAACACAACAACTTGACTACTTCACCTCACTGGTTGCTGAGGACGAACACTTCCCTTTAACCGAGGCAGCAGTAGCGGTAGCGCAACATGCCTACCCTGACCTTAATGTGCAAGGCGCACTCGATAAGATTGACCAATGGGGCAATAAACTCAAGAAACAAATCACCCCAGATACGCCACCGATTCAGCGCCTGCAATTGCTAAAGCATTTCTTTTATAACGAGCTAGGTTTTGGCCCTAACCCGAATGACTTCTACGCGCCTGAGAATTCTTATCTACATCAGATCATTGAAAATCGTCGTGGCATTCCAATCTCACTAGCTATTTTGATGATGGAGCTCGGCCAGCAAATTGGTTTAAATATTCGTGGCGTCTCATTTCCCAATCATTTCATGATGCGCATCTCCCTCCAGCAGGGCGAAATCATCATGGATCCATTGACTGGTGATTCCCTATCCAAGAATCAATTACAGGAAATGCTTGATCCCTACCTCGATGCCAAAGGCTATCGTGGTGAACTAAGCCTACCGCTCAATATTTTCTTGCGCGCCTCTAGCTCCCGAGAAATCCTCTCGCGCTTTATGAGGAATCTGAAAATGATTTATTCAGAGGATGAGCGTTGGGAGCGTCTACTCGGAATTCAAGAGCGTCTGGTGATCTTGTTGCCAGACTCGACTGAAGAAGTGCGCGACCGCGGCTTGATCTTTGCGCAACTAGAATATGTGCGCCCCGCTATAGCCGACCTGCATCGCTACTTAACAGAAATGCCTGGTGCTGAAGATGCGGCAGATATTCGGGAGCACATCGCTACGCTCGAGAGTCAAACCAAGTTACATTAAGACATCAGGATCAGCAATCTCGAGAGAGATTGTTGGGCTTATTGCTTCTTAGGCTGAAAGAGCTTGTATGCGCCAGCCAGCACAATCGGAATAGCGGCAGCGCCAATACCAATCAATACGATGACATTGAGATTCTGGCGAATGATCGGAATATTGCCAAAAAAGTAACCGGCCACAACTAATCCAAATACCCACAAAACTGCGCCAGTGATATTGAACAACTGGAAGCGCGAGAAATTCATTTCCGATACACCTGCAACAAACGGCGCAAAGGTGCGGATGATCGGCAAGAAGCGCGCAACAATAATCGTCTTACCGCCATGCTTTTCATAAAAAGAGTGTGTCTTACGCAAAGCCGCTTGATCAATCCAGCGAGATTCACTGCTAAAAATACGGTGTCCGATCCAACGGCCAATAAAGTAATTCACAGTATTACCGCCGATAGCGGCAATCAATAGGCCAATACAAAGAGTCCACAGATTGAAGTGCTCAGTAGCACAATAAGCACCAGCAATAAACAATAGTGAGTCACCCGGCAAAAAAGGGGCAACCACTAAACCGGTCTCTGCAAAGACAATTGCAAAGAGCAGGCCATAGGCCCAATAGCCGTATTGCTGAATCACTACGTCTAAATGGCGATCAATATGCAATAGCAAATCACTCAACTGCAACAGGGTATCGATCAACTGGCGCTCCTTTATGTTTGCAAGGATATTAACAGGCTGACAATACAGCTCACTACATTTCATTCCTATAATGAGGCATGCAAACTGAACCCCACATTCAGCCTACGCATTTACTTGATCGGCCACCCGTACTCTGTATTGTTGGCCCTACAGGCGCAGGCAAAACCCATCTCGCTATGGCACTAGCGGAGTACGCCAAATCGATTGGGAAAACCGTTGAGTTAATCAGTATGGACTCCGCCTTGGTCTATCGCGGCCTGGATATTGGCAGTGCCAAACCAACGAAAGCAGAGCAAGCGGCAGTTCAACATCACTTGATCGATATTTTAGATCCGACTGAATCGTATTCAGCAGCACGCTTTGCGAACGATGCCAAACGACTGTGTGAAGAAATTCGTGGGCGAGGAAATATACCTGTCGTGGTGGGCGGAACCATGTTGTATTGGCGCGCATGGGTGCATGGGCTTTCCTCGCTGCCACCAGCTGATCCAGAAATCCGCGCCCGCCTAGATGAACAAGGCAAGCTGATTGGCTGGCCTGCCATGCATGCTGAATTAGCCAAAGTCGACCCTGTGACTGCTGCACGTTTGCAACCGAATGATTCTCAACGCGTACAACGCGCTTTAGAGGTTTATGAAATCACTGGCAAACCCATGTCTGAGTTACTGGCAGACTCACCAAGTGAAGATGGCAGAGAGGGTTCCGCCATTCCCGAATGGATCGATCTCGTATCTCTGGAACCTAGCGATCGCACCCGCCTGCATCAGAATTTAGAAAAACGCTTTGATGAAATGCTCGTCGGAGGACTGCTAGAAGAAGTTGAGGCGCTGAGAAAAAATCCAGAGCTACATGCCGACCTACCCGCTATTCGCTCAGTGGGGTATCGACAAATCTGGGAATATTTGGACGGCGCAGTGGATCAAGAAGAGATGCGCTACAAAGCACTGGCAGCCACAAGGCAACTGGGCAAAAGACAGCTCACCTGGTTGCGGGCCATTGCCGGAAGAAATACTTTTGACCCCTTCAACCCCAATGAGTTGAAGGCAGCCTTAGAGTACTGCAAACACCATATTAGATAACGATGGTTTGCGGAGCGCCAGCTGGACGCTCTACCACCTCACCAACAGTCCAAGCGTTTAAGCCTTCAGCCTTGAGAGATTGAATAGCGGCATCCGCCTGGTCTGTTGACACAATCACTACCATGCCAATACCGCAGTTAAATACGCGCACCATCTCCGCATCGGCCACGCCACCCTTCATCTGCAACCAGCGGAAGAGTTCTGGCATTTGCCAGCTATCGCGATGCAATACCGCTTGAGTATTTTCCGGGAGTACGCGAGGCACGTTATCTACAAGACCACCACCAGTAATGTGAGCCATACCCTTCACATTCATCTCAGAGATGAGCTTGAGAAGTGGCTTCACGTAAATTTGCGTAGGAGCCATCACAACATCGCCTAGAGGGCGTCCGCCCAAGTCATCAGTCGGCTTGGCGCCAGCACGCTCAATAATTTTGCGTACCAGTGAGTAACCATTCGAATGTGCGCCACTGGAACCAATTGCTAAAACCACGTCGCCTGGAGCAATCGTTGCACCAGTAATAATTTTGGATTTTTCAACTGCGCCAACAGCAAAACCAGCCAAATCGTATTCACCGGGAGGATACATTCCAGGCATCTCAGCAGTTTCACCGCCGATGAGGGCACAACCAGATAACTCGCAACCCTGGGCAATGCCGCCAACTACAGTTGCAGCAGTGTCCACAGTGAGCTTGCCACAAGCAAAGTAATCCAAGAAAAAGAGGGGTTCTGCTCCTTGAACCAAAATATCGTTCACGCTCATGGCTACCAAATCCTGGCCGATCGTATCGTGGCGATTCCATTCAAAGGCCAATCTGAGCTTCGTGCCTACCCCGTCAGTGCCAGACACCAAAACTGGCTCTTTGTAGCGCTTTGGCACCTCAAACAGGGCGCCAAAGCCACCAATTCCAGCCAGCACGCCCTCGCGCATGGTTTTCTTGGCCAAAGGCTTAATGCGATCCACCAAATCGTCACCCGCGTCAATATCGACACCTGCGTCACGGTAGGAAAGGCCTTTTGAGGAAGAATTAGTAGATGAGGTCATGTCAGAGATAGAAGATTAGTAAAAAACACTACTTGGTCGGTAGAATCATTGAATTCTAGAGGATTCGAGCAAGATGGCTGAAATTTTTACCCCTTTTCTAACTGCATTTATTCTGGCATATGCCCTGCGCCCAGTTTGCTTGTGGCTTGAGAGGCATCGCCTGCCCCGCGCGGCAGCCGCTGGAATTGCCATGATTATCGGTCTAGCAGTCCTGTTTTCGATTTTGACCCTCTTTATTACCCTCCTGAAAACTGAAATTCCCCTCATCAAGACCCAATTTCCAGAATGGATCCAAAACACCCAATCCTGGCTAGGGCCCAAGTTAAACGAATTTCATATCAATTTTGACTGGAGTACCCTCAAAACGAGCGCCACCCAGAAAATTACCGAGCATCTTAACGACAACTCTGACGCCCTCATGTCTTCGACTTTTGAGACCGTATTGATGTCAGGTAGCTCTGTAATCGCAGGCTTCGTCAATGCCGTTCTCATCTTGTTTGTCATGTTTTATCTACTGATCGACTGGGATCATTTTTTTAAGCTCGTCAGAAATATGGTGCCGCTACGCGCGCAAGAGACTGTGCATCATTTAGCGATGCATGCCGATGGTTTGCTATCGCAATACCTCAGAGGCATGCTGATTGTGATTTCCATTATGTCCGTCTTCTACAGCGCTGGATTAAGTCTGATCGGCGTTAAAGGTGCAGTAGCTTTAGGTGTATTTACTGCACTCATGATTGTGATTCCTTATATCGGCATCACCCTTGGCTTTACCCTGGCAATCCTTGCCGCCCTTTTGCAGTTTGGTCCTGGCAGCGCAATCATCGGTGTTCTAGTCATTTACGGACTAGGTCAATTCATTGAAGGCTTTTTCTTAACACCCCGTTTAGTTGGTGAGCGGATCGGACTGCATCCAGTCGCCGTATTGTTTGCCTTGCTCTTGTTTGGAAAATTATTTGGTTTTTTTGGAGTACTGCTGGCACTACCAACCAGCGCAGTGGGTTTAGTACTGCTTCAGTACGGATGGTCGCGCTACATCCAAAGTCCGTGGTACCAAAAGTAAATTTCTGAAGTAATGAACAACCATACGCTGCCACGGCAATTTGCTCTCGATATCAGTCATACACCGACACCCAGCTTAAATAATTTTTTAGCTGGCGAGAATCTCGCACTGCACTCCGCCTTGCAAGATATTGTGGAATCCTGGGAAGTCCACAGTCCGAGACTCGCCAATGAAAACCCCCTGAATCAGCGCTGGATCTATTGGTGGGGCCCGGAAGGCTCTGGTCGCACTCACCTGCTCAGCGCGATTGGCAGTGCGGCTCAAGAACTTGGCCTGGAATATTTCCCTTTAACTCCAAATGAGCCAATCTCCTGGGTGCGCCTAGAAGAGCAACTCCCTGCCCTAAGCGCAACCAATAAGCCTTCTGTCATTACTGTAGATGACGTAGATCGCCTAGATGAGCGCCTGGTAGCCTCTTTATTTCGGATCCTGAATGAAATTCAAGCTAGCAAGGCCATTCATATTTTCGTGGCTGGCAATGCCGCCCCTGGCACTCTCAAGCTCAGAGAAGACCTGCGCACCCGCCTGGGGTGGGGTTTGATCTTTCAAACCCACCTTTTGGGCGATGATGAGAAAATACAGGCATTACAACAAGCAGCGCAAGCGCGTGGCTTGGTTTTATCGCCAGATGTACTGCCTTGGCTACTCAATCGCTTTTATCGGGATATGCCGAACCTGATGGCCTTGATAGATGCTTTGGATGCTTATTCACTAGAAACAAAACGTGCCGTAACTTTGCCTCTTGTACGAGAGCTCTTGCAGCCTAAATAAATATTAATGACTCAAATAGCACTGTTCGATTTAGATCACACCCTCCTCCCCTGCGATAGCGATTACGAATGGGGTCAGTTCTTGGCTCGCATTGGAGTCGTGGATAGCAAATACTATGCAGAGCAAAATGAGCGCTTCTATCAAGACTACAAAGATGGCAAGCTCGACATCCAGCAATTTCTTCGCTTTGCTTTAAAGCCGCTATCAGAACATTCTCGTGCGCAGCTCAAAGAATGGCATGACGCCTTCATGCACGAAGTAATTACTGGTCAGCTACGTCAACAAGCAGTCGATCTGGTGAAGCGCCACCAAGATGCTGGTGATCTTTGCTGTGTTGTCACCGCTACCAATAGTTTTGTCACGCGCCCCATCGTGGAAAGTTTTGGCATTGAACATCTAGTAGCCACTGAACCAGCCACCGTGGGAGATAACCCACTTGCCAATTTCACTGGCGAAGTTAAAGGGATCCCAAGCTTTCGGGAAGGCAAAATTCAACGGGTGCACGATTGGCTTGCCAGCCAAAATTTAGCCTTAGATCAATTGCCACAAAGCTATTTTTACTCAGACTCCATGAACGATTTACCCCTCCTGGAAAAGGTCAGCAACCCTGTTGCTACCAATCCGGATACTCGCCTACGTGATGAAGCCTCAAAGCGTCACTGGCCCATACTTGAACTGTTTGCATGATTACCAAATTTATTAAACGTATTTTGCGTCGCGACCCCATGGTCCGACATACCGCTGCCCATACATCAGGCGCACCAAAACGGGTTCCCAAAAAATCCCATCGCATTGACCCCCACTTACTTTCCAAGAACGCAGTAAAGGTAACGGATACATTGCAGCAAGCCGGCTATGATGCTTTCATCGTGGGTGGCGCAGTCAGGGACTTAGCTTTAGGCATTGGCCCGAAAGATTTTGATGTCGCGACTAATGCCACACCCGAACAAGTACAAAAACTATTCCGCAAAGCGCGCCTCATTGGTCGTCGCTTTCAGATTGTGCATGTCACTTTTTTCGGCAAGGGCCAACCTGAAATCATTGAGGTATCCACCTTCAGAGCCTTATTGGAGAATGCTGGCGAGCATGTAGCAGAAAATGGCCGTATCTTACGAGATAACGTGTGGGGTAGTCAGCATGAAGATGCTGCGCGCCGAGATTTCAGTATTAATGCGATGTACTATGACCCCGCTACTGAAACCGTACTCGACTATCACGGCGGTATGGCAGACATGCAGAAGAAAACTTTGCGCATGATTGGCGATCCGGCCAAACGCTATCGCGAAGATCCGATTCGCATGTTGCGCGCTATTCGTTTTGCCGCCAAGACAGGGTTTACATTGGATGCGGCAACACGTGCCCCCATCGCTAAGCTTGGCAAGCTCATTCATGACGTTCCTTCAGCGCGACTGTTTGATGAAATTCTCAAGCTCTTGATGTCGGGCTACTCATGGGCAGCAATTCAGGGATTGAAAGATGCGGGGCTTCATCACGGTCTTCTACCTTTACTTGATCACATTCTGGATGACAAAGCGGACTCCCAAGAAGCCAATGAATTTGTTCGCATTGCTTTAGCTAATACAGACCAACGTATTCAATCAGGAAAGAGCGTTTCAGCTGGATTCTTGTTTGCCACTTTGCTGTGGCCCGACCTCTTAAGTAACTGGAAAAGAAATATCGCCAAAGGGATTGCCAATATCCCAGCATTGCATGACGCGATGGATGAAACGATTGCCAGCCAAAGTAGTGGCATGGTCATCCAACGCCGCTTTGAAAGCGACATGCGAGAAATCTGGTCTATGCAGCCCCGCTTTGAAAAACGTGTAGGTCGCTACCCTTATCGCCTCATTGAATCCCCTCGCTTTAGAGCGGGTTATGACTTTATGCTGCTGCGTTGCGCTACTGGCGAGAAGAATCCCGCCTTAGGTGAATGGTGGACTAGCTTTATTGAAGCGGATCCAAGTGGCCAAGATGCCCTCATGGCTAGCGTAAAGAATGAGAGTGGGAATAGCGCATCGCCTACTAAGCGACGTCGCCGTAGAAAAGCTAAAGTCACTGCGCCTGCCGAGGGTGAAGCAAGCTAAGCAGACTTGAGAAAAATTCAGTAAAGTAGATTCGGTTGTTTCGTATCGTTTTATTTTTCACCTGGAATGTGCATGGCTCGAGCTTTTATCGGATTTGGTGGCAATATCGGTGACACACGTCAGCTTATTACTGACGCGATTGTTTGCCTTGCGCAGCGCTGTGAACTCCAAATTCTGACTAAAAGCTGCTTCTACCAAAGCGCGCCTTTTCAAGCCACTGGCGGAGATTACATTAATGCCGTCGTTGAAATTGAGACCCAATTAAGTCCTTACGGCCTATTGCACGTCTGCCAAACCGTTGAACAAGAGTTTGGCCGTGAGCGCCCCTATGCCAACGCACCCCGAACTTTAGATTTAGATATTCTGTCCTTTGAGGGCGTCTCTCAAGCAGATTCTGAACTGACCCTTCCCCACCCCAAAATCATTGAACGTTCCTTTGTCCTGCTGCCGCTTCTAGAAATTGCCCCTGATTTCTTTTTACCGAACTGGGGAGAACTCAAAGCCTATTTACCTCAAGTGGCCGACCAGCGCATCGAAAAACTCCCTTGCCGCAACTGTAGTTGCGGTGAAAAAGCGGTTTATAGCCCATCAGCGCATTAATTCATTAAACTCACGCCATGGGTTACTTGCAAGGCGAAAAGCCAATAACGATTTCTAAACTTCTCTCGATGCGTGTTGAGGGCGAGAAAATTACGATGCTCACGGCATACGACTCCACGATGTCCGCTTTGCTGAATCGCTGCGGAGTGGAAACCATCCTCATTGGGGATTCCTTGGGTAATGTGATTCAAGGCCACAGCAGCACAACTCCCGTCACCGTTGAACAAGTGGCGTACCACACAGAATGTGTGGCGCGCGCTAATTCACATGCCTTTGTGATTGCAGATCTTCCATTTGCTAGTTACGGGAATCCTGCTCAAGCATTAGAGTCAGCAGCAGAGTTGATGCGTGCTGGAGCTGATATGGTCAAGCTCGAAGGTGGTGATTGGCAAATCGACATCATTCGATATTTGGTGGAACGTAGCGTGCCTGTTTGCGCACACCTAGGCTTACTACCTCAGTCCGTTCACATCTTAGGCGGTTATAAGGTGCAGGGTAAATCGAAAGATTCCGCTAGTCTCATGCTGGAACAAGCGATTGCTTGCGAACAAGCCGGCGCCCAAATGGTTGTGCTCGAAGCCATTCCTTCCTCATTGGGAAAACACATTACTGAATCACTCTCCATTCCAACTATCGGAATCGGTGCAGGAGTAGATTGCTCTGGGCAGGTATTAGTACTGCAAGATATGCTGGGTATTAGCCCTGGCAAGCCACCCAAGTTTGTTAAAAACTTCCTGGATGGCCATGCTTCTATTGAGGCGGCAGTCAAAGCCTATGTTCGAGAAGTGAAATCCGGAAAGTTTCCCGGACCCGAACATGGCTTTGCTGGTTAAGCTTCCTAACTAGTAATTAACTAAAGAAGCTTTTCACGCCATCAAACCAACCCTTTTGATGGGGGTTATGTTTATCGCCGCCAGATTTAAGGCTGTCATCAAACTTCTGCAGCAATTTTTTCTGCTCATCCGTTAACTTGACCGGAGTTTCAACGGCAACGTGAACAAACAAATCGCCCACCATAGTTGAGCGTAATCCTTTAATACCTTTATTGCGCAAGCGGAATGTTTTACCAGTCTGCGTACCCTCAGGAATCGGGAACTCAACACGCCCCGAGAGGGTAGGCACCTCAATATCACCGCCAATGGTCGCGGTAGCAAAGGAGATCGGCATCTGGACATGCAAGTCACTGCCATCACGTTCGAATACCTGGTGTGGTTTTACCCTCACCTCTACATAGAGATCGCCAGATGGGCCACCATTGATGCCTGGCTCACCATTACCAACTGAGCGCACGCGCATACCATCGTCAATGCCAGCGGGGATCTTGATTTCCAGTGTTTTCTGCTCTTTAAGCTTGCCGCTGCCATGACAAGTTTTGCATGGTTTAGGAATGTATTCACCAGTACCGCGGCACTTAGGGCAAGTTTGCTGCATCGAGAAGAAGCCTTGCTGTACGCGAACCTGGCCATGGCCATCGCAAGTCGTACATTTTTCTGCCTTGCTTCCAGGCTCAGCACCAGTGCCATGACAGGGTTTGCAATTGCTCCAACTCGGTACACGAATTTGAGTGGTGTAACCTTCGGCCGCCTGCTCGAGAGTGATCTCCATGTTGTAACGAAGATCTGCACCCTTATATACCTGTGGTCCCGCATGACGTCCGCCACCTTGCCCGAAGATGTCGCCGAAGATATCGCCGAAAGCATCCGCAAAACCACCGCCACCGCCAAAACCGCCGCCACCAAAACCACTGGACTGATCCACGCCAGCGTGGCCGTATTGATCGTAAGCAGCCCGTTTATTAGGATCGGTTAATGCTTCATAAGCTTCTTTAACCTCTTTAAATTGCGCTTCTGCTGTTTTGCTATCAGGATTGCGATCAGGGTGATGCTTCATTGCCAACTTCCGATAAGCCTTTTTCAGCTCTTCATCGCTAGCACCTCTTGCAACACCAAGCACTTCGTAATAATCACGTTTACTTTTTGACACAAAATTCCTCTCAACAACCTGAATGACACAAGTCGGCACGAGGCCGACTTGTTATTAAAGTACTTCTAAATTACGTTAAATAGCTTTCAATCTCTGGGATTACTTCTTGTCATCCACTTCTTTGAAATCGGCATCTACGACATCGGCATCAGGGGCAGCACCTTGTGCGCCACTAGGAGCTGCGCCTGGGGCGGCACCGCCACCAGCCTTAGCCTGTTCAGCCGCCATGGCTTTTTCGCCTAGCTTCTGACTTGCTTTACCCAAAGCTTCAGTCTTGGCTTCAATGGCAGCTTTATCACTACCTTTGATTGCCTCGTCTAATTCTTTTAAGGCAGCTTCGATAGCTTCTTTCTCAGACGCTTCCAAGGTAGCGCCATGCTCTTCTAAAGCCTTCTTAGTAGAGTGAGCCAAAGCATCAGCAGTATTACGGGCCGTTACCAACTCTAATGCTTTTTTGTCTTCATCGGCATTGGCTTCAGCATCTTTGACCATGCGCAGAATTTCTTCTTCAGTCAGACCAGAGTTCGCCTTAATGGTGATCTTGTTCTCTTTACCAGTGGTTTTGTCTTTTGCGGTGACATGCAAAATACCGTTGGCATCAATATCAAAGGTCACTTCAATTTGTGGCATACCGCGTTGTGCTGCAGCAATACCTTCCAAATTAAACTCGCCGAGTAATTTGTTGGCAGCCGCCATTTCGCGCTCACCCTGGAAGCACTTAATCGTTACCGCAGGCTGGTTATCTTCCGCTGTGGAATACACCTGTGAATGCTTAGTAGGAATAGTCGTGTTCTTTGGAATCATCTTGGTCATCACGCCACCCAAGGTTTCGATACCCAATGACAATGGAGTGACGTCCAAGAGCAAAACGTCTTTACGATCGCCAGACAATACTGAACCTTGAATCGCAGCACCAACAGCAACCGCTTCGTCTGGGTTCACGTCTTTGCGTGGCTCTTTGCCAAAAATCTCTTTTACCTTGTCCTGAACAGCAGGCATACGGGTTTGACCACCAACCAAGATGACGTCATCGATTTCAGCAGGATTTACGCCGGCATCTTTAATTGCAGTCAAGCAAGGGCCCGCTGTACGGTTGATCAACTCTTCTACCAAGGACTCCAACTTCGCACGGGTGAGCTTCAAGTTCAAATGCTTAGGACCACTTGCATCAGCAGTCACGTATGGCAAATTGATTTCAGTTTGTTGTGCGGATGACAATTCGATCTTGGCTTTTTCAGCAGCGTCTTTCAAACGTTGCAAAGCCAATACGTCTTTACTCAAATCAACGCCTTGCTCTTTCTTGAACTCAGCAATGATCCAGTCAATGATGCGTTGGTCAAAGTCTTCACCACCTAAGAAGGTGTCACCGTTGGTAGAGAGCACTTCAAACTGCTTCTCACCATCTACGTTAGCGATTTCAATAATAGAAACGTCGAAAGTACCGCCACCCAAGTCATATACAGCGATCTTACGATCTACTTTATCTTGCTTGTCTAAGCCGAATGCCAATGCAGCAGCTGTTGGCTCATTGATGATGCGCTTCACGTCCAAACCAGCAATACGACCAGCATCTTTAGTTGCCTGACGTTGGCTATCGTTGAAGTAAGCGGGAACAGTAATCACTGCTTCAGTCACTTCTTCACCAAGATAATCCTCGGCAGTTTTTTTCATTTTGCGCAGAATTTCTGCAGATACCTGTTGTGGCGCCATTTTTTTGTCGCGCGCTTCAACCCAAGCATCACCGTTGTCAGCTTGAACAATTTTGTAAGGCATCAAACCGATGTCTTTTTGCACTTCAGCATCAGTAAATTTACGACCCATCAAACGCTTTACTGCGTAGATCGTGTTTTTAGGATTGGTCACCGATTGACGCTTAGCGGGTGCGCCAACCAATACTTCGCCGTCCTCAACGTAAGCAATGATCGATGGAGTTGTGCGACCGCCTTCGGCGTTCTCAACAACTTTAGGTGCATTGTTTTCAACAACGGAAACGCACGAGTTCGTGGTTCCCAAGTCAATTCCGATAATCTTTCCCATAATGGCTCCAAAAAATTAAGTTATGTGTAATTTCATAAAACTGCGAATAAATCGATATTCAATAAATGGGGTCGAACAGAAGGAATTCAAGGGCTAAATGAGCAAAAAGGCAGAAATCTGCCTTTTTGCATCCTGCTTTACCGCTAAAACACCCCAAAACCCCAAAAAACTGCTTTATTTACGGTGTATTCCCGTTATTTAGGCGCGCTAACGGTGACCAAGGCTGGGCGCAGAATACGATCCGCGATCGAATAACCCCTCTGGAGCACTGAAACCACGGTATTGGCCTCCTGATCGGAAGGCACAGAGGCAATGGCCTGATGATGGTGAGGGTCAAACTTATCCCCCACAGCAGGGTTAATTTCAGTGAGTCGACCCTTTTCAAAGGCGGATAAGAGCTGCTTCAAAGTGATCTCCAGGCCCTCTTTGAAGGCTTTGGCATCAACCGCTTCAGCACTAAGGGCGGCGTACAAGCTATCCGTTACTGGTACGAGATGCTCCGCAAAACTCTCAATTGCAAACTTATGTGCCTTAGCAATGTCTTCCACAGCACGGCGACGAATGTTTTCACCTTCCGCCTTAGCGCGCAGATAGTTATCCTGCATCTCCGTGAGCTTTTGATTTAATTCGGCAATTTCTTGCTCAGGTGTTTTCACTTCGGGAACAGAAGCTTCGGCTCCACCCTCAGCGGAAGTCTCTGGGGCAATATGTTCCTGCTCAGGGGCTGGGTTTTGATTTTCTTGGGTCATAGGTGCAAATTCACTTTTCTATCAGAATGGCTACTTCTCAACAATATGGGGTCAATCAAAGCAATTTCAAGTGCGCTGGAATTTTAAGTAATCCTGGCTTTAGCCAACTCAGCTAAGCGATCACGCTCCGCCAATACCGCATCGGACTCCACACCCAAACTCCAGCCGGACAAATGCTCCTGGGCAATGTCATACATCGCCTCAATCCACTTCGGGTTGCTATTGAGACAGGGAATGTAACGGTAGTCTTTTCCGCCATGCTCCAAGAAGATCTCGCGCGCTTCCATCGCAATCTCTTCCAGAGTTTCCAAGCAATCTGCTGGAAAGCCTGGGCAAAAAATATCAACCCGCTGACAACCTTCTTTGCCGAGTTTTTCAATCATTGGCGCTGTGTAGGGTTTGAGCCACTCAGCCTTACCAAAGCGCGATTGAAAGGTCACTAAATATTGACCAGACTCTAAACCTAAAGATTCGCCAAGTAAGCGACCTGTTTTTAGGCACTCACAATGGTAAGGGTCACCCTTCATTAAATTACGCTTAGGCAGCCCATGGAACGACATCACTAGGCGATCGCCGCTTGCAAAATCAGGGCGCCCATCTTTATCCCACGCACCAAGCACTTGATCACGCAAAGCAGTGATGTATGCAGGATTATCGTGATAGTGCTTTACCAGGCGTAGCTCAGGTTGATTGCGCCATGTTCCCAGAACCCGAAATACTTCATCGAAGCTTGAAGCAGTAGTTGTCGCCGAATACTGTGGATATAGTGGCAATAACAAGAGGCGCTCCATGCCTTGTGCCTGAAGGCTCTCAAGGGCTTGCTGGGTGGATGGCTGGCCATAGCGCATTGCCAGATCCACCAATACCACCTGACCGTGATGAGCGAATTTCTCACCCAATTCTTTTGCTTGCAAGCGCGAGTAGTGCATTAAAGGAGAGCCCAACTTTGGCAACCAAATCGAAGCATATTTTTTTGCTGAGGCACCACTACGAATCGGCAAAATAATGCCATTCAAGATGCACCACCAAATTATCCGCGGTATTTCTACGACGCGAGGATCCGATAAAAACTCTTTTAGGTAAGCTCTGACCGCTTTAGCGGTTGGTGCGGAGGGTGTTCCTAAGTTCAGCAATAAAACCGCTGTCTTCGAAGGGCGTAAATGGGGATTTTGATTCAAGGGAGATCCGTCTGAATTAATGAATGAGAGCAAGAAGAAAATAAAGTGGTTATCAAGAGCCCATTGACGAACTCAAAGCGCCTGACAACAATTTAGAGGTAATGTCAACAATCGGAATAACGCGATCGTATGCCATTCGGGTTGGCCCGATCACACCCAAGGTTCCAACGATCTGACCATCAACACTGTAAGGCGCACTAATTACTGCTAAATCTTCATAGGGTAGGAGATCACTCTCGCCACCAATAAAGATCTGAATACCATCCGCATGGCTCGAGACATCCAACAACTGCATTAAGACGGATTTCTGCTCCAGCATGTCAAACATCTTGCGCAACTTATCTAGATTGGTGCTCAGGTCGCCCACATTGAGCAGGCGACGCTCTCCGGATAGCAACATATCTCCTTGCCCCATGCCATAGTCACTGACGCCACTGTGCAATGCCAAGGTCATCAAACCAGAGATGTCGGTGCGCAAATTATCCAGATCCGATGCGAGATGTGCACGAACTTCGGCAAAACTCTTGCCGGCAAACTGCATATTGATGTAATTTCCCGCCTCAACCAACTGGCTCGGCGTGTAGTCCTGTGTAGTTGGCAGGATGCGGTTTTGAACATCTCCCTCAGGGGTCACCATGATGAGCAAGATCTTGCCCTCGCCTAATCTCAAAAACTCAATGTGCTTAAACACCTGGGCCCGCTTGGGCGTCATGACTACCCCAGCAAAATGGGTCAAATTAGACAAAATTTGTGCCGCTGAATTCATCACCCTTTGCGGAGAGTCTGGCAAAAGCCCTTTTTCCATCTCGCGGGCAGCAATTTCTTCTAGAGGGCGAACGGTGACCATCGTATCCACAAAGAGACGATAGCCTCTCGGGGTGGGAATACGCCC
>CANFWB010000032.1 GCA_947450605.1 Burkholderiaceae bacterium
AAATGAAAACAGGTTGATTACAACCCAATGAAATTACTACAAAATCTTGGGCTCCAACTAACTGAGCAAATTAACAAAACAAATGCACGGTATAGCGGAAAACCTCATATTCTAGACGAAAACCCCTACTTGATCCACCTATTTAAGTGATTGCGCATTTAGCTACACCAGTAGAATGGAGTGCGGTAGATTAAAAAATAACCATTAAAAACAGTAAGTTATAGAAAAATGTCTCTAAAAAATGCCCGTTTTAGTGTCTCTTGTAGCTCTTTAAATAGGCTTTTTCTGGGCTTTGCCTGCCTAGGATTGGGCTTTTTAACAGCTTGCGCCAACGTGATTCCACCCTGCAATGCAAAAACCAGCCCTCCCAGTAGTGAATTCCGAAACACCCAATGGGAGTTGGTTCGCTGGAATTTAGCGCCCAATACCAGAGGCGAGGTTCGCACCCGACCAATTCCACAAGGTGACAACGGCAACCCCATTCAAATCATGTTTGATGCCAATGGTGAACGGATCAGCGGAAGCACTGGTTGCAATCGCTTTACAGCGCGCATTACTGAAGATGCCAGAGGATTTACTTTGGATCAAATCGCCAGCACGAAGATGACTTGTACTGCGCAGCGCATGGAGTTAGAGAATGACTTCCTTTATGAGCTCAATGATTACCGTTCGATTGTGCGCAATGGCGATCAACTACTCATCATTGGCGCTGACCGTGAAGTATTAAGTTTTATGCAAAAAAATAATGCTGCTAAATAAAATATCTCATTACCAAAATACAAATTCATTACCGAAGGTCTGAATGAAAAAATACAAACTCCTTTTCTGCTCACTCGGATTATTTTTTCCTGGCACTGGCTTGAACTGTTTCTACTTACAGGGATTGAAATCCTTCTGGGGCTGGGCTCAGCTGTTTTCATTTCTTGGTGGAATCGCTGGCTGGTTCCTTCTCAAAGAATCGCACTTCCACTCTGCCCCTGGCTGGGTCCTCATCACCTTCGGCTTCATTACACTGGAAGCCAGCTGGCTAACCACCATTGCTTATGGTTTACGCGCCGATGAGAAATGGGATGCGCAATTTAACCCCGGACTAGATCCTAGCTATGCAACCAGATCTGGTTGGCCGGCCGTTCTCACGGTGATTTTTTCATTGGTATTGGGCGCGGGCGTCATGATGACATTCTTGGCAATTGCTTTTGAGCAATTCTTCATCTCTCAACTGCTAGAAGCTAAAAAGCTATCCCAGTAATACGGATAGCTTTTTGGTGAGTGGTGGTGGCGTTTCAATCTTAAAACTGCTCCGCAGATAACGCATTTGTGGACTGACCACCCTCTAATATGGAAGTTGCCAAAGCCTGAGATTGCGGCAGTAGGTTTTCCGCAAAGAAGCGTGCGGTGGCGATCTTGGCATCAAAGAAATGGGGATCGCTTGCACGCAACTCTTGAGCAACTAATAAGGCGCGAGCCATTTGCCAAGCCCCCAACACTAAGCCGCATAAACGTAAGTAAGCAAAACTACCCGCATACACCGCTTTAATGTCTGTCTTCGCATTGACCACAATGTAGTCAACCGAAGATTCAAATGCTTCGCGAGCAGCAGTCAATCGCTTCAAGACCGCTTTTGCGTCTGCAGTGGCACTACTCGCTAGATCTTTTTCAGTTTCAATGATCTTTTCAGCAAAGGCTTTTGCAGTTACGCCACCATCACGCACTGTTTTTCTACCAACGAGATCATTCGCCTGAATAGCTGTTGTGCCTTCGTAAATCGTCAGAATACGTGCATCACGATAGTGCTGTGCGGCACCAGTCTCCTCAATGAAACCCATGCCGCCATGTACCTGCACACCCAAACTCGCTACATCAATCGACATCTCAGTAGAGAAGCCTTTCACAATTGGTACCAGAAATTCATACACCGCTTGATTCTGTTTGCGTGCTGCCTCATCGGGAGATGCGTGCTGCGCATCGTAAGCTGCAGCAGCGTAATAGGCCAAAGCTCTAGATGCTTCAATATAGCCACGCATCGTCATCAACATCCGCTTCACGTCTGGCTGCTGAATAATCGCGACAGGACCTGGAGAGCCAGCAAGATCACGACTTTGCACTCGATCTTTCGCATACTGTACGGCTTTTTGATAGGCTCGCTCTGCTACTGCGATACCCTGCATACCCACTGCAAAACGAGCGGCATTCATCATCACAAACATATACTCTAAGCCGCGATTTTCTTCGCCAACTAAGTATCCAATGGCGCCACCATGATCACCAAATTGCAATACTGCAGTTGGGCTGGCCTTAATACCCAGCTTGTGTTCAATGGAGACACAGTGCACGTCGTTACGCTCACCTAACGACCCATCTGCATTAACTAAGAACTTGGGCACCACAAATAAAGAAATGCCCTTCACACCCTCTGGTGCATCTGGCGTTCTGGCCAACACGAGATGGACAATATTCTTTGCCATATCATGCTCGCCATAGGTGATATAGATTTTGGTGCCAAATATCCTGTATGTGCCATCACCTTCGGGTACAGCACGCGAACGGACCATGGATAAATCCGAACCCGCCTGAGGCTCAGTGAGACACATGGAACCAGTCCACTCCCCAGAAATCATCTTAGGCACATAACGCGCTTGCAACTCAGGACTGGCTGCGGTCAACAGGGCTTCAATCGCGCCATCAGTCAACATGGGGCACAAGGCAAATGACAAACTTGCCGAGTGGACCATCTCAAAACACGCAGTGGCGATCAATTTTGGCAAACCTTGGCCACCAAATTCTGCAGGATGCACAACACCTTGCCAACCAGCAGCAGCAAATTGCTCAAAAGCCGCTTTAAAACCTAGAGTAGTAGTCACAACGCCGTCTCTGAATGCGCTTGGGCTCTGATCACCAGGCCAATTCAGGGGGGCTACAACATCTTGATTAAATTTTGCAGACTCTTCCAAAATAGCTGGGGCCAAATCCACATCGGCACCAGCCTGTGCATAGGAAGGATAGGAGACAACCTCTGATAGCCCCGCCAATTCGTTCATCACAAACAGCATGTCTTTCACTGGGGCTATGTATGGCATAAGGCTCCTATCAATCAGGAAAAGGCAATCAAGTGTTTAGGGAAGTAAATTAGTTAACTCAGGAACAGCGGTATTTAAATCAGCCACTAAACCATAATCAGCAACACTAAAGATCGGCGCTTCTGGATCTTTGTTAATCGCCACGATCACTTTAGAGTCTTTCATGCCTGCCAAATGCTGAATTGCACCAGAGATACCGACTGCTACATAAAGTTGTGGGGCGACGATCTTGCCAGTTTGACCAACTTGATAGTCGTTTGGCACATAGCCAGCATCTACTGCAGCACGTGATGCACCCAGCGCTGCTCCCAATTTATCTGCCAATGGCGTAATGATCTCTTGATACTTCTCACCAGAACCTAGACCACGTCCACCAGATACAATAATTTTTGCCGCAGTTAATTCTGGGCGATCTGATTTAGTCAGTTCGCGGCCTACGAAAGCAGATTTACCTGCGCTATCGACAACTGCAACTTTTTCGATGGAAGCAGAACCACCAGTGGCAGCAACCGGATCAAACCCAGTAGTACGAACAGTGATGACTTTTACAGGATCGCTTGACTGGACAGTCGCAATCGCATTGCCAGCATAAATAGGGCGCTCAAAAGTATCCGCACTAATGACTTTAGTAATATCAGATAGCTGAGCTACATCCAACTTAGCTGCAACGCGAGGCAACACATTCTTACCATTAGCAGTTGCTGGAGCCAATACATGGCTATAGCCACTAATAATAGAAAGGATTTGGGCAGCCAAAGGCTCAGCTAGTTGATCTGCCAAGCTTGGGGCATCAATCTGAATTACTTTGCGTACACCAGCAATTTGACTCGCTGCTGCGGCAACGGCATCTACGCCACCACCAGCTACGAGTACATCCACCTCTGAAGAGCACTGCAAAGCAGCCGCAACGGCATTGAGCGTAGCTGCTTTTAAAGATTGATTGTCGTGTTCAGCAATAACAAGTGCAGCCATTTAAATCACCTTCGCTTCATTTTTGAGTTTATCTACCAAAGCCACTACATCGGCCACCATCACACCAGCAGAGCGTTTAGGGGGCTCTTCTACTTTGAGGGTTTTGAGGCGTGGGGCAATATCAACACCGAGATCTTCGGGCTTCACCAACTCAAGCGTTTTCTTTTTGGCCTTCATGATGTTTGGCAAAGTCACATAACGCGGTTCATTCAAACGCAAGTCAGTTGTGATGACTGCTGGCAATGTAATGGCGATCGTCTCTAGCCCACCATCCACCTCACGAGTGACATTGGCTTTGCCATCAGTAATCACTACTTTAGAGGCAAAGGTAGCCTGTGGAATATCCATCAAACTAGCCAGCATCTGGCCAGTTTGATTGCTATCATCGTCAATCGCCTGTTTGCCCAGAATCACAATTTGCGCCTGCTCTTTTTCACAAAGCGCTTTCAGAATTTTTGCTACTGCTAAAGGCTGCAACTCGGCATCAGACTCTACCAAGATGGCACGATCAGCGCCAATCGCCAAAGCGGTACGAAGCGTTTCTTGGCATTGAGTAGGTCCAGCAGAAACCACAACGACCTCAGTGGCAACGCCCGCCTCTTTTAAGCGAACTGCTTCTTCTACAGCAATTTCATCAAAAGGGTTCATGCTCATTTTGACATTTGCCAGATCAACACCAGAGTTATCTGACTTCACCCGAATTTTGACGTTGTAATCAACGACGCGCTTTACCGCTACTAAGATTTTCATTCTGGATTCTCTATTTTTTGAGTAACTTTTCTATTTTATCCGCCCAGCGCAATCTAGGGCTAAACGTCGATTGCTGAAGCAGAACCAGCCTGCTTACGCAGCTCAAATTTCTGAATCTTGCCAGTAGAGGTCTTTGGTAGCTCGCAGAACACAATCACCCTGGGAACCTTAAATCCAGCAAGATGCTGTTTGCAATGGGCAATGATATCGGCTGGCGTGACTTCCATTCCAGGCTTGATTTCCAAGAAGGCGCATGGAGTCTCGCCCCACTTGGGATCTGGTTTAGCAACGACCGCAGCAGCGATCACCGCTGGGTGGCGATAGAGAACATCCTCTACCTCCACAGAGGAAATATTCTCGCCACCAGAGATGATGATGTCTTTACTGCGATCCTTCATCTTCACATAGCCATCAGGGTTCATTACGGCCAGGTCACCTGAATGGAACCAGCCACCCTCAAATGCTTCTTGGGTCGCTTTCTCATTCTTGAGATAGCCCTTCATCGCGATATTGCCCTTAAACATAATTTCGCCCATGGTCTCGCCATCAGCAGGAACAGGTTCGAGAGTTTCAGGGTTAAGAACGGCAATTGCCTGTTGCATGTGATAGCGAACACCTTGACGCGCATTGAGGCGAGCTCTCTCGCCAATATCAAGGTCATCCCACTCATCCTGCTTCACACAGACTGCTGCAGGCCCGTAGACCTCTGTTAACCCATAGACATGCGTTAAATCAAAGCCTAGCTTTTCCATACCCTCAATGATGGATGCCGGAGGTGCGGCGCCTGCAATCAAACCCTTGACACCTGAAGGCACACCCTCTTTTAATGCATCAGAGGCATTTACCAAAAGGTTGTGTACGATTGGAGCGGCGCAGTAATGCGTCACACCATGCTCTTTAATCGCAGCAAAAATGTGTTGTGCATCAACTCGACGCAAGCAAACATTAATACCAGCACGCGCTGCTACTGTCCATGGAAAGCACCAGCCATTGCAATGAAACATGGGGAGAGTCCAAAGGTATGTAGGATGCTTATTGATATCCCAATCCAAAATATTCGAGACCGAATTAATCGCTGCACCACGATGGTGGTACACCACCCCTTTTGGATTGCCGGTCGTACCTGAGGTGTAGTTCAAACAAATGGCTTGCCACTCATCTGCTGGTAATTGCCAAGCAAACTGAGGGTCACCTTCGGCCAAGAGTTTTTCATAAGTCAGCTTGCCCAGTTTTTCACCAGGAACATCAAACTCGGTTTCCTCGACATCAATGACCAAGAACTCGCGACCACTCTCTTTCTTAGCAATCTCGAGTGCTTTTTTCATCGCTCCAGAAAACTCTGGATCCACAATAACTACCTTAGCCTCTCCATGATTCAACATGAATGCAATCGACTCTGGATCTAAGCGAGTATTTAAAGCATTGAGTACCGCCCCAGACATCGGAATGCCGAAATGTGCTTCAACCATCGGCGGCGTATTAGGCAGCATCACAGCCACCGTATCGCCTAGCCCGATGCCATGCTTTTGTAATGCACTCGCCAAACGCCGGCAGCGCTCATAAGTCTGACCCCAGGTCTGACGCAAATTGCCATGAATAATAGCCAAGCGCTCTGGATAAACCTCAGCTGATCGCTCAAGAAATAATAGCGGAGTAATCGGAGTGAAGTTTGCTGGATTACGCTCCAAACCCTGCTCAAAAATATTAGCCATGCGTTCCTTGGGGAGTGATCTTTTGTTAAATCTGGATTTCTAATGAGGCTTAGATATCAGCAAGGGCTTTGACGTGCGCCACCACACTCCGGCCTAGGGCAGAAAGGTTATAGCCGCCCTCCAGGCAACTAACGATGCGACCCTGGGCATACTGATTAGCCACTTCTTTTAGCTTCTTGGTGATCCAGGCGTAGTCATCTTCAACCAAGCCCATTTGCCCTAAATCGTCTTCACGATGTGCATCAAATCCTGCAGAGATGATGATGAGCTCTGGCTCAAAATCACGTAAACGTGGCAACCACTGCTCCTCCACGATGGAGCGCACCACATCCCCACGAGTAGATGCGGGAAGTGGAACATTCACCATATTATTTGCCCTATCCAATCCACTATACGGATAAAAGGGGTGCTGAAAGAAGCTACACATCAGCACATTGGGGTCATTAAAGAATGCCGCCTCAGTCCCGTTGCCGTGATGCACATCAAAATCAATGATGGCAACACGCTCAATACCGTAGGTTTCTATTGCATGACGCGCGGCTACGGCTACGTTATCAAAGACACAAAAACCCATAGAGCGGGTTGGCTCAGCGTGATGCCCTGGTGGGCGAATCGCACAAAAGACATTCTCCACTTCACCCTTCATGACTGCATCTACTCCAGCAATGGCAGCGCCCGCTGCACGTAGGGCAGCGCTCCAAGTATGGGGGTTCATGATGGTGTCACCATCGAGCATGAAGTAACCACTGGCTGGTGAGCGCTCTTTAACAAAGGCAATATGATCTGGACTATGAACTAATTCCAACTGTTCTTCAGTTGCTAGTGGTGCATCCAGATGTTGTAGAAAGCGGTCAACACCACTTCTGATCAGCTGATCATTGATTGCCTGAATGCGCTCTGGGCACTCGGGATGATGGCCACCCATCTCATGTTTAAGAAAATCTGGATGAGTTATGTATCCTGTTGTCATTACTAGAAATCCTTAATAGCAAAGCTGTAATTTTTATAATTTAATAAATCCTGCCAACGTCTCAAAAACCCACTTTCTGATCCATGAATTTTCGCGCCTCCTGCTTCACCTCAATACTATTACTAGCACTACTTCTGGGCGCCTGTTCCAGCACCCCCACTCAACAAGCTAGCCCTACAGAGACTATCGTAAACCAGCCCGAGGATGCCACCACAGAAGCCCGTTTTAGCCAAAACCTGAGTGAATTAATGGCTCAGATGGCCCAAACCCAGGGCATACCTCTCTCAACCCTTGAAATGGGCTTTGCAGATGCTAAAACAATTCCATCCATTCGAAAATTGGTGTTACCCCCATCGGGCAGCTTCAAAAAGAATTGGGTTGCCTATCGCAGGCGCTTTATTGAGCCAATTCGACTCAAAGCAGGAAAAGCCTTTTGGGAGCAAAACCAGACATTCCTCAGCAAGATTGAGCAGGAGTCCGGCGTTCCGGCTGAGGTTATTGTGGCCATCATCGGCATTGAAACCATCTATGGACGCCAAACTGGGAACTTTCGGGTAAAGGATGTACTCTCCACGCTGGCCTTTAGCTACCCAGACACCCCCAACAAAGCGAGTCGCGAACAGCTTTTCAAGGATCAGTTGCAGGAGTTAATTCTCCTATGTTGGACAGAAGCTGGCGGAATCCTCCCGGCAAAAAATAGTAGTCAGGGTGTGAACTCTTCCCGCTTTAATGGCTGCTTAAATCAAAATAGCTCCTATGCAGGCGCTATTGGACTACCCCAATTCATGCCGAGCAGTATTCGCAGCTTTGCAATTGATGGGGATGGTGATGGTCGCATCGACCTCAAGCAAAGCCCTAAAGATGCCATCGCCAGCGTTGCTAACTTTATGCGCAAGCATGGCTGGCAACCAGGTATGCCAATTTACTTCCCAGTACAGGACGGAGCAGTCGGCGAAGCAAGAGCGCTTGCCGATGGTGAGCCCCAACTGAAATATACAGTCCAAGATCTCATCGGGAAAGGTGTTCTGACTAAAGATCAAGGTGATCTACAGATGGGTGGAGTGGAACCTCAAAGCAAAGCGCTCATCGTTGACCTTCCTTACCCCGATAAAGATGGGAACGATCAAGCGCGCTACGTAGTGGGTCTTAATAACTTCCTGACGATTGTGCAATACAACCGCAGTTATTTTTACGCACAAAGCGTTGCGGAGTTTGCAGAAGCCCTAGGATATAAGAATCAAAGCGTGGTACCAGTCTCTCTAACTAAAGCAAGTGCTAAAGAAGCAAAGTCAGAAACAAAAGCGGCTGAGCCAGTAAAAGCGAAGCCCAAGAAATCCACTAACAAGAAAAAGCTTAAGCAGGTTTAAATCTACTTAAGCTGGAAAAACTCCAGTGGAGAGATAGCGATCACCGCGGTCGCAAACAATAAAGACAATTGTGGCATTTTCTACTTGGCGAGCAATTCGCAAAGCAACTACCAAGGCGCCACCTGCCGAGATACCGCAGAAGATGCCCTCTTCGGCGGCCAGTCTGCGGGCCATTTCTTCTGCATCTGCTTGAGTGACATATTCAATGCGATCAACCTTGTCGCCTTGATAAATTTTCGGGAGGTATTCAGGGGCCCATTTACGAATACCAGGGATCTGTGAACCTTCTTCTGGTTGTGCGCCAATAATCTGAATCTCTGGATTCATGGACTTCAGATAGGTGGAGACTCCAGTGATGGTTCCAGTAGTGCCCATCGCTGAAACGAAGTGAGTCACCTGCCCATCGGTATCACGCCAGATCTCTGGTCCCGTGGTCTCAATATGAGCACGAGGATTATCTGGGTTGGCAAATTGATCTAACAATCTGCCGCGACCCTCTTTTTGCAACTGCAATGCGTAGTCACGCGCAAACTCCATGCCGCCAGAAGCCGCCGTCAGAATCAATTCTGCTCCATAGGCAGCCATACTTTGTCTACGTTCAATGCTTTGATTTTCGGGCATCACCAAAACCATCTTATAGCCCAGCATAGCGGCAGTCATTGCCAAAGCAATTCCGGTATTGCCGCTGGTAGCTTCAATCAGTGTATCGCCCGGTTTAATTTCGCCACGCTCTTGAGCGCGCAGAATCATCGACAGCGCAGGTCGGTCCTTTACCGACCCCGCTGGATTATTACCTTCCAACTTTCCTAAAATCAGATTGTTTTTGGTATCGTTTTCAGCGCCAGGAATACGTTGCAAACGAACCAAGGGCGTATTGCCCACGGTCTGTGAAATAGTTAAGTAAGAAGGTGTGCTCATGAAACCATTTTAGCCATAAGCCAAGCTAGACGTAAAAGGGTTTAATTTCGGCGATTTGGCCCCGAACGGTCCGGACTAGCGCGAGAACCGCTTTGACCACGTGAACCGCGTCTACCAGAGCCAGAGCCCTCTTTGTTGGTGCGGCCATGTGGTTCACGAAAAGAACTAGGAGCTTCAATGGTTAAACCGTTATCCACCATCTTTTCCACGGATTTCATACCAATGCCACGCACCCGCTTTTGCAAATCATTGGCATCCTGGAAATGTCCGCCATCCAAGCGCTCAGCAATAATGGTTTTTGCCTTGGAAGGGCCAATGCCTTTGATGCTTTCTAACTCAGATTGAGTAGCAGTATTGACATTAATTGGCGCTGAAGCTGCTAGCCCTGTGACTGCTAGTAATGCCGAAAATAGCAAAGACTTCAATAGTTGATTCATTCGATCTCCATGAGTTAATAAAAAATCCACTCACACAGAGTGCAAGTGGATCAGTTACAACGAATCAAGATCGAGGAGGTTTACTTTGTTTTTTAAATTACCAACTATTCAATAAATTACTACACAACAGTAGTGTCAAGAATGCAGCTACCTACTCAACTGAAGTGAATTGGCCAAAAGCAAGAAAGCGTCAGGAACTAATCTTTTCCAGCATCAATCACGCATTCGCCCACTTTTGAAAAATAGGACTTTGCCTTTGAGGTAGATACAACATATTTTTTGCGGCCATCGGTGTCGGCTACATATTTAATAAGCTGTTTCCCATGAAGCCTAGAAAGGCGGCCATGGATGGTCGCCTGCGATGCTAGGTCGGCCTGGGCAAGCAAATCCCCCACCAACAGAGGGGCTCCACCCCGCTCAGCCATTGCCACCAAAACAAGCAGGCGACCTTCAATTTCATCGACACTCGGGAATAGTGAAAGCTGCTCAGCCACTACGAGCAACCGTTGAAAGCGGAAAAAAGCATCTGTGAAGTGATTTTTCATTGCCTGAAAATAATAGCATTCTTTATGGATATTGCCAAAGTTGGGTTAACCCCATATACCCCTATTGGGGATAGCATTAATCATCAGATTATTATAAAGTTGATAAATATAAATACATTAAATATTAAAGATGACCGCGCTTATCCAAAACTTGGGAATCATTATTGGGACAGGGGCTCTGTGGTTTTTCATGGACTACCTGAATCGCGAGCATCTCTCAATATTTAAAATAAGCGATTTCATTTATTTAGTCTATCTTCCTGCGGGCTATAGATTGGTAACTGTTATCACCTTTGGATGGCTTGGAGCCCTTGGCATTGGATTAGCCTATGCCATTCGCATTTATTTCTTTCGCGATCTGCCGTTAATCGATGTCGCCGTCCTAGCAACGCTCTATGCTCTTGCGCCCTTAGTAGCCATCAAGACATGGGAGAGGATTTTTAACATTACGCCCAATTTAGCCAACATTTCAGTCTTGAATCTTTTTTGGCTGTCGTGTTTCAGCGCTCTTTTTAACGCATCCTTTCGGATTATCTTCTTTGCGTATGCCGATATGTCATTCGGCCTTCTGGAACTTAGTCAGCTTGTTACAGGAAACCTGATGGGGACATTTTTAATGCTATACATTCTAAAAATACTTACCCGAATTTATTTGGCCCTCAATTCGAAGCAAAGTCTTTAGCTTCAACGCCTACTCAGCCAATAATTCCCTTTAAACCGGTATAGATAGAAACTGCAGTAGTTCCCAAAGCAACTATAGTGCCGCCGTATTCCTGCAATTTCTTCATTGCCCCATGAAGACTGCCTAGGGAAATTCGTCCTTCACCCAAACCGCTGACCACAGCGCTTGAGAAGGGATTAATTAGCGCAGTTCTAAGATGGCGCTGCTTGCTGGCGTAGGCTACACCGCCAAGCAACATGCCGGTTAAGAAGCTAAAAGCAATACTGGCCGAGTACTCCAGAACCTCACGCCATTCGAATGCATTCTGTGGCCAAATTGGAGAGCCATCCACTAAGGTAGTCATCCAGCTCATGCCAATCACAGAGGCTATAGCCAAAAATACCACCCCCATAAACCAAGGAAATAATTTACGGGAAGCCCCCTTAAATAAGAAGTATCCAAACGGTAAAGGCAGGACGATGGAGATCAATCTTAAATAGAGCGGCTTGGTATCGTAAACAATCGTAATTAATCCATGTGCCGCTAATAGCAGCAATAATGGAACCCCGATATATAAAAGGACATCTAGCATTGATAGGGCCAATCCCCTTGGCTCAGCATGCTTTTGGGCCTGCTCGTCTAGCAATAATTGCAATTCAGCAATGCGATACTCGTAGGCATCCTGATTGGGAATCTCTTCAAGACGTCTTTCTAATTCAGTCACCTTTGCCATCATCGGCTTAAATAGATATAAGTCGCGAGTACAGACCTTACAGACAGCCGCCTCTTCAGCAACCTCAGAGAGGCAGTAAGGGCAATTCATCATTTAACGACTAAAGTGAATACAGAATTTGTTTCTCGCCCATCTGTATCCTTTACTGTCACGCGAATAGTGTGCGCACCAGAGGGAACATCTGCCTTTGCAAAATCAATTCCTTGAGCAGAAATTGCGCCCTTCAAACGCGGGGTTAGATCCACAAATGGGGATTTCATATAAACCACCCTGACAGAACTCGAGTCAATTTTTCCCTCGCCTCGCGCTTCAAAGTTGACCTTGAAGTCAATTGGCGAAACAACTGGAGTATCAGCCTCAGGAGAAACCATTTTCACAGATGGTCCACGAGAAATGCCGCGGGTTGCTAAGACTCCAGAAGCTGCTGGCAAGGCAGCCTCCTTTGCACTGATCAATGGAGCTGCAATAGCCACTTGAGTGGTAGCAATCAGTAATGCTGAAACCAGGAATTGAATGAATTTCATAAAGGCCTCATACAGTTAAATAACAATATATAGCAATAGTAAATCAATCACCTACCACCATAAAGGGTGCCCAAAATAATGGGTGCGCATAGGAGTATTTCATAGCATTTCCATCTTTCATACCGCCCTGATCAATCTGATTAAGCATGGCCTGCCTCAACGCCTCTGACTTAGCGAGACCTTGAGTTTGTTGTTGGCGCTTAAATAAGTCTGTCATCAACTGTCTTGATGCCAGGGAATCTACAGGCCAATTGGAAACTAAGAGAGCCTTCGCACCAGCAAAGAAGAATGCTCTACCCAAGCCAGATACAGCCTCAGATCCGGACCCCTCACCTGCTGCAGTATTACAAGCGGATAGCACCACCCAGTCAGCATCCAACTTCAAGGCAATCACCTTATCCATGGTCAACAAGCCGTCATCTTCATCTCCCGTAACCTCTGGGGACGACATTGCTAATGCCGGCTGAGTCAGCCCATTAAGCTCTCCGGGTACCAAACCGTGGGTTGAGAACATGATGACCTTGCGATCAGATAAATCCATTGAAGTGACTTGCCTCACACTTGCCTGCTTATGCAAAAAGATATCGCTTGACTGAGCACCAACTACCCTTCCAATTTCTTCAATTTCTAGACTGGTATCTGGTAAGCGCGGGAGTAAAGCCAACTCTGCAGAGCTAACACCTGCAGTTTTTGGCGCGCTTCTTAACTTCAGCGGAATGCCTCTAGTGGCCAATTGAGTTGAAGTATTTTTTTGAGCACTTTTTTCTTGAGCACTACTAAAGTAGGGATCGCCAAAACCAACAAAACTCTTACGGCTGGGACCCCCTTCTGGCAGACTCCTCAAGGCTGTTAATGCAGTAACAGAGGGAATCTGGGCCACTGCAATATCCTTTGTAAGCCAAGGAACCGTCTTATATCCAAGGAAGGCAATTGAGCCCCCTTTTGCGGGCTGAGAAGTGGCCTGGGTAACCAATAATGAGAGGGGTAGTTGACCTAGCTCCGCATGCGGCACCACTAACATCACTTTTTTACCCTTAAAACCCGCTTCTACAGGCGCCAAAATTTCCTGATAAAGCTTATACGCCAAGGCCACATCAAATGGGGGGATCTCATCAATTGTGGATACACCAGGATCAAGCGCTTTACGCAGCTGAGCTACCTCTTTTGCCATTTGCTTTCGACCGATCGGCAATTGAGAGAATTGAAGTGCGCCCTGCTTACTAATAGCCCATACATAGCCAACGTTTTCAGCGAAATACCAAGATACCAAAACCTCGTCGGGCTTTAATAATCGTTGAGTGCGCTCAATAGTGGCCGGCTTAGGCTCTACTAGCTCCGCATAATCTGGAAATTTTTTCTCAATCTCTTTCTTAAGTAACTCACGCTGTGATTGAAAGGTCTCAATGTCAGTACGAATTTTTCCCTGCACGGCAGGTAACTGTTGATCAGGTGAAGCTGAGCGTAATCCTGTTAGCAATTCAGATAGCGTATTGATTCTTCTTTGTAAATCCTGCTCCTGCCTCGCAAGAGCTGCCAATTGAGAATCCTTAATGGTTGCTCGAGCAGCGCTTGCTGTCAACGCCCTCTGAACTCCGCTGCCTCTCGCAATGTCAGCGACCCGGAAAGCTTGTGCTGCAGCTAATGGAGCCTGAGACGGATCATTCTTGGCGACATGAGCCAGTAAGGCCAAATAACTTTCAAGCAAGAAGGTCATGCGTTGTTGTTGCTTAATACTGTTTGTATCATTTTCAGCGTCATTTCGGGCTTGATCAATCAAAATAGGCATTGCAGATTTATATGATGCATCCGCTTCCGACCACTTACCCTCAGTCTGCAAACTTGCAGCCTCAAATGCACGTACCATTGCTAAGCGTGGTGAATTTTTATCAGAAGACAACTCAAGCGTCTTCAGCATTCCACTAGACATCTCAAATGCCTGACTAGACTTGCCGGTCTTTAGCATCGCCAAAACCCAATCGATATCACCAAACTGATAACTTTTTGCCATTTCAGGATCAGTTTTAATTGCGGCAGCCATCTCCTCAAAAACCTGACTAGCTTCGGTATATTTTCCATCAGCCACAAGCGCAGAACCAAGCGACCTTTGAGCTAAGGCAAGCGTACTGTTTGCGCCTGTTGCACCAGCAGCTTTAACAGTACTCAATGCTGCTCTCGATAGGAGTACAGCCTCAGCATATCTTCCCTGCTCATTCACAATAACAGCAAGGCTTCGAAGGCCGCGCCCAACCTCAATTGAATTGGAGCCAAAACTTGATAATGAGAGTGTTATTGACTTGCGTGCATAGAACTCAGCGTCAATCAATTTTCGCTGCCTCAAGAGAACGATAGCTAAATTTAATTCCCTATTTGATATTTGGGCAACATAAATTCGAGGATTATTAGAGGCATCAGTAGGCGATCTGGCGTCATCCCCAGCAACATCAATTTTGGTTGAACTATTTTTAACCTTTTGATATTGAGCCTCAAGTAAATGCAGTGTTTTCCTTAGGGAACGCTCACTCTCCAACCACTGCCCCTGACCTGAGAAATAAATTCCACGAGCACTCTCAAATAATGCCTCCCAATAGGGACCATACTCCATATAAGCTCGAGACCTTTTTAAGGCCACCAGCGTACCCTCCATAGCTTCCAATGATTTTTTAGCAGACTCAAAATTTCCTGAATAAACATAATATGAAGTCAGCAGCCTGCCCATTGGCATTTGCGCGCCACTCAAATTAGGCAACGCTGACAATTGATAAGCTTGAGCTTTCTGAATGAGGGTAATGGACTTAGACTGCTGCCCAACAGAATTTTCAAGGACGCTTAAATTAATTAAGTCCTCCAAATGCAGCCGTGGATTTGTAGAGGGATGTTGATTAACCGCTATCTCTAAACTTTTAAGCGCTTCACTAGTATTTCCAAGATCCTCATATGCCACTGCACGTCTAGTATAAAAATGGTTGAGCTCTTCATTGTTTTGACTAGTCGGCGTTGGTAAGGCAACGATTTTTTTTGCCCTCTCGACAACCTCTAGGTCTGGCTTAGTTTGCTCAACCAACCGGAGAATATCTTTAATATCCCTAGGAGGCGCCTTAATATTTTCTATGTCTACTTGATCCTTTTCCGAGGCAGCAAAAGACTGGGCTGGAGTAAAAGCAATGCTAGAAAGAAGGATTAAGCCTTGTATGAAGTGAATTGTGCGCATCACATGATCCTTGTTTTATAGATATCATGGTAGGGCAAGATAGCCACCAAACCTCTAAGCAATTACCCCAAGTTATTAAGGCTTAGTTATTTTGCGTCTAGCGGGATTGCCAAGAAGTCAGCATTAGCTGATAGCCAGGCTATATAACGACTAACACCCTGCTCCACGTTCAGGAAGGGCTCCGTATAACCAGCAGCGCGCAGCTTGGTTAAATCAGCCTGAGTAAAGCACTGATACTTACCCTTGAGTGCATCCGGAAATGGAATGTACTCAATCGCTTTTTCCTTTACCAACTCTTCCAAACTAGCAGGATTAGCGTTATCAATTTGACGCATCGCATTTGCTACTGCGTGGGCAACATCGTTAAAGGGCTGTGCACGACCGCTACCCAGATTGAAGATGCCGCTAATTTCTGGATGATCCAAGAAAAAGAGGTTTACCTTCACCACATCTTCAACGGAGACAAAATCACGGCTTTGCTCACCAGGACCGTAGCCACCATACTCCCCAAAGAGTTTTACCTTGCCATTAGCTTTGTACTGGTGATACTGATGAAAAGCGACAGAAGCCATGCGACCCTTGTGCGATTCACGAGGACCATACACATTGAAATAACGAAAACCAACCACTTGCGCTGCATTTGCATTTTCAGCAAAGCGCTTACGCATGACTTGGTCAAATAAGAATTTAGAGTAGCCATAAATATTCAACGGCTTCTCGTGCTCACGACTCTCAACGAACACATCCGAGCCACCATAGGTTGCGGCGGAAGAGGCATATAACAGCTGTACTTTTTTCTCGGTACAGATATCGAGCAAATCCATGGTGTAGCGGAAATTATTCGCCATCATAAAGATGCCATCCGTTTCCATGGTGTCGGAGCAAGCCCCTTCATGAAACACTGCTCGTACCTTGCCAAAACGACCGCTTCTAAACGCCTCTAGAAACTCATCTTTATCAAGGTAATCAATAATGTCTAGATCGGCCAGATTACGATACTTATCCGCAGGACGTAAATCATCTACAGCGATAATATTTTTCTCGCCACGTGCATTGAGCGCCTGAACAATATTCGCGCCGATAAATCCAGCGGCGCCCGTTACGATAATGGTCATTGCAATTCCTCAGAAGTAACAGTGGCAGTACCTAGCTTGCCAACCACAATGCCACCAGCACGATTAGCCAAGGCCATCGCCCTTTCTAATGGCCACTTAGCCGCCAATGCCACCGCGAGCGTACCAATTACAGTATCTCCAGCACCGGAGACATCAAACACTTCGCGGGCCTGCGCTTTTACATGACTCACGCCTGCATCTGTAAATAAACTCATCCCCTCTTCAGATCGAGTGAGCAATAAGGCTTCGAGATTCAGTGATTTTCTGAGGTCTTGCGCTCTTTTCGTCAAATCTTCTTCGCTTGTCCATTGCCCTACTACTTGACGCAATTCACTACGGTTCGGAGTTAATACTGTGGCGCCCCGATATTTCGCATAGTCATCACCTTTGGGATCAACCAGAATCATTTTCTTCTGAGCGCGTGCCTGCTCGATCATTAAAGCCACTTGACCTAATGCGCCTTTGCCATAGTCCGACAAAATAACGACATCAGCATCACCGATGAGCTTTTCATAACGCTCCAACTTATGCGCTAAGGCTGCCTCACTGGGGGCCTCTTCAAAGTCTAAACGAATGAGTTGCTGCTGCCTTGCAATCACTCGCAATTTCACAGTAGTAGGTACTTTTGCATCCACTTCAAGCTGGCTGTCAACGCCACTCGATTTGAGCAACTCAGATACACGACGTCCCGCTTCGTCATCACCAATCACACCCAAGATCGTCGTTTTTGCACCGAGTGCCACTACGTTACGCGCTACGTTCGCAGCACCACCCAAGCGCTCATCAATCTTGCCCACTTGAACGACTGGTACGGGAGCCTCAGGAGAAATCCTACTGGTATCACCAAACCAATAACGATCGAGCATGACATCGCCCACTATCAGTAGACGGGTATTTGAAAATTGTTCTCGGTTAGCTTTTTCCACGGGGCACTAATCTCTCTTAAAAACTCTTCTATATGCTTTGTTAATTATGACGACCAATGCCTTGGTACTCAATGCCTAATTCTTGCATAGCCTGGGGCTCATACAGATTGCGGCCATCAAAGATGATGGGGTTCTTGAGTTTGGCTTTCAGGAGATCAAAATCTGGGCTACGGAAGGCCTTCCACTCGGTCACGATGACCAGAGCATCAGCATCCTGGGTTGCTGTCATGGGATCGTCAACCAAAGTAACTCGTTTAAGACCTTCTGGATTGCCTTTAAAGTCCACATCTAAGCAATGCTGGGCTTCTGGCATGGCTACAGGGTCGTGGGCCACAACCTGTGCACCCCGCTTGACCAGCTCCTGAATAATCACCCGACTAGGGGCTTCACGCATATCGTCCGTATTGGGTTTAAAAGCAAGCCCCCATAAGGCAAACTTTTTACCAGACAAGTCTTTCCCAAAGCGCTTTTCAATCTTTTCAACGAGGATGTATTTTTGCGCCTCATTGACCGCTTCTACGGCATCAAGGATCTTCAAATCACGACCATGCTCAATCGCAGTCTTAGATAAGGCTGAAACGTCTTTTGGAAAACAAGAACCGCCATACCCAGTGCCAGAGTACAAAAAGCCATAACCAATGCGAGAGTCTGAACCAATGCCTTGGCGTACCGCTTCAATATCCGCGCCCACTAGATCAGCCAAATTAGCCAATTCGTTCATGAACGAGATACGGGTGGCCAACATGGCGTTTGCTGCGTACTTCGTTAACTCTGCACTTTTCACGTCCATGTAATAGGTGCGCTCATGGTGGCGATTAAACGGGGCATAGAGTTTGCGCATTTGCTCTTTGGCGCGCAGACCTGCTGGCGTGCTTTGCGTACCAATCACAATCCGGTCTGGACGCATAAAGTCCTCTACCGCAGCGCCTTCTTTGAGGAACTCAGGATTGGAGACAACTGAGCAGAGTTCGAGAGAAAGACCCCTCTTCATCAATTCTTCAGTAATAGCTGCGCCGACTTTATCTGCCGTGCCTACAGGAACGGTGGATTTATCCACAATCACCTTAGGAGTGGTCATATGACGACCGATATTGCGCGCTGCCGCTACTACGTATTGCAAATCAGCTGAACCATCTTCATCGGGAGGAGTGCCAACCGCAATAAACTGAATCTCGCCATGGGCAACCGAGGCAGCAATATCGGTAGAGAACTCCAAACGACCGGCAGCGCGGTTGCGCTCAATCATCTCTTTAAGGCCTGGCTCATAGATGGGAACGCCACCAGAATTGAGAATGGCAATCTTTTTAGGGTCCACGTCAACGCAAAAGACGTTATTACCCTGCTCTGCTAGGCAAGCACCTGTAACGAGGCCGACGTATCCACTTCCAATGATGGTGACTTTCAAAATATCTCCAAATATCTATTTACTGTAATACGGCTATTAAAAAACTATTTGATGACGGTTTAGTTAACTTATTTAGTTAATGTATTTACATCGATGGGCCACTAGGGACCGCACCTTCACTTCGCCTTGGGGAATAAGCCTCCCAATGATTACAGCCGGGGCACTGCCAATAAAAACGTCGCGCCCGAAAACCGCAATTGCCACAGGTATAGCGAGCCAAGCTAGTGGTTCTTTGCTTTAATAAACTCAGTGTTGCCTGTAGATCGGACACTCTTTCTGGGCTGCCATTACTTTCCGCCAACGCCAATCGTGTCTCCGCCAACTTCGAGAGCGCACTCAAGCTAGGTGAGTGCTGCATCACCTCAACCAACATCACTTCCGCTGCTTGAGCACCCCGAATTTGGGTCATATGCTTTTGCACAATATCGAGCAATTCACCGGATGCCTGGGTTTTTAAGAGCTCACACAGAGCACTCAAACCTTCCTCAGCCTTATCCAGTAAAGCATGTGCCGCCATCCAGCGGTCAGCAAGCAGGTGCATATAGGCGGGATGGGCTTTAGCAACAACACGCCAAGCCTCAATCGCTTGAGTTGGGCGATCCATTGCCATCAAATAATCGCCCTGCAAAATCAATGCACGCGCATGATTGGGCACTGCTTGTAATGCTGACTGAACAGATTGCTCGACCTCAGGCAGATCCTTGCGACGTAGGGCCTCTTGACCAAGCTCGCAATAAAATTGTGCAATCTCGGTGTGATGTGACTTGCCCTGCAAAATCTCCAACTCGCTTGCAGCAATGATCGCCTTGGTCCAATCTCGTTCAATTTGATACATCTCAAGGAGACTCTCTTTTGCGGGCGCTGCAAACTTGCCCTCACCAACGCGATTCAAAGAGGCTTCAGCGCGATCCAATAAACCAGCACGCAGAAAATCACGGCCTAACTCATAAGCAGCATGATCACGATCACGCGTTTTCAGATCATCGCGGTTGGCCAAATGCTGGTGCACTCGAATCGCACGCTCAGTTTCACCGCGGCGACGGAAGAGATTACCCAAAGCAAAATGTAATTCAATAGTTTCAGGATCAAGCTGAGCAATTTTGACTAAAGTTTCAATCGCTTGATCCGGCTGCTCATTCAATAAAAGGCTTAAACCTTTAAATGTAGAGCGCTGCTGGCGCATGCGCTCACGCTCATCCATGCGATTCTCAAGACGCAAATCCCAACGCGAGGCTAGCCAGCCAATGCCGAACATCACCGGCAATAACAGTAACCAGGAAGTTGCAATCTGAATCATATGGTGCAGAACTTAAATAAAAAAATGGCCCGAATGGACCACTGGGTATGCGCTATGCGACTAAGCACCAGAACCCTCTTTGGGTCCCGCTTGCTTTAGCGGCTTGTAATCAACGCGCTCACGTAATTCTTTGCCAGGCTTAAAGTGCGGCACCCGTTTTTCTGGGATCAATACTTTCTCACCAGATTTCGGATTGCGGCCAGTACGCGCAGGACGATGATGCAAAACAAAGCTGCCAACACCACGCAACTCAATGCGCTTGCCTTCGGCTAAAGCGTGAGTCATTGTGTCTAGCAATGTTTTTACTGCCAACTCCACATCTCTAGGCAGTAGCTGGGGAAACTGTTCCGCCAAGCTCTCCACTAGTTCGGAGCGAGTAATTGCTTGTTGCTCTTGATCTGACATGTCTATCAATAAAAAACCGCCGCCCTCCTAATGGAAGGCGGCGATATTGATTTAGCCTTGATTGTCCAACTTCGCTTTCAACAAAGCACCCAAGTTGGTTGTGCCGGACTGCGCATCACCCTGGAGCTTGCTCATAGCGTCTTGTTGGTCAGAGCTGTCTTTAGCTTTGATCGAAAGATTGATAACGCGTGACTTACGATCAATGTTAATGATCATGGCAGTTACGCTATCGCCTTCTTTCAATACATTGCGTGCATCTTCAACGCGATCTGTTGAGATCTCAGAAGCGCGCAAGTAAGCTTCAACTTCATCAGCCAAGTGAATCGTTGCACCCTTAGCATCAACCGCTTTCACAGTACCAGTTACAAGGCTACCCTTGTCGCTTACGGATGTGTAGTTGTTGAATGGGTCACCAGACAATTGCTTAATACCGAGAGAGATGCGCTCTTTCTCAACATCAATGGCCAATACAGTAGCTTCAACTTCGTCGCCTTTTTTGTATTTCTTAACAGCTTCTTCGCCTGGCTCATTCCATGAGAGGTCTGAGAGGTGAACTAAACCGTCGATACCA
>CANFWB010000033.1 GCA_947450605.1 Burkholderiaceae bacterium
GACGCACCTTGAAACACCATTTACCCCACTTTTTCACACTTCCTCCCACTTTAGAGGATCGCAATAAGAGGGTCAAGTGTTTTTGGGTAATTTTTTAGGAAATTCCCTAGCAATTACAAACACTTAGCGTGATGTGTTGAGAAAATGGTACTTATAAAAATGCTACTTGAAACAACGGCTTGGAAAATATACTTAAGGACAGATCTTAGCTATTTAGCTCAATAATGAGTCAATATACTGTATTAATAAACAGTATATTAAATAAAATTAGGTAAAAAATTAATTCAGCACTAGATTTTGTAAGCAGTCGTCGTCATGACTTTGGATATTGCCTGCATTAAGTTCTTAACTGGCTCTGGCAAGACCGCTCCACCAGCAGATATTGCCGCCTGACCATGCTCAATTTCATCGATGCGCATTTGGCTAACAATGGCACGAGAGCGCTGATCTTCTGCGGGCAATTTTTCGAGATGACTCTCTAGGTGATTTTCCACCTGTTTTTCGGTTTCAGCGACAAATCCCAAGCTCCACTTATCGCCCGCCAAGCCTGCTACTAAGCCGATTGCAAAGGATCCTGCATACCAAATGGGGTTGAGATAGCTTGTATGTGAGCCCAACTCTTGAAGTCGAGTTTCGCACCAAGCCAAATGGTCCATTTCCTCTTGACCAGAGCGATCCAACATCTGCCGAATTTCTGGGTTGCGAGCTACTAATTTTTGGGATTGATATAGCGCTTGTGCACATACCTCACCGACATGATTTACACGCATTAATCCAGCAGCATGCTCTCTCTCTTTAGCATCCAATAAACTCGCTAATAGAGCGTCTGATCCTGGGGTAGGTCGATGAGCGTGAGCGCCACCGACAACCGAGCGAAGTGCTGTGTCAAACTCAACAATGAAGCGATCGATTAGCGCCATTTGACCTCTAAAACCTTAGACCAAAACCTCAGCCTTACAACTCTGCTTTGTCTTGAGACCTAGTTCAGCCAATAGCTCACGGTCTTGCTCCGCCTCGGGATTACCAGTAGTGAGTAGTTGCTCACCATAAAAAATGGAGTTTGCGCCAGCCTGAAAACACATGGCCTGAACCGCTCTTCCGAGCTCTTGGCGACCAGCTGACAGACGTACTCGTGCATGCGGCATCGTGATGCGAGCCACAGCAATCGTTCTGACAAATTCCAAAGGATCCAAAGGCTTCTGATCTGCTAAAGGAGTCCCTGCAACAGGAACCAAGTGATTAATCGGTACCGATTCTGGGTAGGGGCTTAAATTGGCTAAACGGGCCAAGAACGCTGCACGTTGTTCTCTAGACTCGCCCATACCAACAATGCCACCGCAACAGACTGACATGCCGGCGGCACGCACATTAGAAATCGTATCCAAACGGTCTTGATAGCCCCGGGTGGAGATTACTGAGCGATAAAAATCCTCGCTGGTGTCGAGATTGTGGTTATAGAAGTCCAAACCAGCCTCTTGTAGGGCTTGGGCTTGATTGGCCTCCAACATCCCTAGAGTGGCGCAGGTCTCAAGACCCAAGGCTTTAACACCCTTAATCATGGCGGTGACTTTTTCAATATCACGATCTTTTGGCTCACGCCAAGCAGCGCCCATACAAAAACGGTTTGATCCAGCAGCTTTAGCAGCTTTAGCAGCCTCAAGCACTTCTTCTAGATCCATTAATTTATTGGCCTTAACGTCGGTGTCGTAACGGGCAGCCTGAGGGCAGTAACTGCAATCCTCAGGGCAACCACCCGTTTTAATCGACAACAAAGTTGCCAGCTCCACATCACCCTCGGGGAAATTGGCACGATGAGTCTCTTGTGCCTGAAACATCAATTCGTTAAACGGAAGCGCAAACAGCGCCTCAATTTGGGCTACTGACCAAGCGCCTAATGCATCAACCTCTTTATGCAAATCTTTTTGGGATTTGATATGGGTGAGGGGTTTTTCAGTAGTTTGGGTGGCCTGCATGGTCGAATTCCAGAAAATAGATCAATTCAAGGCATAAACATAACAGATACAGCTCTAAATTAGGAAAAACTAGTGGTCAAATACTAAATATGAAGCTTATTTCTGATTCAAATCAAATTACCCTGGTTGATCGTAGCCTAGATGCCGTTTGGCACCCCTGCACTCAGATGAAGCATCACGAGTCACTCCCATTGATTGCCATTACTAAGGGTAAGGGTGCTTGGCTGTATGACGAAAAGGGAACTGCACTGCTCGATTGCATCAGCTCTTGGTGGACTAATCTCTTTGGACACTCCAACCCCCGCATCAACCAAGCAATCAGCGATCAGCTCGAGAAAATTGAGCATGTCATGCTCGCTGGATTTACCCATCCCCCTGTAGTAGCACTTTCAGAAAAACTATCAGCCTTAACTCAAGGGCATTTGGGTCATGTGTTTTATGCATCCGATGGCGCCTCTGCAGTAGAAATTGCATTAAAGATGAGTCACCACTTTTGGCGGCTCAATAACAAACCGCAAAAGAAAAAATTTGTTTGCCTAGAGAACGGTTACCACGGCGAAACCTTAGGCGCACTCGCTGTAACTGATGTTGCGATCTTCCGTGAAGCCTATGGATCATTATTACAAGATGTTTTTACCGTACCCTCACCTGATGCACGAAAAGCACAAGCGGGTGAATACGCCGATGATGTTGCGAGACATGCCGCTAAAAAATTAGAAGAGTTACTGGAGGCGGAGCATGAAAACATTGCCGCCATTATTGTTGAGCCGCTAGTGCAATGCGCTGGACAGATGGCAATGTACTCACCAGAATATCTTCGCCTAGTAAGATCACTCTGTAATCGGTTTCATATTCATCTGATTGCAGATGAGATCGCCGTAGGCTGCGGTCGCACAGGAAAGTTTTTTGCCTGCGAGCATGCGGGGATTTGGCCAGACTTCTTAACTCTGTCTAAAGGCATCAGTGGCGGCTACCTCCCTCTATCGCTGTCAATGACGACCGATGCGATTTATCGCGCGTTCTATGGCGATCAAACTCAGCAAGGTTTCTTACACTCCCATTCCTACACTGGCAATCCGCTGGCATGTGCCGCCGCTCTCGCCTGCTTAGCAATTTTTGAAACTGAATCCGTTCTTGAAAAGAATATTGAACGTAGCAAAGATCTTGCAATAGCATTTGCTTGGGCAAAAGAAGATGCATGTACCGAGCATTGGCGGCAACAAGGCATGATCCTGGCTTTTGACATCAAGCCTTCATCGCTGAAGCGTCCAAATACTTTTCCACGAGAAATGTTTTCAGCAAGCCTAGAAGAAGGTGTGCTGATCAGACCCATTGGCAATACGATTTATGTCATGCCACCATATATTCTTTCTCCTGAAGAGGCCATACAAATGGGTGCCTCCGTGCAGCGCGCTTTAAATCGAGCGCTTGCATGAGTAGCACTTTTAGCGCCCTCAATATGGCAGAGCAGCAGATTGCTGAGTTGGATGCGCAATTGCTCAGACGTAAACTCCGTACCACTGAGTCACCCTGCGATATCAAAGCCAGCGTTGGTCAGCGGGAGCTGAAAGCCTTCTGCAGCAATGACTATTTAGGCTTAGCAAACCATCCTCAGTTAGTTTCTGCGATTGCAGAAGGCGCCAAACTATATGGTGTTGGGAGTGGTGCATCGCACCTTATTAGCGGTCACAGCATTGCACACGACTTACTAGAAAAAAAATTAGCTTCCTTTGAGAGTAAGCATATTCCGAATGCGCGAGCGCTATTTTTTAGCACTGGCTATCTTGCCAACATGAATGCGATTACAGGCCTAGCCAGGCTCGCAGGGCAAGGTGAAGTCAGCATCTATTCAGCCAAACTCAATCACGCCTCCTTGATTGATGGTGTGCGCCTAGCAAGTGCACAAACAAAAGCTAAGGTAACTTTGTTTGATCACCAAGATCTTGGCTCGCTTGAGGAGGTCTTGAGAAATGATGCTCATCCACTCAAACTCATTGTGGTTGATGGCGTGTTCAGTATGGATGGTGATATTGCGCCCGTAGCACAATTGATTCAGATCGCCGAACAATATGATGCGCTACTCATGGTGGATGATGCCCACGGATTTGGTGTACTTGGTACACAAGGTCACGGCATTCTGGAGCAAGCACAAGTACATTCAGAACGAATCATTTATATCGGCACGCTGGGTAAAGCGGCCGGTGTCAGCGGTGCATTTATTTGCGCAGCAGCGCCTTTTATCGAGTGGCTCATTCAAAAAGGTCGCCCTTATATTTACAGCACAGCAACACCGCCGGCAATAGCACACACATTACTAACCAGTCTTGACCTGATTGAAAGTGATGAAGGCGTTCGTCGTCGACAACACCTCAATCAACTGATTGCGGTTTGGCGAGAAGAAATGCGCTTCATAAATTGGGAGAAGGTTTCCTCGTTGACCCCAATTCAGCCAGTAATTCTGGGTAGCAACGCCAACGCATTAGCTGCGGCCAAATTATTGGATGAGGCAGGCTACTGGATCCCGGCGATTCGTCCACCCACAGTTCCCGTCGGCAGCTCTCGCCTAAGGGTTACTTTTTCTGCTAATCACAGTCTTGATGACTTGCGAGAACTCATCAAGACTTTAAAGATGATTGAGCAAAAAATTCAAGGTGCGTCATGATCCCATATACACCCACTAGTTTTTTTGTAACAGGTACCGATACTGAAGTTGGGAAAACCTTAGTCAGCGGTGCGATCATTCTTAAACTCAGAGAAGCTGGCCTCAAAGCAGCGGGCTTTAAACCAGTCGTTGCAGGCACCTATATCGATTCAAGTGATCAAAAGCTTAATGAAGATCTGGAGGCATTGCGCATTGCCTCCGGACTGAGACCACATGAGCACTCTCTTTGCCCTTATGTTTTAGATGAAGCAGCGGCACCACATCTGGCCGCTCAGAGACATGCCATCACAATAGATGCCACCCGCATTCTGGATGCCTTACATGCGTTAACACAAGAATTTGAAGCAATTGTTGTTGAAGGCGCGGGTGGATTTTTAGTACCCCTCAATAATGATGAGGATTTGGGTGATCTGGCGCAGGCCATGGATTTACCCGTCATCCTCGTGGTTGGAATGCGTTTGGGATGCATTAATCATGCCCTGCTCACCTGCGAGGCAATTCAATCTCGTCAACTGACGATTGCAGGCTGGGTTGCGAATACGCTTTCCAATGGAATGCCTCTCTTAGATGAAAATATCCAGACCCTGGAAAGCCGAATATTTGCCCCATTTTTAGGCACGGTTCCCAGCCTTCCGACACAGCTCAAGAAGCTGGAGAATGCCCCCTACTCCATAGAGGCCTTGCGTTTTGCTGCAGAGCATATCAGGCTACCCGAGTAAATTCAGATAAGATGAAGCTATGCGATTACTTCCAGAAATCATAGACTCCGCATCAGCGATACAAGAGATTCGCCGCAATATTCATGCGCATCCCGAATTGCGCTTTGAAGAAAATCGCACCTCCGATCTGGTGGCAGAAGCGCTTTCGAGCTGGGGAATCACGGTTTATCGCGGAATGGGTAAAACTGGTGTCGTTGGTAAGCTCGATGGTGAGTCAGGCCCCGGAAAAATGATTGGCCTGCGTGCCGACATGGATGCCCTTCCCTTGCAAGAACACAATACCTTTGAGCACACCTCAAAGAATCCTGGAAAGATGCATGCCTGCGGTCATGATGGTCACACAGCAATGCTCTTAGGCGCAGCCCAATACTTATCGAATCATCGAGACTTTACAGGCTCAGTCATTTTCATTTTTCAACCAGCAGAAGAAGGTGGTGCTGGCGCGCAAGAAATGATCAACGATGGACTATTCAAGCAATTTCCGTGTGATGCTGTTTTTGGTTTGCATAACTGGCCTGGTCTCGCCGAAGGACACTTTGGTGTAACCCCCGGCCCAATGATGGCTTCAAGCAATACCTTTGAAATCACCATCCGAGGCAAAGGGGGTCATGCCGCCCTGCCGCACAATAGCGCCGATCCCGTACTAACTGGCGCTCAAGTAGTTCAAGCCCTGCAAAGCATCATTACCAGAAACAAACGTCCAGTAGATGCGGCGGTTTTATCCGTCACCCAATTTCATGCGGGTGAGACAAGTAACGTTATTCCGGATAGCGCTTTTATTGGCGGAACTGTGCGCACGTTTACGATAGAAGTGTTGGATTTAATTGAGCAACGCTTACGAGAAATCTCGCATAACGTGGCCAGCGCATTTGACTGTCAAGCAGAAGTGAGTTTTGATAGATGCTATCCCCCCCTCATTAATCATGACAAAGAAGTGGCATTCGCAAGCGAAGTGATGAGTGAGTTAGTTGGTGCTCAAAATGTGAATACCTCAATAGATCCCACCATGGGGGCTGAGGACTTTGCGTTTATGTTGCTTGAGAAACCAGGCTGTTATGTTTTCTTAGGTAACGGCGATGGTGATCATCGCGCGGTAGGTCACGGCATGGGTCCCTGCCATCTTCACAACCCATCCTATGACTTTAATGATTCATTGATCCCCGTTGGCGTGAGCTACTGGGTCAGGTTAGCTCAACGCTACTTAGAAAAGCCTTAATTCAGCTTAGGAGTTGGTAAATTTGGCTGGGCGCTTTTCCATGAACGCAGCCATACCTTCTTTTTGATCATTAGTCGCAAAGCAAGCATGAAACAAACGGCGCTCAAAATGAATTCCCTCTGAAAGCGTAGTTTCATAAGCTGCGTTGATTGACTCTTTCACCATCATTGCTGTGAGCAATGGCATCTCAGCAATCGTTTTAGCAATGGCTTTCACTTCTTTCATTAAGTCCGCTTGAGGAAAAATTCGGGCGACTAGGCCTGAGCGCTCGGCTTCAGCAGCATCCATCATGCGGCCAGTTAAGGCCAAATCCATCGCCTTTGCTTTAGAGACTGCACGTGGCAAACGCTGCGTGCCACCAGCACCAGGAATAATGCCTAACTTCACTTCGGGTTGAGCAAACTTGGCGCTATCAGCCGCCATAATCGTGTCGCACATCATGGCTAATTCACAACCACCACCAAGGGCGTAACCAGATACCGCAGCAATCACGGGCTTACGCACTTTTTTCATCTCTTCCCAGTTCCGAGAGATAAAGTCGCCACGATAGACATCACCAAATCCATATTTGGCCATTGTTGCAATATCAGCACCAGCAGCAAAAGCTTTTTCACTACCAGTAACAATGATGCAACCGATATTGTCATCAGCATCAAAGCCCAATAAGGCTGAGCCTAACTCGTCCATTAGCTCGTCATTCAAGGCATTTAACACTTGAGGACGGTTTAAAGTAATGATGGCAACCTTGCCATCTACCTCAGTCAATATAGCGTTGTAAGTCATCGATACCCTTCAAAAATTGATTCGTTCAGCGCGGCAGCAATAACCACATCTTGCCATCTTGCTTCATACGTCCTGCTAGCTCTCCAGCAGAATCCCCTGAACCCCAATAGTAATCCGCACGCACGCCACCCACAATGGCCTTGCCTGTATCTTGGGCCATCACCAGTTTTTGTAAGCTTTGACTGCTTAAAGGTTTAGTTGTGCTCAAAAAGACTGGGGCACCCAAAGGCATCGCCTTTAAATCAATCGCAATACTTCGCTCCGCACTCAAGGGCACTCCCAAGGCGCCATTGGGACCAAGATCAGCGCTCACATTGCCAGGCAATTCTTTAAAGAATACAAAGCGAGGATTGGCGTTCAACATTTCCTCCACACGGCCAGGATTCCGCTTGGCCCATGCGGAAATACCTTGCATGCTTGCTTCACTACGGGTAATTTCTTTGCGATCCAAGAGCCACTGAGCAAAAGACTTAAATGGCTGATCGTTGGTGCCGGCATAGCCCAAACGCAAGACGCGACCATCCTCGAGACGAATCTTTCCTGAACCCTGAATTTGCATGAATGCAGCCGCAACCGGATCTTGCACCCAGGCAAGCTCAGAACCCCGCAGAAGCCCAGAGCTCATTAACTCCGCGCGCGTCGGTGCTGGACTTGGTTTAGAGCCTTTCCAGCTACTTGGAAGGCCATACAAGGGAACGGTGTAATTTGCAGTCCGGGTCTTCGAGCCATTCATCACCGGCTCGTAATAGCCTGTGATGAGACCGGATTCATTACCAGTGGCGCTATTACGCACTTCGTATACTTCAAAATTAGTCTCAAAATATTGGCGGATAGCCTTTCCATCCCGTCCTGGAACGCTGCCGGCTTGAGAACATACCTGACGCCAATTGATCTCACTACTGCGTTTGCGTAAGGCTTCGCAGCTTTTGAGCCATGCCGGCCAAGCTTGGGATAAGTCATCTTCTTGCCAGCCGGGCAAGGATTGCCAAGATACCGATCGAAAGCTGGCGATCGATGAGCTATAGGTCGTTGGTGCGATGCCGTTAGAGCGGTAAGTAGACCCTCGGGTAGAAGGGGTTGAGCAAGCGGCTAATAGGCCAGCAATGGCTATACCGAATACACTGCAGATAAAGATTCGCGTAGTTTCCTCGCGACCTATTAATTTGGATATAGAAATCATGATTGCCAATGTACTCGATGAATACCCCATGATCTTGTTTGCCCTGGAGGGAGGTCTAGCTTTGGCCCTCCTTCTGTTTATTGTCCTTTGGACTGGTAAGGGTAAAAAGTAGTTTTTTCTGGAGCCTAATGCAAGGTTCTAGGCATAACCAAGGCAAATTCTGGGATCGGGGCCTGGAAAAACTGAGCCTCTTCAGTCACACAAAAGTACTCCCCACGCATCGTACCGGCTGGCGTCGGTAAGGTTGCCCAGCTGGTGTACTCAAACTGCTCCCCCGTTCGTAACAGTGGTTGTTGGCCTACAACCCCCAAACCACGGACCTCCTGGACATCATTGTCCCCATCGGTAATGAACCAATGGCGGGCAATCAGCTGAACGCTAACCGTTCCGGTATTTCTGATGGTGACCGTATAGGCAAACGCAAATTGGCGGTTATCGGGGTCAGACTGGTCGGGCAAATACTGAGTTTTGACCGTAATGCTGATTGCATGAGGATTCATGCTCGAATTCTGCTCCATCCTAGAGCCAACTGCAAGCTAGAATCTAGGGATGGATAGCCAGAAATCACTCTCAAATAGCCCATTTGTCATTGCCCCCTCCATTTTGTCGGCTGACTTTGCCTGCCTTGGCAAAGAAGTTCAAGATGTTCTCTTGGCAGGCGCGGACTGGATTCACTTTGACGTGATGGACAACCATTACGTCCCCAACCTGACTATTGGTCCATTGGTTTGCGAGGCGATTCGTCCTCATGCAACTAAAGATGGCAAGCCGGCCATGATCGATGTGCATCTCATGGTGCAACCAGTGGATCGCCTGATTCCTGATTTTGCAAAAGCTGGGGCAAACCTCATTAGCTTTCACCCAGAGGCAAGCCCTCATGTGGATCGCACCATTAACTTGATTCGGGACCAAGGTTGCCAAGCTGGCCTGGTGCTCAATCCTGCGACACCTCTGCATCACTTGGACCACACCCTGGAATTACTCGATCTCGTTTTACTGATGTCAGTGAATCCAGGTTTTGGTGGACAGTCATTTATTCCAAGCACGCTCAATAAGATTGCTCAAGTACGTGCACGCTTAGACCGTTATCAACAAGAAACGGGGCGTCATATTCGCCTAGAGGTCGATGGCGGAATTAAAGTTGACAACATTGCGGAAGTTGCGAAGGCAGGCGCTGATACCTTTGTCGCCGGCTCTGCAATCTTTGGAAAAGAAAATTATGCTGATGTCATTAAAGCAATGCGTGCAGAACTAGCGACATCAGGAAAAGCGTAATGCAGCACGAAGAATTTCTAACCCTAGCAAAACAGGGTTTCAATCGCATTCCCTTGGTAAAGGAAGTTTTAGCCGACTTAGAGACGCCGCTCTCGCTCTACGTAAAACTGACACAGGCCTTTGGTCAAAAAAATACCTACCTACTGGAATCAGTCTTAGGCGGCGAACGCTTTGGTCGCTTCTCATTTATTGGCTTACCAGCGAAAACCGTTTTGAGAACTGTCGGCACGCCAGCTGCGCCAACCACTGAAGTGCTATTCAATGACCAAGTCATTGAAACCAATCACGACAACCCGCTCAATTTTGTCGATGCTTACTTCAAGCGCTTCAAAGTAGCGGTTCAGCCCGGTCTACCACGCTTCTGCGGCGGCCTTGCAGGCTACTTTGGGTATGACACTGTTCGTTATATCGAATCCCGTTTAGCCAAGCACAGTCTTCCAGATGAGCTAGGGGTACCTGATATTCAATTGATGTTGACTGAAGAGTTGGCAGTGATTGATAACGTTGCCGGTCGCATTTATTTAATCGTGTATGCCGACCCCAGCATTGCCGATAGCTTTGAAAAGGGTCAAGTTAGATTAAAAGAATTACTTGCCTGCTTAAGCACACCCGTTAGCATGCCAGCATCGCTGCCAAGCACCAAAACAGAATTGATTCGTCAATTTAAAGCAGCAGACTTTGAAAACGCTGTACTTAAAACCAAAGAATATATTTTGGCGGGCGACTGCATGCAGGTAGTGATTGGCCAACGCATCAGCAAACCATTTACTGATTCACCCCTTGCACTCTACAGAGCATTACGCTCACTCAATCCTTCGCCTTATATGTACTTCTATGATTTTGGCGACTTGCAAGTAGTTGGGTCTTCACCAGAGATTTTGGTACGCCAAGAACAGCGTGAAGCTCAAAAAATTGTGACGATTCGTCCGTTGGCTGGCACACGTCCACGTGGCGCAACCCCAGAAGAAGATGAACGTCTTGCTAAAGAACTGCTTGCTGATCCAAAAGAGATTGCAGAGCACGTAATGCTCATCGATCTTGCGCGCAATGACGTAGGTCGTATCGCTAAAACGGGTACCGTTAAAGTAACCGACTCCATGTCGATTGAAAAGTACTCCCATGTGCAGCACATTGTGAGCTCTGTAGAGGGTGAGTTGCTGGACAATATGAGCAATATGGATGTCTTACGTGCAACCTTCCCGGCCGGCACCTTATCGGGCGCCCCAAAGATTCGGGCAATGGAAATTATTGATGAGATGGAAATTGTGAAGCGCGGTGTCTATGGTGGTGCGGTTGGCTATCTCTCCTTCTCGGGAGATATGGATGTAGCGATTGCGATTCGTACTGGCGTCATTCGTGATGGCGTATTGCACTCTCAAGCTGGCGCTGGTGTCGTTGCAGATTCTGATCCCACAGCCGAATGGAAAGAAACCGAAGCCAAAGCCCGTGCAGTCTTAATGGCGGCTGATTTAGTACAAGGAGGACTCGATGCTCCTCATGATTGATAACTATGATTCATTTACCTACAACCTCGTTCAGTATTTTGCAGAACTAGGCGAAGAGGTCAAAGTTTTTCGTAATGATGAGATTTCAGTTGAAGAGATTGCCCAAATCAATCCTGCACGCATTTGTATTTCGCCAGGACCATGTAGCCCTGCGGAAGCGGGCATTTCAGTAGCTACGATTCAACGCTACGCTGGACAGATTCCGATTCTGGGTGTCTGTCTTGGACATCAGGCGATTGGCGAAGCTTTTGGCGGAAAAATTATTCGTGCACAAAAAGTCATGCACGGCAAAACGGATGATATTCACCATACTGGTGTTGGCGTCTTTAAAAATCTGCCCAATCCATTTAAAGTCACGCGCTATCACTCTCTAGCCATTGAAAAGAGTTCATTGCCGGCAATTTTAGAGGTAACGGCCACATCCTCTGATGGCGAGATCATGGGTGTTCGTCATAAAGAACTCGCTGTAGAAGGTGTGCAATTCCATCCAGAATCCATTCTTTCTGAGCATGGTCATGCACTCCTAAAGAATTTCCTACAAGCTAAATAACTCCAAGTAGCCACATAAGCACTATGTCAATTACCCCCCAACAAGCATTACAACGCTGTATTGAACATCGCGAACTCTTTCATGATGAGATGACTGCAATGATGCGCCTCATCATGAGTGGTGAGATGCCACCAACACTAGTAGCCGGCCTATTAGTGGCACTGCGCACCAAAAAAGAAACTGTTGGCGAAATCGCTGCAGCCGCTCAAGTCATGCGTGAGTTTGCTACACCGGTTCATGTCGAAGATAGGTCTAATTTAGTAGACGTAGTTGGTACAGGTGGTGACGGCGCTCATACTTTCAATATTTCTACCGCAGCCATGTTCGTTGCAGCAGCAGCGGGTGCAAAAATTGCTAAACATGGTAATCGTAGTGTGAGCAGCAAATCTGGCAGTGCTGACATTCTGGAATCCCTCGGTGTGAATTTATCGCTTTCGCCAGAGCAGGTTGCAGAGTGCATCTCCAAGGTGGGTGCAGGCTTCATGTTTGCCCCCAACCATCATCCTGCTATGAAAAATGTTGTACCCATTCGAAAAGATTTGGGTGTCCGCACTATTTTTAATATCCTCGGCCCTCTAACTAACCCAGCGGATGCCAAGCGCATTCTGATGGGCGTCTTCCATGCAGACTTAGTGGGTATCCAGGCGCGCGTACTACAAGCCATGGGCATGGATCATGCCCTAGTAGTTTATGGTCGAGATGGTTTGGATGAGATTTCACTTGAGGGTCCAACCCTAGTTGGCGAACTGAAGGATGGAGTCGTGCGCGAGTATGAAATTCATCCGCAAGACTTTGGCCTGAACACAGCGCCGACCAGTAGTTTTAAGGTAGCTGATGCTGAGGAGTCTAAGGCGATTGTTTTAGATGTCCTCAATAAAACCCCGGGTCCAGCAAGCGATATTGTTTGCCTCAATGCTGGTGCAGTGCTGTATGTAGCAGATGTAGCGCCCAGCATCGCCAGCGGCATTCAGATGGCACAGGCAGCCATTGCCTCTGGCGCAGCCCGTCAAAAGCTAGATCAGTTTATTGCTGCAACCCAAAATTAATTAAGATTCTCATGAGCGATATCCTCGACAAAATTGTTGCCACCAAAAAGATTGAGCTTGCCTCAGATTCAAAAAAAATATCTTTAGGTAATCAGCGTGATCAGGCAGAAGAAAATAATCGCGATGCCACATTAAAGCCACGTGGCTTTATTCAATCCATCGATCGAAAGATTGCACTAGGCAAAGCCGGCGTTATCACGGAGATCAAGAAAGCCAGCCCAAGCAAGGGAATCTTGCGGGAAAATTTTCAGCCTGCCGAGATTGCACAATCCTATGAGACAAATGGCGCCGCTTGTCTCTCCGTTCTAACGGATAAAGACTATTTCCAAGGTGCGAATACCTATCTTCAGGCGGCTCGTGCTGCCTGTGGCATTCCGGTATTGCGCAAAGACTTTACGATTGACCCTTATCAAGTCTATGAAGCAAGGGCCATTGGTGCTGATGCCATTTTGTTGATCGTAGCGTGCTTAGAGCTCAATCAAATGAAAGAGCTTGAAGCTTGTGCTCACGAACTTGGCTTGGATGTATTGGTTGAAGTGCATAACGCCCCAGAATTAGAACGGGCCTTAGATCTCAAAACACCTTTACTCGGAATTAATAATCGTAATCTCAAAACGTTTGAAGTTACTCTCCAAACAACCCTGTCATTGCTGTCAATGGTTCCTCCAGGAAAAACGCTTGTTACTGAATCAGGCATCATGACTCGCGCAGATGTGCAACTGATGCGCGATCATCAGATCAATGCGTTTTTAGTAGGTGAAGCGTTCATGCGAGCCACCGATCCTGGGGCAGCGCTCAATGATTTATTTAATTAAGTCGCTCTAGAGGATCTAAACAAATCTAAGCTGTATTTAATAAGGTAAATCAGTAGCACTGTGCCGAACACATCCCCAATCCACATCACTAGAAAGTGGTTAAAGCTCCCGGCCTCATCAAGACCCCGAACTGCAAACCACCATTGGTGCAAGCCCGCACTCAAGGCCGCATAAATCAAAGTGCAAATCGCTAGTTTTGGCAAACTCAAATCACTGAGATCCGGCGCAATCTTGATATGAGACAAAACCAATATTTTTGCCAAATACGGCGCAAACCCAGAAATTAATCCCACCCCAATACAGGTAGTCAGATCCGGTGAAAAATCGCCAAAATAGCAAATAAAGAAAGAGGCAATTGCAATGCCAACGGCGCCTGATAGCCCAAAAATGAGTGTTAAGAACAAGCGTAAGCCAGCGGGTAGATAAATCCAACTCACGCCCAGCCCATAATCTAGGTGACTGGTAAGCCAAGCATTTACATAGAACATAGCCGCATAAGCCAAAGTACTTATTAAAAAACCATTAATCCATTCAGAGAAGGTGCTTTTCATGATTATTAGCATGGTTTTTGTAAAAATATTGGCTCATACTACCAGCCAAATAATTTAGTACTAAACTACCCATCCTACAAAGCTATTTGGCCTTATCAAATTTATAACTATCCATGTCGACCATCAAATCATCCTCCTACATCCGCTTTTTAAATTTCATGGACGTCCTCGACCGTATTAATCCTGGAAAAAGACTGGATTCCATTGAAGAAAGTTTGCTGGACACAATCGTTCTGAACTTCCATGAAAAGCAGTTCATTTTGGTTGGGGACCTGATTTCCATGGCTGAACTTGGCTCCCAAGCGACTCTCCACGGGCGCCTTAAGAACCTCAGCGCTATGGGTTATATCAAAATGGCAGCCAATGAAGATGGTCGCAAAAAAGAAGTTGTACCTACCAAGATGGCGATTAAGCGCTATGAAGAACTCTCAAAGTGCTTAGAAAAGGCTGTGAAAGCGGGCTGATTCAAGCGCCTTACTGCGCCCTTCTTCCTGTTCGATAGGCAGGAAAACAAAAAGCCCTTATTTACTAAGGGCTTTTATCTTGTTGAGGGTCTGATTTAGACGTTGAATAAGAAGTTCAATACATCCCCGTCTTTCACCACGTACTCTTTACCTTCCGCACGCATCTTGCCAGCCTCTTTTGCACCTGACTCCCCCTTGAATTGCACGAAATCTTCAAAAGCAATGGTTTGTGCACGAATAAAGCCACGCTCAAAGTCAGTATGAATTACCCCAGCAGCCTGAGGGGCAGTATCACCCTGGTGAATTGTCCAGGCGCGGACTTCTTTAACACCCGCCGTGAAGTAAGTTTGCAAACCCAACAATTTATAGCCCGCACGAATCACGCGATCCAATCCAGACTCTTCCATACCTAGATCTGCCAAGAATTCAACTTTGTCAGCATCATCCAAGTCAGCGATTTCCGCTTCAATTGCAGCGCAAACCGCCACTACTGGGGCACCTTCTTTAGCTGCGTGCTCGATAACAGCATCCAAATGGGGGTTATTGGTAAAGCCATCTTCTTTTACATTGGCGATATACATCGCTGGTTTTGCTGTAATCAAGCAAAGCGGCTTTAGGATGAGATGCTCATCTTCAGTGAGTTTCATGCTGCGCACTGGTTGCGCCTGATCCAGGTGTGCTTGCACCTTAGTCAGCACTGCCACTAAAGCTGCAGCATCTTTGTCATTACCCGACTTGGCGGCTTTACTGGAGCGCTGAAGCGTTTTTTCAACAGTCGTTAAGTCAGATAAGGCTAGCTCAGTATCAATCACCCCAATATCGGAGATCGGATCAATTTTTCCAGCTACGTGAATGACGTTAGCATCCTCGAAACAACGCACCACATGGGTAATAGCGTCAGTTTCGCGAATATTTGCTAAAAATTGGTTTCCCAGCCCCTCACCTTTGGAGGCTCCAGCCACCAAACCAGCAATATCGACAAATTCGACAGCTGCGGGCAAGATGCGCTCAGGCTTGACGATCTCAGCCAAAGCGGCAAGACGGGGGTCAGGAACCTCAACCACACCCACATTAGGCTCGATCGTGCAGAAAGGATAGTTTTCCGCCGCGATTCCAGCCTTGGTAAGCGCGTTAAAGAGGGTAGATTTGCCGACGTTAGGCAGGCCGACGATGCCACATTTCAAAGACATAGCCGTATTGTAAAGGGGCTGGTTTCGATATCATCGAGATATGTCAGAAGTTCGCCAAAATACTCCCGAAAAATTACCTAAAAATACCTCCCAAATACGCACTGTCGATATCGTGGTGGTGGGTGGAGGTATAGCAGGCAAGGCCTGCGCCTTGGGTCTAGCTCAACTCGGACTTCAAACAATCCAAATTGCCCCTGATCTAGATCACGCCGTTCCCGCCCCACAAGGCAATGAGTGGGGACAGCGCATTTACGCTTTTTCTCCAGGAACCCAGAAATTACTAGCCCATCTGCAGGTGTGGGATGCCCTTGATCACAGCCGCATGCAGACAGTAAGAGACATGCGTATTTTTGGTGATCGCGGGCAAAAGCATGATCAACTTCACCTCTCTGCTTTTGAGGCTGGGACCCCTCAGCTAGCTTGGATTGGTGAATCCAATGTAATTGAGCACACGCTAGATCAGGCCTCGCGCTTTCAAAACAAATTGGAACGGATCACTGATGCAGTCGAAAGCATGGAAGTGATCGCTGCTGGAGCAATCTTGCACCTCAAAAATGGCTCTGCTTTGCAGGCACAACTAGTGATTGCTGCTGATGGCGCTAACTCACCTATTCGTACCGAGCTCGGCATTTCAACTACCGAAGAAAGTTACTCGCAAAGCGCTGTGGTTGCTAATTGGCTTTGCACTAATGCCCATCTAGAAACTGCCTACCAATGGTTCTTGCCGGGTGGCGATATTGTGGCAATGCTGCCATTACCAAACAAACAAGTCTCCATGGTATGGTCAACCTCACCAGAAAATGCTGCGGAACTTTTAAAGCTTGATCAAGCGGCATGGTCTCAACAGTTCCTCTCGATCGTGAATGGCGCGATAGCCGAGCAACTGGGAGTGCTGACTCTCAACTCCACACCGGCGGCATTTCCACTTAGAAGAATTCGTGCAAGTCGCTTTATTGGTCCGGATGACAATCCTAAGGTAGCCCTCATTGGAGATGCAGCCCATGTTATGCATCCCCTGGCAGGACAAGGCCTGAACTTAGGCTTGAGAGATGTTGCAACCTTGCTCCATATTCTGAGCCAACGAGAATCCTTCCGCTTGCCAAACGATAAAATACTACTACGACGATATGAGCGTCAACGCCAAGGCGACACTAGCGCACTGCTCTGGGTAACGGATAAGCTGAAGAAACTATTTTCAGCCAGTAGCGGCACTGAGAAGCAATTACGCAACTGGGGTTTGGGTATGGTAAATCGCAGCCACTTTATTAAACGGCGCCTCATTGAACGCGCCCTCGGAGATCTTGATTTTGAATAAGTTGCTTTCTGCCATTTCTTTAACTTGCGCCCTCATTCTTTCGATGGGTATAGCCAGCGCACAATCAGAGCAGCAAATCAGATCCGATCTGCAAAAGAAGATTGGCGCAAACACGAAAATCAAAAGTGTTTCCCTCTCTCCTATTCCTGGCATATACGAAGTGCTGGTTGGTAATGAGGTTTTTTATACCGATGCCAATAGCAAATATTTAATTCAGGGTGAAATCATTGAGATTGCTACAGGGAAAAATATTACCGAGCAAAAGCAAGCCGACCTTAATCGCATTAAGTGGTCTGAACTCAACCCTTCCAATGCTTTAAAAGTAGTCCGCGGTAATGGCAGTCGGCAGTTGGCTATTTTCTCCGATCCCAATTGTGGTTACTGCAAACGCTTGGAGAAGTCTCTACAGCAGTTAGATAACGTAACAATCTACACTTACCTGATCCCCATACTCTCGCCTGATTCTGCGCAGAAATCTAAGCAAATTTGGTGCTCTGCTGATCCACAAAAAACGTACATTGACTGGATGGTCAATGGTATTACACCGAGCGGTAAAAGCGACTGCCCTACTCCACTAGATAAAAATATGGCCTTTGCTAAAACCTATGGCATCACCGGCACTCCCACCCTCTTCTTTACAGATGGCAGCCGTTTTCCTGGCGCCGTACAAATCACCGATATTGAAAAGAAATTTGGCAGTCTGAAGTAAGGCCTATGAACACACTAAATACCCCTGATCTACCGGCAATTCAATACACCATTTGGTCAGCAGATCTGCATGGCCACCGCTTTCATGTGAAGTTGCGCATCGAAAATCCGCTGCCTAATGGACAAGTCATACAAATGCCTGCGTGGATTCCGGGCAGCTATTTGATTCGGGACTTCAGCAAGCAAATTGAAACTATTGAAGCTTTTGCGGTTGAGAACCCCCATGAAGCACTAACACTAGAGCGTATTGATAACGATCGGTGGCGCCTGCCAAAAGTAGCGGGATCTGTGGAAATTCTCACCACAGTCTATGCATTTGATTCTTCTGTACGTGCTGCATATTTAGATACAGAGCGAGCATTCATTAATCCCAGCAGTTTATGTTTGGCAGTCAATGGGCAAGAGTCTTTACCTTGCGCTCTCATTTTGATTCCGGCAAAAGAAGCTTCCGCTAGCCATTGGACTGTTCAGACTGGACTGCGTCCAGCGAAGGTGGATAGTCAGGGTTACGGATTTTATCTAGCCAAAAACTATGATGATTTACTGGATCATCCAATTGCTATGGGCGAGTTCCAAATGGCCCACTGGAAATCCAACGGTGTATCACATAGCATGGCCATACAAGGGTGTATTCATGAAGTGGATCTCGAGCGTTTAGCGACAGATCTTCAGGCAATTTGCACTTGCACGATGAATTTATTTGAACCTAAGTCTAAGACGGCTCCCTTTCAAAATTATTTGTTTTTGGTCAATGCGGTTCTTGCTGGATACGGTGGTTTGGAGCATCGCAACAGCACGGCACTACTTTGTAAACGCGATCAAATTCCACAAATTAATACCCCTTTAGATGAAACTGCTTATCGTGAATTTCTTGGGCTTTGTAGTCATGAATATTTTCATGCGTGGCTAGTGAAGCGCATTCAGCCAAAAGCATTCCAGCCATACCAGCTTGATCGCAGAAATCATACGCGCCTACTTTGGCTATTCGAAGGCTTTACCAGCTACTACGATGATCTACAACTCCTTCGTAGCAATCGAATCGATCTTAAAACCTACCTTAAGCTCGTTGCAAATAACTGGAATGCAATTTTGCGTGGGCCAGGCAGACTGAAGCAAAGCCTGGCAGATAGCTCCTTTGACGCTTGGACCAAGTACTATCAGGCAGATGAAAATACACCGAATGCGGTAGTGAGTTACTACGGCAAAGGTGCGTTGCTAGCCCTGGGTTTGGATCTCAAGATTCGTGCATTTACTAAAAATCATCAATCACTCGATGATGTGATGCGGGCAATCTGGCAAAAGCATGGCGTCACGCTGGAGGGCATTGCTGAGAGTGGCTTGGATGGGATCATCCTCGATGTACTTGGCAGTGGTTTTACAAAAACCTGGAATGAATTGAAGTCTCACTATATTGATGGCGTGGAAGATATTCCAATTCAAAAATGGTTACCGAAATCTATTTCCGTCAAACCCAGATCCCAAACTAAGCTTGAACAAGTTAAGTTGCAATTAGGTCTACGTCATAGCGATGTCAATGGCTGGTTAAAGGTAACGCATGTGCTGGATGGTGGAGCCGCACAGCTAGCAGGCCTAGCTGCTGGCGACCTGCTGGCGAGCATCAATGGTGAGCGCATTACCGCAGCTCGCTGGAATCAGGTTTTGTCTAGCCTGATCCCTGGACAAGTCATTCAGATTTGTTTTTACCGAGATGATTTAGAGCACGAGTGCATGACCGTATTGGAGGATGAGCAAATTCCAACCCAGTACACACTTACTCCTGCCGAGTAATGCAGTCGTTTTCTGCTGCAGATATTCCCGAAGACTGGCGAGCTCTTCTCGGTGATTATTTTGAATCCCCAGAATGGCAAGAACTACAGACCAATCTGAGGTCCGAATTGAATCAAGGTGCAGATCAAATCCGCCCTGAGCCCCAGAATTTCTTCAAAGCGCTAAACCTGACCCCGCTTGCTGCGGTCAAGGTCGTTATCTTGGGACAGGATCCGTACCACTCCCCAGGGCTCGCCCAAGGATTGGCCTTTTCTATCCCCAACAACATTCCCACCAACTCCCGGGAGTTTCCCAGCTCACTACGCAATATCAGTAAAGCACTCACCCTAGAGGGTCTTGGCACGCTTCCCAATGGAGACCTGCATCGCTGGGCTGAACAAGGTGTTCTACTCCTAAATACGGCTCTCAGCGTCAAACTAGGTGAAGCAGGAAGTCATGCCAAGCTTGGATGGAAATCCTTGATTGATCGGCTCATAGGCGCCTTAGCGCAGCAAAAGCCAAATTTGGTTTGGATGTTGTGGGGTGGCCATGCTCAGTCCAAGCTACCCTTCATTGCGGCTGGATCTAATCCATTGATTTTGCAATCCTCCCACCCATCTGGGCTGGGGGTCTATAAAACGGATCGACCCTTTCTACAGCCAGGCGGAAAAGTGAGTTGTGGGCATTTCCGAAAAGCTAATGAGTGGTTGATTGAGCATCAGCAGTCTCCGGTTCAATGGGTTGATAAGCCCACCAACCATGCGGATAAAGGCCTATTTGCCCTAACTGGCTAAACCAAGATATTAAAATCCAGTAGCAATGTGTAACCAAACATGTTCTTAAGTACGCCAAATATCGCCCCAAACCCCGACTCTTGAAGAGTCCCAGACTAAATGACTTATTTAGCCAGGCCAGCGTAAATACCCCCGGCCAGACAAGACGCCACAATGGCACTCAGCCACTCCAGCATCTGACCTGATTGGAAGAGCCCTGCAAATTGCCCTAGATAAGAGCTCGCCAAGGCAGCTCCAAAGCCAGTCAGAAGGGCTATAAGGAGTTTTTTCACCTTTGGCTTAGATGCTCTTGAGCAAGGATAAAAAACCCAGGCAAATACCCCAGATAGACCGCCGATCACCAGAAAAGCTAAAAACCCCATTGCTACCCCCATTGTTGCGGCCATCAAATCTATAATCACCATTATGAAGTTGTTGACACTCGGCATCAATCATCACACAGCGCCGGTCGCCATTCGGGAAAAGGTCGCCTTTGACCCTGAATTTCTTCAAGAAGCGTTGCACGATCTTCGCCAACATCTCGTTGGCGC
>CANFWB010000034.1 GCA_947450605.1 Burkholderiaceae bacterium
CACGGATAGTGATGTCAGCCACTACATCGGTATGAACAGCTACCGCTACAGGGTGATCACCAACCATCTTCAATGGGCCAGTAGGCATACGTACAGAAGCTTTTTCAATTGCAAAGCCTTTGGCTTTCAAAGCATCAGCGATGTCATGATTAGTTACAGAACCAAACAAACGACCGTCAACACCTGCTTTTTGACCGATCTCGAGAATCAAGTCTTTGAGCTTTGTGCCAACCGCTTCAGCAGCAGCCAATTTCTCAGCAGCCAATTTTTCCAACTCAGCACGACGCACTGCAAAATCAGCAATTGCTGTTTCTGTTGCACGACGAGCTTTACGTTGTGGGATTAGGAAATTACGAGCGTAACCGTCTTTAACGCGAACGATGTCACCGAGGTTGCCCAGGTTTATTACTTTTTCTAAAAGAATGATTTGCATTGAGGGCTCCCAATTATTTCTTGTGTTGATCAGAGAATGGCAATAAAGCCAAGTAACGGGCACGCTTAATAGCAGTGTCTAACTGACGCTGATATTTTGCTTTTGTGCCTGTCAAACGTGCAGGAGTGATCTTGGCGTTTTCGCCAATAAAGTCCTTCAATGTATCTACATCTTTGTAGTCGATCTGTTCTACGCCAGCAACAGTGAAACGGCAATAACGCTTACGCTTGAACAATGGGTTCTGAGCTGGTTTCTTTTTGAAATCGGGTTTCTTTCCAAACGCCATGATGATTTCCTCTTTTAATTTTTCAATTGAATATGGGTGATATGGAAAACAAGTCTTTGATTACGTAGAGTTTTGGGTGCTAAGAATCCCTCAAACACTGCCTCGGCACCTAAATCCATTTGCTCTAGGCCCTTTTGTATCGGGCCGATTGCTATGGCTTCGACGTTCATCTGAATTTTCCTTGCTGTTCCTACTTCGCTTACTTCGCCACTATGTTCTAGCTGGCAATGCATTACGGGTATTCCTGCCGGTGTAAATCGAATTGCGTCTTTAGCTACCAAGAATGCAGTTAGGGTGAAATGATTCAACGCCGCTCCGTCACTCTGATACATTTTCTAGTCTGTGTATTCCTCTTCAAATTTCTAACTTAAGCCGCTACTGCAGGAGCTTCGGTTTGAGCAGATTTACGCGCTTCTTCACGTTGCACTTCTTTCATCATGATAGAAGGCTCTGTTTCTGCTTTCTTAGTCTTGATGATGAGGTGACGCAAAACAGCATCGTTAAATTTGAACGCATGCTCAAGCTCGTCCAGAGTTTTCTGGTCGCACTCAATGTTCATGCAAACGTAGTGGGCTTTAGCAAGTTTGTCGATCATGTAAGCCATCTGACGACGACCCCAGTCTTCCATGCGATGAATTTTGCCGCCAGCAGCAGCTAATGTCGCTTTGTAGCGATCGATCATCGCGGGCACTTGCTCGCTTTGGTCCGGATGGACGATAAAAACGATTTCATAATGACGCATCTAACACTCCTTAAGGATAAAGTCACCTGGGCGTCTTGCTAACTTCCGATGGTTTTAAAGTTAGCGCCAGTGTGACAAGGTAGTAACAAATTGTAGATAAAACTAACTACGGATATTTACTGCTTTTCAATCCTTACCGAATTTCTGGTAAGTCCGCTATTCTAGCAAAAAAATCCTGCCAAGTCAGGGGTTTACCGGCTAAATTTGCCTCTTCGGCTGCATTGAGAGCCAATTGGAGTGCAATTCTTGCCCTAGGCGCACTCAGCACACCTGCAGCCAGACATCCCGGCGGATCCGTTTCTGGAATATTCGGCAAGGTGGTACCGGCCCCTGTCCTGCTTGTTCTCACCAATGCGATGCTCTGAGAAATTGCCTTACTCAAAGGTGCAGCCCAATCATCATGAAAGCCACCCTGCCCGGATCCGGCGACTACCAAGCCCTGTACATCGCTTTTGAGCCACTGGTTCACCGTTTCAGGGCGGGCACCTGCATGGCTGGTCAAAATCTCAACCCAAGGCCATTTATCCAATTGGGGAATGGGTAAATCTTCATTCCAAGCAGCTTGAACTGCTTTCACACCCGAAAGCCAAGAGGGATTGATCAAGCCGACCGAGCTTGAAGGTGAGTTCTGTATAGGGGCATTTAGCGCTGTGGCATGACGTTTAGCTAAGTCCATCGCCATACATCCGCGCCCATCCATGACGGCATAAATGCCGCCAGGGCAATTCTCAATGGCGGTGGATGCCCAGCGTAGCGCATCCAAGAGGTTGGAGGGCCCATCAGCTCCGGGCGCATTACTGGGGAGCATGGCGCCAGTCAGAATAACCCGCTTAGCCTGAGTCTGAGCTAACTTTCCGCAAGTTGCCTGCAGAAATAAACCGGTTTCCTCAAGTGTGTCAGTGCCATGGGTAATCACAATACCTCTCACCGAAGCATCCAGCAGGGCCTCTTTTACCGCCAGCCCCAGCGCGGTGAGGTGGGCATCTGACAGATTTCGACTATTAATGTTGGCTAACTGCCTAGAAACTAGTGCCAAGCCCTGCGGAATTGCCGACTGAATGTGCTGGACTAGCGCCTCAACCCCAACTTGTCCCGCCTGATATTGCAAGGGGTTCTCCTCAGGATGTGACGCAAGGCCGGCGATCGTGCCGCCCATACCTAGCACCAAAATATGGGGTGCATTTTCAGAAATATTGGGAATTGAGCTCATCCCCCATTATCCGCTTCAAAATTGCTTGAATATTCAAATAGTGCTGTATACAATCCCAGTATGGACATAAATACAGTCGATTTTCCAGAGGAGCTGACTGCCCTCCCCAAACTCACATCACGTCAGGGTGAGATTTTGGAATTGATTACCAAGGCCATCGGGGAAAGCGGCTCACCTCCCACCCGCGCAGAAATTGCAACACAACTAGGCTTTGCATCCGCTAATGCCGCCGAAGAGCATTTACGCGCCTTGGCAAAAAAGGGTTATATCGAGCTAACCCCAGGAACCTCTCGCGGCATTCGGATTCCACAACGATTTAATCAAACCCATAACCCCAATCAATATCGCCAGATGTCTTTGCCCTCTGGCGCACTTCAGCAACTGACTTTGCCACTTATTGGTCGCGTTGCTGCGGGCTCACCCATCATGGCGGTTGAGCATATTGAAAAGCAAGTGCCGATTGATCCGAGTTTATTTAGCAAGGGAGCGGATTACTTATTAAAAGTAGTTGGCATGAGCATGCGTGATGCAGGCATTTTGGATGGCGACTATTTGGCCGTCAGAAAAACTTCTGAAGTACGCAATGGCGATATCGTAGTTGCACGCTTGGATGATGAAGTCACTGTGAAGCGCTGGAACCAAAAGAAAACGGCCAATGGCATGGTGATTGAATTGCAGGCCGAGAACCCAGACTTCAAAAATATCTTAGTGGATGGGCGCCAACCGAACTTCGCAGTTGAAGGTCAAGCCGTTGGCCTCATTAGGGCTGGCGGACTCTGAGTCGTCCCATTCTGTAAAGCAAAAGGCCTCTATACGAGGCCTTTTTCTATTGTCGATCAATCAACATCTCAGCATATATATTTTATTGATACGGCAATTTTTTACTTCTTAGTCGGTGCGACTACGTTTGCATTCTTAGGAGATGCAGTAATAGTGATGATCGTTTTAGGGCCGGTGAATGGGCCTTCATTTAACTCTATAGTAGATGTGCGATCACCCTTAGTAAAAACCAAAATACTGGTTTTAGATTTGACGGCGCTCACAGTGGTCCAGCCTGCCTTAGGATATTCAGATTGGAAGAATGCATAAATGTCTGTGGGTGTTTGCACGCCAGACAAAACGACTCGACCAACCCAGTTATCGCCGCGACCAATGATGAGTGAATCAGAACCAATCATTTTTGATGCTGCAGGTAATGGCATATCGCCCAAGAGTTGTGACTGAATTTCTTGGACTTCGCCTGGTGTGCCTGTTGGCGCATCTCCAGAGGACGCACAAGCAGCCATGAGCACGGATAGTGCCAGCGCTGATATGAGAGTGTTGAATCGCTTCAGTTGAGTCATGCTCTTGCCCCGGTAATCAATTTGACTGGATACTTTTCTTCAAAGTATTTTAGGCCAAACACCGCAAGGGTCAATCTAAATTACTGGAGGCGCGTGAGGGAATCGAACCCCCGTACGAAGCTTTGCAGGCTCCTGCCTAACCACTCGGCCAACGCGCCACAGATACTCAAATCAAAAATGGGAAGCTTTTGAGGGCTTCCCATCGAACTTGGAGCGGGAAAGGAGGTTCGAACTCCCGACCTATACCTTGGCAAGGTATCGCTCTACCAGCTGAGCTATTCCCGCATAACAGGGCAGTAGTTTAACAAACAATTTCAGAGAAGGCATTATTTGTTGGCAAAACTAAAAACACGGGGGTAGTATGAATTGCTTAAACCCTTATATTAAATGGCTCTACAGTCTTTATTTGGTTTTATCCACCAACTGGGGTAAGGCCTTCTTCATGTAATAAAACATCGACCAAAGAGTCAAAAAGGATGCAACCCAGATTAACCACGTCCCTACTTGAGCGCAGTTCAACCATCCAAATAAGGTGTCGTTTAACAATAAAAATGGAATCGCAACCAGTTGAGCGCTTGTTTTTAACTTACCAACCATGTGAACAGCAACGCTCTTACCAGCGCCCAAGAGAGCCATCCACTCCCTCAATGCGGAGATTGTGATTTCACGTCCGATAATGATCAAGGCAACCCAAACTTGGACGCGATCCATATTCAGCAAGACCAGTAATGCTGCCGCAACAATTAACTTATCAGCAACTGGATCTAAGAATTGCCCAAACGCCGACTCCTGCTTCATGCGACGAGCTAAAAAGCCATCCAACCAATCCGTGATCGCAGCCAAAACAAAAATAATGGTTGCTACAAGATTCTTATCAAAAGGGCTTAACCAATCATTGGGCAAATAAAATACTGCGACCACTAAAGGGATTGCAGCTACGCGCAACCAGGTCAGGGCAATGGGCAGATTAAAAGGCATGGCTCAAGCATAAACCAATGTATGCGCCATGGGAAATCAATGCAGCTGCCGATAGATTTGCTCAGCTAATGCGGTAGATATCCCTTCCACGGTGGAGATCTCTTCAATAGTGGCGTTAGCAACGCCACGCAAGCCCCCAAATCGAGCCAGCAATTTTTGACGGCGCTTTGCACCAATTCCCTCAATTTCCTCCAACTGAGAAACCGTCCTTGCTTTTGCCCGCTTAGCACGCATACCGGTGATAGCAAAGCGATGTGCTTCATCACGGATCTGCGCTACCAATAACAAGGCCGCACTATCAATACCGAGTTCAAGTGATTTGCGATCGTCAGCAAAGATGAGTTTTTCTAAACCCACCTTACGACCCTCCCCCTTCGCAACTCCCACAATCAAGCCTACGTCCATGCCGAATTCAGAAAGGACTTGCCTAGCCATTTCGACTTGTCCCTTGCCACCATCAATCAAAATGGCTTGCGGCATCTTTTCAAGGGGGAGCTCCTGAAAGTTTGCGTAGCGCCGTTGCAAGACCTGGCGCATAGCCGCGTAATCATCACCGGGGGTAATGTCGTTAATATTAAAACGGCGATATTCACTTGCCTGCATGGCATTTTTTGAATACACCACACAGGAAGCTTGAGTTGCCTCACCAGAGGTATGGCTAATATCAAAACACTCGATGCGCAGTTGCTCCAAACTTTCTAACTCAAGCCCCAAGATATCGGCCAATGCTCGAGCCCTTGCCAGCTGACCCCCAGTCTCCACTAGGCGCTTAGTAATTGCAATTTTGGCATTGCCCTCGGCCATCGCCAGCCAATGTCGTCTCTGCCCTTGGGGCTGATGAAGGAAGGTGATGCGCTTACCAGCCTGGGCATTTAGCAGATCATGCAAACCTTCTGGAGCTGATTGCTCAGAACCGTCTACAGTCATTTCTTCTTGTACCGCAATATCATCAACCAGCTTTCTCAAGGGGTGATTGAGAATGAGTACCGGCGGAATCAAATTGGTAGTGGCCTCACCATCACCCACCTTCTCTTCGAGATAGTGCTGAGCAATAAATGCCTCGAGAATTTCTGCGGGCGGAGGGAGTTCTCCCGAGCTTGAGCGCAATCCTTTAGGAAAATAGGCGCGGTCACCCAAATGACGACCACCCCGAATCATGGCCAAATTAACGCAGACCACACCTTCCATTTGGGCTACAGCAATCACATCCACATCACCTTCACCATCAGCAACGGCATCCATAGATTGTTGCTGCAAAACACTAGAGAGATCGGCAATGCGATCCCTTAAAACGGCGGCCATTTCAAATTCCATGGCATCGCTATAGGCGTGCATTTTCTTTTCAAGCTCAGATAGGACGCGACTGTGATCACCCTCCAAGAACCGGGTCGCTTGCGCAACATCTTGCCCATATTGATCTACGCTGAGTCGCCCTACGCAGGGCGCACTGCAGCGATGAATTTGATGCAATAGACAAGGTCGGCTGCGGTTCTTAAAGACGGAGTCTTCGCACGTTCTCAGGCGGAATACTTTTTGCAGAATCTGCACACTATTGCGTACCGCCCATGAATTAGGGAAGGGCCCAAAGTAGTGATTGCGCTTATCAATTTTTCCGCGATAAGAAGCGAGCCTCGGAAACTGATGACCAGTCAACATCACATAGGGATAGGACTTATCATCTCGAAAGAGGATATTGAATGGAGGGGCCAACTCCTTGATCAGATTGTTCTCTAGAATTAAGGCTTCGGTTTCTGAGCGTGTTACTGTAGTTTCATAGCGGGCAATTTTCCCCACCATCAACTCGATTCGTGGTGAAAGCTGAGTTCGCTGGAAGTAACTAGATACCCGCTTTTTGAGGTTGCGCGCTTTACCGACATACAGAATATGTCCCGCCTCATCAAAGAAGCGATATACCCCCGGCAATCCGGGTAGCCGTTTAACATCCTGCTGAAGGGTTTCAAAAAGCGAATTGCTCATGCGTTGGGATATTTTCTGTCAAATCGTAGATAACTATGGTGATGCCGGTGTTTGCTGGCGTCTAGCGCGAAGCTTAACAAGTCTTCACGGCCAAGAGGTACGCATTTTTTGCGATGACCTGCCAACCCTCAATTTACTCGCTTCTGGTGTTGATCCAGAAATCAAATCCAAAGTTGATATCCAGGCTTGGGAAGCGAGCTTTAGTAATACCCGGCATCCCATTCAAGGCCCCGACGTCGTCATTGAGGCCTTCGGGTGCGATCTCCCTGAGCGCTATCTTGCCAGCCTTCTCATCGCCCCTAAAAAACCCATCATCATTAATCTTGAGTACTTGAGCGCCGAGCCTTGGATTACAGAGTTTCATGGGAAGCCTTCTCCACAAGCGCATGGCATTTCAAAATACTTTTTCTTTCCAGGCTTTCAGACGAATGCAGGGGGTATCCTAATCGATCCAGTACCTCCAGAATCGCCTATCAGTGCCACCACTATTCCAGCAAGCTTAAAAACAAGTTGGCAACTATTGCGGCCAAATGCAAAACGGATGAGTGTCTTTTGCTATCCAGGCGCCCCACTTTTACAATGGCTGGAGGATCTGGGAGTGCTTGGCGAGAACTTCGATATTGTTCTGACGCATGGTCAACTTGAGCAACTCCAGTTCAGTTCCGGCCACCCTAACCAAGCCATCACCCTGCCGGAATCCATCCAACTCATCCCCATTCCGTTTGTTTCTCAAGATGAATATGATTGGGTCCTCTCGCAATGCGACTTCAATATTGTTCGAGGCGAAGACTCTTTCGTCCGAGCGCAATTAGCAGGCAAACCCTTTATTTGGCACATCTACCCTCAAGAAGATCGTGCACATGAAGTCAAACTGGCTGCATTTTTAGATCTTTATCTTGAGGATGCCTCACAAGAACTCAAACACGCTGTCATTGCCGCCATGACCTGGGCAATGCCTAGCGATTGGTTTGACTCCATAGAGGGCTGGAACAGCCATTCCAAGGCTTGGCGAGCTGATTTACTGCAAAAACAAGCTGATGGCGGCCTAACTGCCCGTCTAATGGGCTTTGTAGCCTAATCTTCAGCGAAATCAGCCTGTGGGCGGGTACAATCTTGTTTTTGATAAAAACCGCAGAAAATCAGCTCTGCACCCAGGAATAGCAAGATGAAAACAGCTCAAGAACTCCGCGTTGGTAACGTAGTAATGATCGGCACTGATGCCATGGTCGTTTTAAAAGCAGAATACAGCCGCTCTGGCCGTAACTCCTCTGTTGTGAAAATGAAATTTAAAAACTTGTTATCTGGCGCGCCTAACGAAGGCGTGTTCAAAGCAGATGACAAGTTTGACGTAGTGATCTTGGATAAGAAAGATTGCACTTACTCTTATTTTGCAGATCCAATGTATGTCTTTATGGATACTGAATACAACCAATATGAAGTGGAAGCAGAATTCATGGGTGATGCATTGCACTACCTCGAAGAAAGCATGCCATGTGAAGTGGTGTTCTACGAAGGTAAGGCACTCTCAGTTGCAATGCCAAACTCCTTGGTTCGTGAAATCATTTACACAGAGCCAGCAGTTAAGGGCGATACCAGCTCAGGCAAAGTATTGAAGACTGCAAAATTGGCCACTGGCTATGAATTGCAAGTGCCTTTGTTCTGCAATACTGGCGACAAGATTGAAATCGATACGCGTACCGGTGAATATCGTAGCCGCGCTAACTAATTAGCTCGCTCGATCACTAAAAGCCCGGCATGCCGGGCTTTTTTATTTCCTCAATCACCGTCATAATGAAAACCATGACTGATGCTATTTCCCCTGAAATTACCACCTTAGCCCTTGAGGACATTCCCCATCTGATTGACTGCGTACGTCGTTGCTATGGTGATAGCTATCCCAATCCGGCGATGTATGACGCATCACAATTAAGGGAGATCATCGAAAGCAAATTGATGCATTCGATAGTGGCAAAGCTTAGCGATGATCGAATCATTGGGCACTGCGCACTCACATTTAGCGGAAGCAAGAATACTTCTCCAGAGGCTGGAAAAATGCTTGTTGACCCTGATTTTAGGGGTCACCACATTGCCGAAGTCATGGCTAAGAAACGGATTTCCATAGCCCAGCAACTTGAAATAGCGGGCTTTTGGACCGAATGCGTTACAAACCATCCTTATAGTCAGCATGAAATGATCACTTTCAATGCAAAGGAGACGGGCCTCTTTATTGGGGATATGCCCTCCACCATCTCCATGCAGGGCTTAGATAATTTTTCCAATACGAGAATGTCGCTATTGACCTTTTATCTATCATTGGCCGATCATCCACATAGTATTTTTCTACCCTTGGATCATGTAGCCCACGTAAAAGACTTGGCACAAGATTTAAATCTAGAGCGAGTTATTTCCAGCTCAGGCGTGGCGGGAACCGGAAAAACGACAATCGGCATGGAGGTTAATGCTGGAATCCAAACAGCCAACATTTACATCGAGTACATTGGCAGCGACTTGATTTCTGCGGTTGCGAAAGAATTAAAGAGCATTGAATCCTTAAATCTGGCATCAGTCTACTTGGACCTACCGATAGAGCAAGAGGCGGCATCTCAGGCCTACCTCGATCTTGAATCTATTGGGTTCTTTTGGGGCTCTTGGCTACCAAATTACTCAGACCACAAAGATATTTTGCGCCTACAAAAAATATATCAAACCGTGGACGTCGATAAAATCATCTGCGCAAGGGACAAAGGGGAAGAGGTAAAACAGTATGTCCTCTCCGAATGGGCAAGAATTTCACTAAATCCGTAACAAGAACTCAAACAATCAAATCAGTTGCTGTAGCAAGCCTTTAGCATGCCGGTATTGCGCCTCAGCTTGCAACTCCTCCCATGAAGGAGCTTCTGCAGTGGGCATCAAACGATTTAAACGAGTAGCAGATTCTATTTGTTTTACCTTAGAAACCTTCAGCTGCTTGAGCAATTGATCGGCAAGATCGGGGCGATTACAAATCAACACTGCATCGCATCCTGCATCGAGCGCCATATCCGCACCCTTTACTACGGAACCAGCAACACTGGCACCCTCCATAGAAAGGTCATCACTAAAGATGACGCCCTCAAAGCCCAACTCTTGACGCAGAATGGAATGCAGCCAAACTTTCGAAAATCCTGCTGGATTTTTATCCACCTTGGGATAAATCACATGGGCTGGCATCACCGCTGTCAAACTCAGATCTAGCCACTCATAAGGCTTAGCATCGACATTCAGAATTTGCGTCAAAGGACGTTCATCCACCGGAATTGCCACATGTGAATCCGCTTCAGCCCAACCATGACCCGGAAAATGCTTGCCGCAGTTCGCCATACCGGCCAAGCGCAAACCCTCATTCAAACTCTTAGCTAGTGCAAATGTGATCTGCGGATCACGACTAAAGGCGCGATCACCAATCACACCGCTACGACCAAAATCTAAATCTAGGACCGGGGTAAAGCTAAAGTCCACGCCACAGGCGCGCAGTTCTGCAGCCAGAACATATCCGCAAGCAGTAGCTGCTGCCATCGCTATGGCAGCTGATTCAGCGGCATGTTTTGATTTATCCGTTGATTTATTTTTAGCACCCCAAAGCTCACCGAGCTTGCGCATTGCAGGCAAATGAGTAAAGCCATCAGTTCTGCAGCGCTGCACTCGCCCGCCCTCATGGTCAATTGAGATCAAGACATCGGGACGGAGTTTTTTAATTTCTGCAGTCAATTTAGTCAGCTGCTTACGGTTAGCAAAATTTCTGCCAAATAAAATCACACCACCAGTGAGTGGATGCAGGATGCGACGGCGATCTTCAGCATTTAACTCCAGGCCAACAAGGTCTAAAGTAACAGGGCCTGGGTTCATAGTCGACTTACTCATGCATTCCTCTTCAATTTTTACTTGCTTCAAATATATAAATTATTTTTGAACTACGATGACGTGGGCAATTGCCATATCCTGCTCATCACTCACAGTGACCTGAGCCTCCCAATTTCTTTCCTGCATAAACTGCGCGAGCGCACCCAGATAGGATGTAACGGGTTTGCCACTAGGCTCGTTGAGTGTTTGCAGGGAGCGCCAAGTCATCGGCATTCTCATGCCAAGACCGATTGCTTTTGAGAAAGCTTCTTTTGCTGCAAAGCGAGTGGCCAAGAAGGCAATGCCCCGCTTGTGATTTCTAGCCAAACGCTGCTTAAAGACTAGCATCTCATCGGGACCCAGAATCTTTTCGGCCAAGCGACCATGAGTGCGATCATAAGCAGCCTGTAAGCGCTCGATCTGCAAAATATCCGTGCCGATACCAATAATCATTTCTGAGTTTTTATCTTAAGGTGCTTGCTCTGCCTTGAACCATCAAGGCCTTCATATCCGTAATGGCTTTTTGCCAACCCTTAAATAAGGCTTCGGCAACAATCGCATGCCCAATATTCAACTCGGAGAGCTCTGTAATCGCGGCAATAGGCACTACATTGCCTTCATGCAAGCCATGCCCTGCATTGACTCGCAATCCAATGCTCTTACCGTATTGAGCTGCCTTTCTGATGCGTTCAAGCTCTTGTATTTGCGCTTCACCCGATAGATCTGCGTAGCGCCCAGTATGCAGCTCCACTACGGTAGCGCCCGCATCCTTAGCTGCCTGAATTTGCTTTTCTTCTGGATCGATAAATAAGGAAACACGAATGCCTACATTTTTTAACTGCATAGTGGCGGCCTTTACTACTTCAAAGTGACCTACTACATCTAGACCACCTTCAGTCGTCACCTCTTCGCGCTTCTCAGGAACGAGGCATACATCGTGCGGCTTTACCTGGCAGGCGATGTTAATCATCTCAGGAGTAACGGCACATTCCAGATTCATACGCGTCTGAATCAAAGGGCGCAACGCTAGAAGGTCAGCATCTTTAATATGGCGACGATCTTCCCGTAAATGCAAGGTAATCAGATCGGCACCCGCTTCTTCGGCCAAACGTGCAGCCCTCAATGGATCGGGATAAATCGTCCCACGCGCATTACGCAATGTAGCCACATGATCGATGTTGATGCCGAGTTCTAACTTAGTCATTACAGTAGATTACTAGATTTTTTTCAGATCAATCAAAATCTGGCGCGTTGTCAGCACTTGATCCTGAAGATGCAATCCAAGCAAGAAACGCATTAATTGCTTACTCTCAGAAAGAGTCTCTGGATCAGAAAAATCTCCTGCTGCAATTGCCAGGAGGGATCGACCACTCAAGACCGGCCAATGGCCCGGATCATCGCCTTGTGCAGGCCTAACGCCACGCTCCGGCTGATAAACGTAGCGCTCTTCCGAACTGGGGGCGCTATTGGTTTCTACACAGCGATCTAGGGCTGCGGCATAACCCGTCTCTTGGAGCAGGGTTAACTCAAATGGACGCAGAATTTCTTCTAGGCCCTTAGATTGAAATTCGAGATTAGATAAAGCGGAGATCGTGTCGGTGTAGTGATCGTAGAGCTTTTCATAATCATCTTCGCGAGCTAAAAACTTCACTAATAGCTCATTGAGATAAAAGCCACAAAGCAAGGCATCACCAACTAAGGATGGGGTGCCACCCACCCACTCTGACTTTGTCAAAGTACGTAACTCCGATTTACCGCTCCAAGAAACCAGCAGGGGTTGGAAGCGCTGTAGAACGGGTCGTAATACTGAATGTGGGCGCTTGGCCCCTTTAGCTATTAAAGCCATGCGGCCATATTGCCGCGTAAAGACATCCAGAATTAAGCTAGTTTCCTTATAGGGAATGCTGTGCAATACAAAAGCAGGTTCGTCAGCAACACGAATCAAGGCCATAGTGATTTACTCTAGACCTTGCGCCCGCAACTCAGCACGATCATCGGCCCAACCACGCTTGACCTTGACCCAAGTTTCTAAAAAGACCTTGCCGTCAAAGAGCTTTTCCATATCAATGCGGGCATCAGTAGAGATTTTCTTGAGGCGTTCGCCCTTAGCACCAATAATCATCGCTTTATGACTATCGCGATCCACCAAAATCGTGGCTGCAATGCGACGCATCTTGCCATCCATCTTGAACTGATCAATCACCACGGTGCTGGTGTAGGGCAACTCTTCACCAGTGAAGCGGAAGACCTTCTCACGCAAGATCTCAGCAGCCAGAAAACGCTCGCTGCGATCGGTAATGGTGTCGCCATCGTAAACCGCTTCGGCTTCGGGCAAATAGCCCTCAAGCACATCCAACAATCTTTCAATGTCCCCAGGGCTTTTCGCACTCATCGGCACGATCTCAGTAAATTCACATTGACCTTGATCTTCGTGACCACCTAAATCACTCCAGGGCTGACTCATTTCTTTCATGAAATTGAGTAAAGCTTGATCGCGCTCAGACGGAGTCTGAAAGCGGCTATTAAATAAATCCAGCTTGTTCAATACCAGCACAACCGGCAAATCATTTGGAAGAAGACGGAGCACCTTCTTATCATCCTCGCCAAAGTAACCAGCTTCCACAACAAAACAGGCTACATTCACATCTTGTAACGCAGTAGTGACCGTGCGGTTCAATGCCTTATTGAGGGTATTCACCAGGCGAGTCTGAAAACCTGGTGTATCAATAAAGATAAACTGCGCTTCTTCGCGATTCTGGATACCCAAAATACGGTGGCGCGTTGTTTGTGCCTTACGCGAGGTAATGCTAATTTTCTGACCGACCAAAGCGTTCAAAAGAGTCGATTTGCCCATATTGGGACGGCCAACAATGGCGATAGTGCCGCATCTAAACACGATTAGCCCTTCAGCTTAAGATTTAACTGCTCTTCGGTTGCCACTTTTTTTGCTGCTTTCTTTTTAGCTGACCGAGTCTTTTTAGGTTTACCCAACTCCTGAGGTAAGGCTTTTTGTGCCGCAATTAAAGCCAGCTTTGCCGCCGCCTGTTCAGCTGCACGCCGAGAGGCGCCCTCACCCTTAACGGCAACCTTTAGGCTGGGTATTAAGCACTCAACCTCAAATTGCTGGTTATGGGCAGCTCCGCTAGTGCCCGTGACGTTATAAGTGGGCAATGGCAATTGATAGCTTTGCAAGCACTCTTGCAATAGGGTCTTATCGTCTTTACCTAAAGTCTTTGGATCAACGTGGGCCAAGATGATGGAGTAGAGCTTACGCAGGGAAGTTTTAGCGGCATCAAATCCACCGTCTAAAAAGATTGCGCCAGTCACCGCCTCAAGGGTGTCAGCCAAAATAGATGGGCGACGAAATCCCCCACTCTTGAGCTCACCTTCGCCTAAGCGGAGATAGTCCGACAAAGACAATGTTTGGGCAATCTCGTATAAAGCTTGCTGTTTCACTAAGTTCGCTCTGACGCGAGAAAGATCGCCCTCATCCAAATCAGAGTAACGCTCATAGAGCATCTCAGCAACTACGCAATTAAGAATGGAGTCACCCAAAAACTCTAAGCGCTCATTATTTTTCTTACTATGACTGCGATGCGTGAGTGCTTGATTGAGCAACTCTAGTTTTTTAAACGTGTAGCCCAGTTGCGCTTGTAGCGGTGCAGTTTCGATAGTGGCGCGGGCGTTCATGACTTTATTCGAACCCGCCAATACGGCCTAGATTTCCGAGATTCAACCAAACAAAGAAGGCTTTGCCTACGATATTTTTATCTGGTACAAATCCCCAGTAACGAGAATCTGCACTGTTATCGCGGTTATCACCCATAGCAAAGTAATGACCCGCAGGGACTGTGCAAGTAAGTCCAGCATTTTGATACTGGCAGCTTTCAAACCCGGGGAATCGCTCAGCAGGGAACATTCCAGCAGGACGATCCGGATCATTCAAGATTTCGTGCTTGTTGCCACCAAGGTCTGTCGGGAAGGATTCTGAAAAACGTTTGGCGTAACGCATATTTTCTGGATCGAGGTAAGGCTCGCCACCACTGTACTGCAAAGGCTGACCATTAATCGTTAAACGTTTATCTTGATAAGTAATCGTGTCACCTGGCAAAGCCACAACGCGCTTGATGTAGTCAACAGACTCATCACGAGGGTAACGGAACACAACCACGTCGCCACGCTGAGGGGAGCCCAACTCCACCACCTTCTGATTAATCACTGGCAAGCGAATACCATATGTGAACTTATTTACCAAAATAAAGTCACCAATCTGCAGCGTTGGAATCATCGATCCCGAAGGAATTTTGAAGGGCTCCACAATGAAGGAGCGCAATACAAATACCGCGCAAATTACTGGAAAGAAGCCTGCCGTGTACTCTAGCCACAATGGCATGCGATCGATACCAGCAATGCGTCTTTGTGGAGCGAAATAGTATCGGTCAGCAATCCAAGCAATGCCAGACACCACAACCAAGATAAATAGAATCAGAGCGAAGTTCATTAGTCGTCTACCTGCAAAATGGCCAAGAAGGCTTCTTGTGGAATCTCCACGTTACCCACCTGCTTCATGCGCTTCTTACCTTCTTTTTGCTTCTCTAATAACTTACGCTTACGAGAGATATCACCGCCGTAACACTTGGCCAATACGTTTTTGCGCAATGCTTTGACGTTTTCACGAGCAACAATATTGCTACCAATCGCCGCCTGAATAGCTACATCAAACATTTGACGCGGAATAATCCCGCGCATCTTGGCAACGACTTCGCGCCCACGATGCTGACTATTGCTTCGGTGAACAATCACCGACAGAGCATCAACCCGCTCGCCGTTAATCAAGATGTCCACCTTCACCACATCGGCTGGACGATATTCTTTGAACTCGTAATCCATGGATGCATAGCCGCGTGAGATGGATTTCATTTTGTCAAAGAAGTCCAACACAATCTCGGCCATCGGCAATTCATAAGTGAGCTTAACTTGGCGCCCAAGGTAATTCATATCCATCTGAATGCCACGCTTACCGACACACAAGGTAATAATCGCGCCGACATACTCTTGCGGCATATACAGATTAACCGTCACAATCGGCTCAAGAATCGTATTGATCTTGCTAGCCTCTGGCATCTTCGATGGGTTATCTACTGACAAGATAGAGCCATCCGATTGCTCTACCTGGTACACCACTGTTGGGGCAGTGGTGATGAGATTCATGCCGTACTGACGCTCTAAACGCTCTTGCACAATCTCCATATGGAGCAAGCCAAGGAAGCCACATCGGAATCCAAATCCTAAAGCCTGTGATACCTCCGGCTCATACAAGAGCGAAGCATCATTTAATTGCAGCTTCTCTAAAGATTCGCGCAATTGATCATATTCACTTGCCTCTACTGGATAAAGACCAGCAAAGACTTGAGGCTTGACCTCTTTAAAACCAGGCAAGGGTTCAGTAGCAGGCACTCTGCCCTGCTGTCCAGGCGTATGCGTGACCGTGTCACCCACCTTAGCTGCTTTTAATTCTTTAATGCCAGCAATCACAAAGCCCACTTGACCAGCGGATAACTCAGGGCGATCTACAGACTTTGGACTAAATACGCCCACGTGCTCGACTAAGTGGCTGGAACCATTTGCCATTAAGGTAATTTTTTCTTTGGGCTTTAAAGTGCCGTTAACGACACGCACTAACATCACCACGCCGACATAGTTATCAAACCATGAATCAATGATCAAGGCTTGCAATGGATCTGTTGCGCTACCTTTTGGTGGCGGCACACGAGCAATCATTTCCTCAATCACCTCTGCAACACCCAAACCTGTTTTAGCAGAGCATGTCACTGCATCAGATGCATCAATACCAATGACATCTTCAATTTCTTTTTTAGCGCGCTCAGGGTCAGCTTGTGGCAAATCAATCTTATTCAGAACCGGTACAACCTCAACACCCAGCTCAAGAGCCATGTAACAGTTAGCAACAGTTTGCGCTTCAACGCCTTGGCTCGCATCCACCACTAGCAATGCACCTTCGCATGCTGATAAGGATCGGCTGACCTCATATGAGAAGTCAACGTGGCCTGGTGTATCAATCAGGTTGATCTTGTAAGTCTTACCATCTTTGGCTTTATAAGACAGCGCAGCAGTTTGCGCCTTAATGGTGATACCACGCTCTCGCTCAATATCCATTGAGTCAAGAACCTGAGCTTCCATTTCACGATCAGAGAGACCGCCACACAATTGAATGATGCGATCAGCAAGCGTCGATTTGCCGTGATCGATGTGGGCGATGATAGAAAAATTGCGGATTAAATCCATAGCGTCTTATTTGGTCTTCAAAAAACGCCTTGTCAGAACGCACCACGATGATGCGCTGCAAAAAGTCGTCTTAAAGTGATTGTAATGGGTGACGCCAAATTGGCGCCAAACCCGTTTTATTACCTCAAAAAGCAGGATTTCTACTTATTTTGGCCTGATTGGGATGATCATGGTGCTATCGGCTCTACGAACAAAAACCGGGACTGCCTTATTGCCATCTAAACCCTTTACCAGGCTCTCAAACTGCTTTACCCCAGTAATATCAGCATCCGCTATCCGAATAATGACATCCCCTGGGCGTACCCCTGCGCGTGCCAAAGGCCCATCACCCAAGCCAGTAACCTCAACGCCACCACGGATATTCAGCTCTTTCTTCTTGCTATCTGAAAGCTCGGAAACAGCCACCCCTAGAGAATTGGCATTGGATCCACCTGCATTCGAGCTATCGGCCTTTTTCACAGCAGCCTGACCAGCCTCCGTATCCACCACGGAAACCATCAAATCCTTGGTAGAACCCTTGCGCCAAACTTGCACGCTTGCACTGGTGCCTGGTTTGGTTTCCCCAACCGCCCTTGGTAGATCGGTAGATTTGCCAATATCTCGGCCATTAAAGGTGAGAATCACATCGCCAGACTCAATGCCACCAGCCGCCGCTGGACCACCTGGCTCGACGTTACGCACATAAGCACCCCGAGGCTTGCCAAGACCTAAGCTTTCAGCAATTTCTTTGGTCATTTCACCCAAAGCGACGCCAATACGGCCGCGCGTCATTTTTCCGTTGGCGCGTAACTGCTCTGCAACACGCATCGCCTCATCAATTGGAATCGCAAAAGAGATACCCATATATCCACCGGAGCGACTAAAGATTTGGGAGTTAATGCCAATGACCTGTCCGGCAGTATTTAATAAAGGGCCGCCAGAGTTTCCTGGATTAACGGCTACGTCCGTCTGAATAAATGGTAAGTAGTCACCAGTATCACGACTCTTGGCAGACACGATCCCCGCAGTCACAGTATTTTCTAAGCCAAATGGGGAGCCAATCGCCAACACCCACTCACCCACCCTCACTCTAGAAGAGTCACCCAATGGCAGTTTTGGTAAATCACGCGCATCGATTTTGACAACCGCCACATCAGTGCGCTTGTCCATACCCAATAACTTAGCCTTGTACTCACGCTTATCAGTCAAGGTCACATAGATCGTGTTGGCGCCCTCCACAACATGGGCATTGGTCAGAATGAAGCCATTGGACTCAATGATGAAACCCGAACCCACACCACGATCAGCCTCTTGCGGCTTACCAAGATTGGGCTGCGCCTGTTTTGGGCTGCTAGGAAGACCCGGAATAGGTACCCCGAAGAATTTGCGGAAGAACTCAGCCTGATCCTCAGGCATTCCTGGAATACCGCCCTGAGCCTGCTGCTGCAGTACTTTTTCTGTTGTGCGGATATTTACTACCGCTGGGCTAGCACGCTCAACCAAATCAGCAAAATCAGGAATAGCTACGCGCGGGGTTTGCGCGGATGCAATTTGCCCCAAGCTAACAATAGCCAAGAACGCAATAAGATACTTTTTCATGATGCTATAGACCTGCTTGGTAAAAACCAATAAAAAGATTGGGAAAGAACTTACTAAGAATATTAGGTCAGTTTGCCAAAAATCAAGGTACCGTTAGTACCCCCAAAGCCAAAGTTGTTTTTGACGGCATAGTCAATCTTCACGTCGCGAGCAGTATTGGCGCAGTAGTCCAAATCACACTCAGAATCTTGATTGAAAATATTAATTGTTGGTGGAGATTTCTGATTATGTAAAGCCAGAATAGTAAAGACAGACTCCAAGCCACCTGCGCCACCCAAAAGGTGACCAGTCATGGATTTGGTGGAGTTAATCAAAGTCTTTTTAGCGTGGTCACCAAGAGCAGCCTTAATGGCAGCAGTTTCATTCTTATCGCCTAACGGTGTAGAGGTGCCATGCGCATTAATGTAATCAATCTGATCGGCATTCAAGCCGGCATCGCGCATAGCATTCAGCATACAACGACGCGGGCCATCCATATTTGGTGCCGTCATGTGATACGCATCACCGCTCATACCGAAGCCCAAAAGCTCACAGTAAATTTTTGCACCGCGGGCTTTAGCGTGTTCATACTCTTCAAGCACGATAACGCCAGCACCCTCGCCCAGAACGAAACCATCACGATCTCTGTCCCATGGACGTGAAGCTGTTGCAGGGTCATCATTGCGTGTGGATAGCGCACGGGCTGAGGCAAAGCCACCAACACCTAAAGCAGAAATAGTGGATTCCGCACCACCAGCAACCATGACATCGGCATCACCGTACTGAATTAAGCGCGCTGCTAATCCAATACTGTGCAAACCCGTTGTACAGGCAGTAACCGCAGCCACGTTTGGACCCTTGAGACCAAACAAAATGCTGAGGTGACCAGAAATCATATTAATGATTGAGCCTGGTACAAAGAATGGTGAGATGCGACGAGGACCGCGAGCGAGTAGTTCAGCGCCGGTCTCTTCAATCATCGGCAAACCGCCAATGCCTGATCCTACCATTACGCCGACACGCTCTGCGTTCTCTTCGGTTATCTGTAAACCACTGTCGCGAATCGCCTGTGTGCCAGCGGCAATACCAAAATGGATGAAGGTATCCATATGGCGCGCCTCTTTGGCAGAGACATATTCTTCGACATTGAAATCTTTCACCTCTCCAGCGAAATGAACGCTAAGCGGAGTGTGGTCAAACTTCGTGATGGTAGCGATGCCTGATTTGCCCGCGAGCAAATTAGACCAAGCTACATCAACCGAGTTGCCAACAGGTGAGATCAGGCCTAAGCCGGTAACAACAACCCGGCGACGGCCATTTGATGCTGACACAGTGATAGCTATTAACTAAGCTAGGGAATTAACCCTGAGCTTTAGACTGAGCAAAATCGATAGCGAGCTGAACGGTAGTAATTTTTTCAGCTTCCTCATCTGGAATTTCAATCCCGAATTCGTCTTCCAAAGCCATTACTAATTCAACAGTGTCAAGAGAGTCTGCGCCCAAGTCATTCACAAAAGAAGATTCATTCTTGATATCTGCTTCTGCGACGCCCAATTGCTCAGCGACGATCTTCTTAACGCGTTGTTCGATGTTATCCATTAATTCCCCCAAGGGTTGTAAAAAAACGATGAAGAGGATTTTATCAGCTTGG
>CANFWB010000035.1 GCA_947450605.1 Burkholderiaceae bacterium
AGTTGCCCATACCGTGTTTTCCTGTGAGCCCTCTTGTCAGGCGATTGACCTGAGGCGACCACCTTTCGCTAGGGATGTTTCACGCTGGTCTGACTCGAGCCAGTATCTTGAGACTCAAAATATTGGCCGTATGGCCCGAAAATCGAATGTACAGGGGATTATTTATGCATCTGTTAGAGATAAAACTCCAGCTTGGTGTATTGCCATTCTGGACCCTGATGTTTTTATAGGCATCAAGCCAAAAATTGATGGGCAAGCTTGGTTTCTGTCGGTTGGCCAGAGAGGCGTCATATTGAGGAGTCAAGGCGAGGCACATACCTTCGCTGCATCGGACTGGGGTCACTAGAAGTAGGGTGCAGAAGAAGGGTATATTGACGCTAGCAGTTATAAAAAATAGATCGGAGACAAAATGAAAAAACTACTCATAGCTAGCGCTGTCATTGGCGTGTTGGCTACCCCGTCTTTTGTTAGTGCGCAATCTAGCAAATCCCCATTACCGCCCGCGTCAGGTCAGGGCTTTACGCAGGAGGGCCTCAAGCGAATCGATGCCTTCTTTGCAGACCAGATTGCCAGCAATCAAATGCCTGGCGCTGTTTTAGCAGTTTCTAAGAATGGCAAACTCAGTATTTATAAGCCTTATGGTTATTTAGATAAGAACGCCCAAAAGCCAATGACAACCGATGCCATCTTTAACTTGGCATCGATGACCAAGGTGATGGCAACGGTAGGCGCCTTAACCTTTTATGAGGAAGGTAAGTTACCCCTTAATGCACCGATTTCAGATTGGTTACCCCAATTTAAGAATATGAAAGTTGGTCATGTGGATGCTGATGGCAAGCTCACCACTAGTCCTGCAAAAAATCCCATCACCGTGCAAGATTTAATGCGTCATACCAATGGCCTGACTTATGGTGGTCGTGGTGCAACACCTATTCATCAGTTCTATCCTGCGGGCTCCGCTCCAGCTGCAATCAATCTCTCCACTGAAGAATTGATTGATAAGTTGGCTGCTGCACCGTTGTTGTATGAGCCAGGTACCGCATGGGATTATGGCTTTGGGATAGATGTGTTGGGCATCATTGAGGAGAAGATCTCCGGCAAGTCTCTTGGTGGTGTTTTGCAAGAACGTGTTTGGAGCAAGGTGGGGATGTCAAATACGACCTTTCAACTGGCAGAAAAAGATCGTCCACGTTTAGCTCAGCCATTGCCGCTGGATCCTGTAACAGGAAAACCACAGAAGGTGGATATTCATACCAAGCAAGTGAAGTTTGATTGCGGTGGTTCATGCGCTTACTCAACAGCAGGTGATTATTTGCGCTTTGGCCAAATGTTACTCAATGGCGGAAGCCTCGATGGCAAACGCGTCTTGGGCCCACAAACCGTGGCATTCATGACGGCCAATCACTTAAATAAAGATATCAAAAATAATGTGAGTGGCACTGAGCCTGCCCGCGTTGGCTATGGCTTTGGACTGAGTGTTGCCGTGAGAACTGAGCGCGGCTTATCCGCTAATAATGGCAATGTTGGTGACTACTCTTGGAATGGCGCTTATGGCACGATCTTCTTTGTTGATCCAAAAGAGCAGATGGTTGTCGTCATGATGGGTGTTGCTCCAGGTGAGATCCGTAAGGTCCATCGTGAGAAGCTCAATGCAGTAATTTATGGAGCGCTTGAGAAGTAAGTTAATGCAAGTTAACCCTGAATACCCATGAAAAAAGCCCCTCAGTTAAACATCATGTCTCACTGAGGGGCTTTTGACTTGCTGGGTTTGTATTACCGCAACATCTCAGAATACGCCGCCTATTAAGCTAGGCTTAGGTTCTCCTTGGACAATGGGAAGTTGCGAACCGGTCTACCGATTGCCGCAGAAATGGCGTTTGCTACAGCAGGACCGACTACGCAAATGGTAGGTTCGCCAACACCGCCCCAAAAGTCATATGTCGGAACCAGAACGGTTTCGATTCTAGGGGTAGAGCTCAATTTCAGCAGTGGATAGGTATCCAAATTCTGTTGTTTAATGCGGCCTTTTTCAACGGTAATTTCTGGAAGAAAGATTGCGCCGAGCGCCATTGCTACTGAACCCTCAATTTGCTCGCGGGTTAAATACGGGTTCACGATGTGACCAGCATTCAATGCAAACACTAAGCGGTTGACCTTAACAACATTGTTTTGAACCGTCACTTCAGCAACGCAAGCGGAATAGCTGGCATAACCCATAAATTGCGCAACGCCACGATACGTTCCCGCTGGCAGCGGCTTATCCCATTCTGCTTTTTTAGCAGCTGCATTTAAGACACCGAGATGCTTGGGGTGGTTTTGCATTAAGGCTTGTCTAAATCGCACTGGATCTTTGCCTGCAGCTTTGGCACATTCATCCATAAAGCATTCCATGAAGATACCATTTTGATTGGTATTTACGCCACGCCATGGGCCGACTGGTACATGCGTATTCTTCATGACATATTCAGTAAGCAGGCTTGGGAAGGTATAGCCTAATTGGGCATCCGGACCCTTCTCATAAAATCCCTGTAGCTGACGATCATCTTTGCCATTAATAATGTTGTGAGGTGCAGCCGTCGCATTAATGGATTGACCCGAAACCTTAATATGCATGCCGGTAACATTGCCAGTCGCATCTAATCCGGCCGTCATTTTTGCCATGGCAATTGGATGATAAAAATCATGAGTCATATCCTCTTCACGACTCCAGATTAATTTGACTGGAACCCCAGGAAACTTCTGCGCGACTTTTGCTGCATAAGTCGTAAAGTCTTGAGTGGAGCCACGGCGACCCAAGCCACAACCTGAATCCAGTTTGTAGACTTCGCAATTAGCAAGTGGTAAACCCGTTGCTTCAGACAAAGCCGCATGGGAGCCTTCACCGTTTTGTGTTGGCACCCAAGCCTCCGCACGATCGCCAGATATCTTGACCGTGGCATTCATGGGCTCCATGGTGACATGCGCCCTAAATGGCGTGAAATAAATTGCCTCTACTTTTTTGGCGGAAGACTGAATAACTTCGGGGGCATCACCCACTTTACGTTGCCAGAAATCGCCTTGTTCATCTAATCCATCTCGGAGCATCTTGTTGATGCCCTCTTGCGAGGTGTTGGCTGCCTTGCCTTCATCCCAAACAATCGGCAAAGCATTGAGTGCAGTATTAGCATGCCACCAGGTATCAGCTACTACCGCTAGAGTGCTATCGTTAATTTTGACAACGCCTTTCACTCCGCGCAGATTACTGATCTTGGCTTCGTCATAGCTCACTAACTTGCCACCAAATACGGGGCAAGACTTTACTGATGCGCACAGCATTCCAGGTAGTTGTAGGTCGACGCCATATACCTTGCTGCCGTTCACTTTATTGGCTGTGTCTAGTCGGGCATAGGGCTGGCCAGCAACCTTCCAAGTTCTTGGATCTTTTAAGGTAATTGATTTAGGGTCGGGTGGAGTAAGAGTCGATGCGAGCTCGGCAACTTTTCCGTAGGTAGTCTTGCGTCCTGTAGGCAGATGCGTAATCACACCTTTATCTACCGTTAATTCGTTAACAGGAACATTCCACTGGTTTGCGGCAGCTTGCACGAGCATGATGCGTGCTGCTGCAGCTCCTCGGCGTACATAATCTTCGGAAATCCGAATGCCACGACTACCGCCAGTACCATGCTCACCCCACACGCGCTTACGAGCCAAGCTTTGTCCAGGAGTTGCTGATTGTGTTTTTACTTTTCTCCAATTGCACTCCAGCTCCTCGGTTACCAGTTGAGCTAAGCCGGTACGTGTGCCTTGACCCATCTCAGAGCGAGCAACCCGAATAAAAACAGTGTCGTCTGGTTTAATGCTGACCCATGCATTGACCTCTGCATCGCCATATCGGGTTGGGGTGTTGGGATCATAACTGCCGCCAGCTTGAGCAAATGCGGCCTCAGGCAGGGCGCCTACACCTAACATCAAGCCTCCACCAACTAAGGTGCCTTTAATGATGAAGTCGCGACGTGAACTATTTTCTAATGGAGTGTCTAGTTTATTCATTGTCATATCAATTTCCTTAGCCGCGTGTTGAAGGAGATGCATCGTACTGAGCCAGTACATCCGCTAATTTCTTCTGACCAGAGGCCACATGAATACCATCACGTATCTTTTGGTAGGTGCCGCAGCGACATAGATTTCCCATGGCACTATCTATATCGGTATCAGTAGGCTTTGGAATTCTTTTGAGCAGAGCAGCAGCAGCCATCACCTGTCCAGATTGACAATAACCACACTGGGGTACATCAAGAGCAATCCAAACTTGCTGCACTGGATGGGTGTTGTTTTTAGAAAGCGCTTCAATCGTTGTAATTTTGGCTTTACCAACTGCGGAGACGGGTAATGAGCAAGATCGGACGGGCTCCCCATTCAGGTAGACGGTGCAAGCGCCACACTGCGCTACGCCACAACCATATTTTGTTCCGGTAAGGCCAACTACCTCACGAATGGCCCACAACAATGGCATATTGGGCTCGACATCAATATTGTGAATCTTGTCATTAATTGTTAGTTGCATGCAGGTCTCCTTTATTGTTTTGAACCACTTTAAATGATTGCGTAAAACTCCGCACATCTGAAATGATGTTGGGCTGCTGAATCCTTCAGTAGTGTCATATATTTAGCATGAATGAGTGAATACCCTAATAACTATTTGCTGCTCATGACTAGGGCAATCCAGCGTATTGCTTTGTGGGCTCTAGATGTGGATTTTTAAACTCATGCAGGCTGTGTGCAAAGTTTGTCAACGCGTGGAGACTGGACGTGGATGCGCCCTTTTTGCTTAAAAAACTAGGAAAGCCACCATCGAGAGCTGTATGAAAATTTTTACCCTCAATGTCAGAAATTGAGCAGGGAAATGAAGCAGATGGCTTTCAGGGTTTAAAACTGAAATTCTCTGTAATGCCTATAGAGATTGGCGATTGAGGCAAAGCCCAGAACCACAATCAAAACGGCAAATAAGTAATCCATCGTAAGGTAGGTAAAGATGCCCGCCTGAATGGCAACTGCCGCAGCAATAAAGGCTGCAATGGCTCCGAACACCACGAGTTTGAAGTTCGGAATAAATGCGCCCAAGGTAATGGCGACAAACAACAGAATCAAATCCGATACCAACTGATCTGCAATCAGAAAAATCCCATTCGTTAACTCTGGGTTGATTAACTTACCCAGGATAGCAATGACCAAAATGCTGGCCAACACTGCAAAATTGAGTTTTGCTTTCTTGAGAATCGTGAGTAGTTGGTCATTCATATATCTGGATATTTTTAGTAATTCGGACTACCGCTAAATACTAGGCTGATGCCAATCCACAGCAGAACAAAAGCGATCAAGATGGTGATGCCCAGTTTCTTGAGAAAGTATTCAAGACTGTCCATGTAGGCTTCATCATTACGACCAAAGTATTGATCAAAACGTTTCCACACCAAGCGACCAACAACCAAGGGAAGCAACATGGCAACGATGCCCAAAACAACGGTAAAAGTAGTATCCATTGAGTATGTATTCTTTCTTGCTAAAGTCTATTGATTGCCACTAAAGGCCGGATAGTCGTACAGCATACAGGGGTTATCGGAGAGAATGGATTTTCTCAAGCTCGCATCGCTTACCCACGATCCAAAGAGATCACATAGATCAGCATCATGCGGCATCTGCTTTTTGACCATCACGTGCGGCCAATCACTACCCCAGACTAATCGCTTGCTATTGGCCTTCATCACGGCATCATTGAATGGGCGCATATCTGTATAGGGTAAGTCCCCCTCACAAATGCGATAAGGGCCAGTCATTTTTACCCAAGCTTTTTCTTCTCGTAGCAATTGCAGTAGCCCCTGAAAGCCTTTGTCATTCACGCTATGCCTTGCATGGGAATAACCAAAGTGACCAAATACCAAATCGACTGGAAAGTCTGCAAAAGTTGTTGCTAGATCGGGGTACTCATTGACATGGGCAAGCAACTCTAAATGCCAGCCAAAGGGTTTGATGCGCTCAGCAATTGCTGTTAACTCATGAATGGGTAAGCCGGCGGACTTGTCGACCACATCCACCACATTGCAACGAATGCCTCGCACACCTGCTTGATGCATTGTTTCTAGTTCGTCATCGCTGATGTTAGGGTTGATGACTGCAACCCCGCGAAACTGATTGGGATTAGAGGCGAGTGCTGCAAGCATGGCTCGATTGTCGGTGCCGTATACGCTGGGTTGGACTAAGACAGCACGATCTATTCCAAGCATGTCCAATAAAAAATCATACTGTTCTAGTGTGGCGTCGGGCGGTGTATAGATTCGCTCATTGGCATAAGGGAATGCATTCTCAGGCCCACACACATGAGCATGGCAATCTACCGCACCACTTGGAAATACGATCTTGGGTGATCGAATTTCCGGATCGGGTGCTTGGCAGAGCGGTGCAGTATTTGTGGCGTTCAATTGACTGTATTTCGATTATTGCGGTTCGATGTTGGCGTCTTTGGCAATCTTTTGATACTTAGCCATCTCTTCGCGCACAAATTTACTGAACTCTTGAGGACTCATTGGCGTAGCTTTAATACCTTTGGAATCGTAAGCTGTTTTTACTTCAGGGCTTTGCATGGCCAAATTCATATCTTGATTAATCTTTTTCACAATTGCGGGTGGGGTTGCAGCAGGTGCCCATACGCCAAACCAGAGGCCAATCTCAAAATTGGCATACCCTTGTTCGGCAATGCTAGGAATCTCAGGAACAGCGGCATTACGGGTTTTGCTGGTGACACCCAGTGCACGCACTTTGCCGCCTCTCAGTTGGCCAATTGCGGTATCCAGTGGCGCCATATAGAAGGCAGTACGACCAGACATCGTGTCCTGAATCGCTTCAGGGGAGCCCTTGTAAGGAACGTGGATCAACTTGATACCCATCATTTGATTGAAATACTCAGCCGCAAGATGGGTTGAGCTGCCAACGCCTGCTGAGGCAAACGTGATTTCATCGGGCTTCGATTTGGCTGCAATGACTAAATCGCGAATGGTTTGATAAGGACTATCTGCAGCCGTGATCATGACATACGGTGTCTGCCCTAGAATGCCTACATCAAGGAGGCTTTTGAGAGGGTCATAAGGCAGTTTCTTGTAGATCGCGGGATTGGCTGCATAGGAGGCTGACTGAACAAGAAGGGTGTAGCCATCTGGTTCGGCGTTGACTACTACGCCAGTACCAATTAAGCCGCCAGCGCCAGGTCGATTTTCAATAATGACAGGCTGTTTCCAGGTTTCGGTCAAGCTTTTAGCCACTACGCGTCCAGCAATATCTGCGCCAGAGCCGGTAGTTAAAGGCACCACCATCTTGACGGTGCGATTTGGAAAGCTTTGCGCATTCACTGCGCCACTCATCAGGCTCATGCTGGCAAGTATCGTGAAGAGTATGTTGGGCATGCGGCAGGCCGAACGGCTTGAAGTAAACATGGTGTCTCCTTAATATTTTTATAGTTTCGTTGGATAATCTACCATGCTCCCTTCAAGATCTCCATGATCAGGATGGGAAATAGAAAAATTGCTAGATCAGCCAGAAAGCGGAGACAAATGAGCCAAACACTAGAAAAACAGATCATCAAGGTCAATGGAATAGATATCGCCTATCGGTTTGATGGTCCTAGTGATGGTCACGTCGTGTTTATGGCCAATAGCTTAATGTCTGATTGCAGTATGTGGGACTGGAATGTGCCTGCATTAACGGATCGGTATCGTGTTCTGCGTTTTGATAAGCGCGGCCATGGTGGTTCTGAAACCACTCCAGCGCCTTACAGCATTCCCCAATTAGCGGATGATGCAGTTGCCCTACTGGATGCTTTAAAGGTCGATAAAGTGCATTTCATTGGTTTATCCATGGGCGGCATGATTGGCCAGCAATTGGGTGCTCGTTATCCGGAGCGTGTTTATTCTTTATCCCTCTGTGACACCGCTAGTGAAATGCCCCCTCGTAGTTTATGGGAGGAGCGTTTTGAGCTTGCCCGCAAAGAAGGTATTGCAGGGCTGGTAGATGGCACGATCAAACGCTGGTTTACAGCTCCATTTATTGACCGCGCTCCCCAAGATATTGCCAAGGTACGCGAGATGATTTTGGGTACCGGGGTCGAGGGCTATTTGGGTTGTGCAAGTGCAGTAAGAGACATGGCGCAAACCACCATGCTCTTGAAAATTAAGGCGCCCACACTGATTTTGACCGGTCGCCAGGATCCTGCCTGTACAGTAGATCAAGCCATCGTGCTCAATCGCATGATTGACGGATCAAAACTGGTTATTCTGGAAGATGCAGCGCATTTATCCAATATCGAGCAGCCGGCACTATTTAATCGCACTATCCGCGACTTTATTGATACAGTGGATAACACCTTATAGGAGTTAAATATGACTGAACTATCCGTAGCCCAAATTAAAGAAATTCGCACCGCTGTTTTAGGTGCTGCAGCCAAAGTTCCTGGAGCTCTGATCGGCATGGGAATTTTATTTATTGTCTTGGGCATGATTGGTATCGCCGGCCAGACACTATTTTCATTTGTGACCGTTAATGTCTTGGGCGCATTCTTAATTTTTGGCGGTGCCATACAGTTCGCTCATGCACTCCAATCCAAGGGCTGGAAGAGTGTTTCCATTCAAGTGATATTAGCTATTTTGTATGTTGCAGCGGGTATTTATACCTGGGCCTTTCCAATCCCCGCTCTTGAGGCGATCACCCTGTGGCTTGCCGCCATCTTTTTTGTTACCGGCTTTCTGCGTTTGATCTCTGCCTTTCAGCATCGTCATTTTCGGGAATGGTTCTGGTTGGTATTGTCTTCCGCGATCTCCATCTTGATGGGCATACTCATCATGAATGGCTATCCAGAAAGCAGTCTATGGTTGCCAGGATTATTGATCGCCATTGAACTCCTCTTGCAAGGCTGGTCTTTGTTATTCCTCGGCTTAGCTGCTCGCTCATTAACCAAATAATCAAAGTGCTATTGCAATGAAAAAAACGGATCTTTATAAAAACCTCGCTCTGGCGACTGCGCAGAAGATGAAGAATGCTACTAAGGTGCCTAAGCCCGGTACGGCAGAAGATGTTGCTAGGACCAAAAAAGAATTGGCTAGCAGCAATCCTTTGCTTGCTTCTTTAATGGGTAAAACCAAGTCCAAGTAGTGAAGTAAGCTAGCCACTGTTGAAGCAATCTTCCTCGCTATTTTTGATAGACCTACTGAAGGTCTTTGCAGCACTCCTCATTATTCTTCATCACTTGTCTAGTTACGGGCAGATGGCTGTAGATGCCCGTTTAGTATTGCCTGGCCTCATAACTTGGTTATTTGAATACGGGCGGTATGCAGTTCAGATCTTCTTGGTGATGGCGGGGTACTTAGCGGCCCAGTCGCTTACCCGTTTTGCAAATGCAAAATTTAGCGGCCAACATGTACTGCGAGTCATCATCAATCGCTACTTGCGTTTATTTGCACCCTATATTGCTGCTCTGATATTCACAATTGCTTGCGCTTGGCTTGCCCGCTTTTGGGTCAATGATGAGTTTGTTGGTGAGACAGAGACCTTAGCTCAATTTGTTGCGCACCTATTTTTCTTGCAGGGTATTTTAGGGTTGGACTCTATTTCTGCTGGCGCTTGGTATGTGGCAATTGATTGGCAGCTCTATTCAGTGTTAGCCATTTTGCTGATTTCTTTTTCTTCCTACCAAGCTTTAATTTGGCTCATCAGTATGATGGCCGTCAGCTCATTGTTGTATTTCAATCGCTCTGCGCAATACGAGGCTTACTTTATCTACTTCATTGGCTCTTATGGTCTCGGAGTGCTGGCCTATCTTGCCAAGAACTTTACCGATAAAAAAATCCAGAGCTTAGCCAAACTTGCGCTGATCGCTATCGGCGTGATTATTGCGGTATCGAGCTTCCAACAAATCTGGATGCGGAATTTTCTAGCTTGGTTTGTAGCACTACTGCTATTGGTTTGGGGTAATGCAAACTATCCATCGGCATCGGGCTCTCCGCTAAAAGCTGCCGCCCTATCTGCTATTGCTTGGGCTAGCCCCCGCTCTTACTGTGCGTTCTTAATTCACTTTGCCTTTATCTTATTGGCCAATACGATTTATATCGCCTCTGGCTTGCATGCCCATGAGAGCGGAATCCTTGCAATCAGCTTGATGTTCGGAGTGCTAACCTGTAGTGGTATTGCAGCGAACTATTTGTATCGCTGGGTTGAGGTTCCCTCAGCAAAATTAAAGATTTAGATCAATTCTTTTACATTACCGATCTGAAATCCACTTGATGTTTGGGTGAATTCATTTATCTTTTTAAAGAGTGTATAGTAATGCCACGACTCACCCTTTAACCGTTCAATGTGATTGAATGCTTTTTGGGCGACAGACCACCTTCGGGTGGTTTTGTCTTTTCTGGGATGGAAAAATTATTAAAACTATTGTTTATATTGACGGATATAACCTCTATTACGGCTTGCTAAGAAAGTCTAAAATGAAGTGGCTGGATATTGTTAAGCTATTTTCAGAATGTATCCTAGATAAAAATGCAGAGCTAACTCAGATCCGCTATTACACCGCACCCGTTCTCGGAAGAATGTCGGATGATCCGATGTCAACCCAAAGGCAGCGTGTATACCTTCAAGCTTTACGAAAAATTTACCCTCATTATTTGGAAATTATCCAGGGAAAAATTTTAGCTACAACGCCTTACCAAAGATTGGTTAAGCCAATTTCTGAGGTTCCTGAATTAAAAATAGTTCAGGTGTATGACTTTAATGAAAAAAAGACGGATGTTAATTTAGCCTCAGACCTCATTACTGGTGCTTGGACAGCCGCATATGAGCAGGCTGTAATTTGCAGTAATGATTCTGATCTTGAGGGTGCGTTAGCGGTGGTGAAGAAGCATCATCCTCACTTGCGCATTGGTGTAGTCGCCCCAATCCAAAGCGAGGATCATCGACATATTTCGGGTGATCTAACAAAGCACTCTGATTGGAGAAAGATTCTCAGTGTTTCACATATCGCAGCTGCGCAGCTGCCACCGAGGATTCCGAATTCAAAAATTCAAAAGCCTGATTCTTGGTAAATGGGTTTAGATTCCCATATCCTTTAAGACGCGGAAGATTTCTCGATAAGCCTTGGGTGGCTTGTTCATTTCTTTTTCTTTGCGTGCATTACGAATTAGCGTGCGCATATTCTGAATATCCATATCGGGATATTGCTCAATCATCTTGGTAAACGTTTCATCATTTGCAATCAGTCGATCACGAAAGGATTCGAGGTGGTGGAGCTTTGCCGTTTCAGCTTTGCTCACACCTTGAATGGCATCCAAACGTTTCTGAATGGCATCTAATTCTTCTTCGTCCAAGAAGCGCATGAGCTTTCCAAGGTATTGCTTGTGACGACGAATCGCTTCAAAACTTTTGATTTTGTTGGTTTCCGCAATAGCAGCTTTAATAGCCTCGTCCATGGGGACGGTCTTTAAGGCATCGCTACTGAGGGCTGCCAGAACTTCAGCCAGCTTCTGGCGTTCGGTCATCAGGCGCTTTAGCTCAGATTTGCTTGGCCCTTCGTCAAGATCAACTTTCTTGGGGGTACGGTTCTTTTCATTGACGTGCATATAATCATTTTAGACGGTATTAGGCGTTTAGCAGTTAATTGGGCGGCTCTAGCCAAGTTTTTGTTTGAGTCTGCGTAGATCAATCGTTGCAAATGGCTGACTTCTGCCAATAGTTTCCTTTGGCTGAATTTTCCCTGATTGAACGTATCGACGAAAGGTTGGCATGGATACCTCTAGGTACTCTGCAGCTTCCTCGGCTGAAAATGTGTCATTTCGTAAATGCCCAAATAATTGCTCATGGTGATGGGATTTCAATTATTTTTTTGATTCCATTAATGGGTGAGTGAAGACTAAATTTTAGTAAATAATAGATACTATGATCTACATGGTTATTTCTCGCTAAACACATGACTCAAGCTTCCCCAGCAAACCTATACGACTACATCATCATCGGTGCTGGTAGTGCTGGCTGCATGCTGGCTAAGCGCTTAACTGAGAATCCCGCTAAGCGGGTGCTCTTAATTGAGGCTGGCAAGAATGACAACTACATTTGGATTCATGTACCGGTGGGTTATTTGTATTGCATTGATAACCCTAGGGCAGATTGGCGTTTTAAGACGGCTGCTGAACCAGGTTTAAATGGACGTTCTTTGCTCTACCCTCGTGGCAGAGTATTGGGCGGGTGTTCATCCATTAACGGCATGATCTATATGCGCGGGCAAGAGGGCGATTACGCCGCTTGGGTTAAAGCAACGGGTGATGACACTTGGTCCTGGCAAAACGCCTTGAGACGCTACAAATCTTTTGAGGATTACCACGGCAATGCTAATGAATGGCATGGCAAAGGTGGGGAATGGACGGTATCGAAGCAGCGTTTGCGTTGGCCCATTATGGATCTCTTCAGAGAGGCTGCGGTTCAGGCGGGTATCCCTGCATCAGATGACTTTAACCAGGGCGATAACTTTGGTGTGGGTTACTTTGATGTGAGTCAGCGTAAGGGCTGGCGCCTCAATACTTCAAAAGCATTTTTGCGTGATGCCGCCAAGCGATCCAATCTCACGGTAATCACTGAGGCCATGGTCAACAAACTCTTAATTGATCCGGGTTCTAAAAGTTGTTACGGCGTGCAATTGATCAAAGACGGCAAAGTGACTGAAGTGCTATGCGATACCTCTCGTCGAGGTGAGGTGATTCTCAGTGCCGGAGCGATTGGTAGTGTTCAGGTCTTAGAGCGTTCGGGCATTGGTTCGGCTGCCCACCTCAATCAATTGGGTATTCCGGTGATGGCGAATTTGCCAGGCGTGGGCGAGAACCTACAAGACCATTTGCAATTGCGTATGATTTATAAAGTGAGCGGCATTCAGACGCTCAACACAAAAGCAAACTCCTTATTGGGTAAATTGATGATTGGCATGGAGTATGTCTTCAAGCGCTCTGGGCCCATGTCGATGGCGCCATCGCAGTTAGGCGCTTTTGCTTACAGCTCTCCGGACCAGCAGTCTGCCAATGTGGAATATCACGTACAGCCTTTATCGCTAGAAAAGTTTGGTGAAGATTTACATTCTTTTAATGCCATCACAGCTAGTGTGTGCAACTTGCGTCCCACCTCTCGTGGTAGCGTTCACATTCACTCTCTTGACCCAGAGGCGCCTCCAGTCATTGCGCCAAATTATTTATCGACGGATGAAGATCGCAAGGTAGCCGCTGACGCATTGCGCTTAACGCGCAAGATTGTCGAGAGTCCAGCGCTGCAACCCTATACCCCTGATGAGTACAAGCCGGGTAAACAGTATCAATCGGATGAGGAGTTAATTAAGGCGGCCGGTGATATTGGTACAACGATTTTTCATCCGGTGGGTACTTGCAAGATGGGGCGCGATGATGACCCTATGGCAGTACTCGATTCTCAATTGCGGGTGAGGGGCATACATCACTTGAGAGTAGTTGATGCCTCCGCGATGCCCTTTATTACTTCGGGTAATACCGCAGCGCCCACCATGATGATTGCGCAACGCGCTGCCGAATTGCTTGCTGGTGAATAGTCCAACAGCGCATCACCGCAGTCAGTCGCCCTATCAGCTACCCGCGAGCCATCTTCTGCTGGCCTTAGGGATTGTTGCGGTGTGGGGTACCAACTTCGTCGTCATTAAGAATAGCCTCTCCGCATTTCCACCGTTTTACTTTGCAGCACTACGCTACTTTTTTGCTTTATTGCCAATTGTCTTTTTTGTTCCCAGGCCAAAAGTATCTTGGGGCAACCTCTGTATTTACGGATTGGCTACTGGAGTAGGGCAGTTCGGTGTGATGTATTACGCCATTAATAGCCAGATCTCCCCTGGCTTGGCATCGCTGGTGATTCAGACGCAGGTTTTCTTCACTATTGGTTTTGCCATGTTTTTCGCTAAAGAGGGTTTGAAGCGTTATCAGGCGGTTGCAGTTGCTGTAGCCATGACTGGCCTTGGAATTATTGCACTGCACACAGATTCAACTACCACTTTCATGGGCTTGGCTTTAGTGGTGTTCTCGGGTCTCTCATGGGGGATCGCGAATACCGTGAGTCGCCGAGCTGGATCGATCAATATGCTCTCTTATGTGGTGTGGGCCAGCGCCTTCTCCATTCCACCCCTAATGGTAATTTCCCTGTTCTTTGAGGGTGGGGCGGCGCACTTATGGGACGTAACCCTCGCAGCCCCAATAGGGGCGTGGGTCGGGGTACTTTGGCAGTCCTGGGGCAATACTCTGTTTGGTTATGCTGCTTGGGGTTGGCTCTTGTCAAAACACCCTGCTGCAGTAGTAGCCCCGGCACCTTTGTTGGTGCCTATTTTTGGAATGGGGGCATCTGCCTTCTTTTTGGATGAGTCCTTGCCGGCCTGGAAACTCATGGCGGCTAGCTTGGTTATTGTTGGTTTGATCATTAATCTTTTTTGGCCCAACTTACGAGAGCAAATTCGTCGGTATTTTTAAAACTACTTTTATCGCTAGGGGGTAATGTAAAACCCTAATACAAACCCCTTTTTTTGCCCCTACATTGACTGTAAGATGGATATTCGTTTTAGTCGTACCTAAAAAAAGAATTTATTTAATTAGCATTTTTAGTCATGGAGACTTTATGAACATTCGTCGTCACATTTTTGCGGTAGCTGCTGCTGCAATGCTCTCAACCGGCGCTTATGCTGCCGATATCAAAGTTGGCGTTATTGGTCCCTTCACAGGCGGCTCATCCTCAATGGGTGTGAGTATGCGTGATGGTGTGCGCTTAGCTACAAAAGAAATCAATGCTGCTGGTGGTATCAACGGCAACAAAATCGTTTTAGTTGAACGCGATGACGAAGCTAAAAACGAGCGTGGTGTACAAATTGCTCAAGAGCTGATTAACAACGAGAAGGTGGTTACTGCTTTCGGTTATATCAATACAGGTGTTGCCTTGGCATCTCAGCGCTTCTTCCAAGATGCGAAGATTCCCGTTATCAACAACGTTGCAACTGGTACTTTGATCACCAAGCAGTTCCCCAATGCGCCTGAAAACTATGTTTTCCGTACTTCTGCTGCTGACAATATTCAAGCGCCAATGATTGCTAAAGAAGCGGTTGAGAAGCGTGGCTTAAAGAAGGTCGCTATTCTGGCTGACTCTACAAACTATGGTCAATTGGGCCGTGAAGACTTAGAGAAGGCATTGAAGACCTACGGCGTAACTCCAGTGGCTACTGAGAAATTTAACCTGGGTGACGTAGATATGACATCCCAGTTGCTCAAAGCAAAAAATGCTGGTGCAGATGTGATCTTGACTTACGCAATTGGACCTGAGTTGGCGCAAATTGCAAACGGTATGGCGAAATTGGGCTGGAAAAAACCCTTGATCGGTAGCTGGACATTGTCTATGGCTAGCTTCATTGATACCGCTGGTAAGAATGGTAACGGCGCAACTATGCCAGAGACTTTCATTCAGCAACCTGCTACCACTCCAAAGCGTAAAGCTTTCGTTGAAGCTTATCTTAAGGACTTCAAGCCAAAGAACGGTGTGATCGCTTCACCAGTGTCAGCTGCTCAAGGTTATGACTCTGTTTACTTGTTTGCTGCTGCAGTGAAACAAGCTAACAGCACAGAAGGCCCTAAGCTGTTGGCTGCTTTGCAAGATTTGAAGTCTCCAATTGATGGCGTAGTCATGACTTACAACAAGCCATTCTCTGCGACTGATCATGAAGCAATTAAGTCTAAAGACGTCGTGATGGGCGTAGTTGAGAACGGCCGTGTTGAGTTCTTGAACGCTGAAGATGCTACTGCAAAAAAGAAGTAATTAAGGCCTTGCGAGTGCGTGGGTTTTAATATTTATCCCGCACTGCAACATTAAGGTAGCAATACTGCAAAGCGCCGCCCACAAAGCGGCGCTTTGCTTACAATGTCGAATTCGTTAATAAAACAGTTTTTAGATTTTTTGGATCCACACCATGGAAATGTTTGCACAAATCCTCTCGAGCGGAATAGCGGTAGGAATGATCTACGCGGTCATTGCTTTCGGCTTTCAACTCACTTTTGCTACTTCTGGCACTTTGAACTTTGGTCAAGGTGAGGCCTTAATGTTAGGCGCATTAGTTGGCTTAACTTGCGTAGATACCTTTGGTATGAATTACTGGGTCATGATTCCGGTAGTTTGCCTATTTGGAATGCTGCAGGGTGGCTTTGTTGAGCTCATCGGTGTGCGTCCCGCAATTAAAATTAAATCCGAGTTTGGTTGGATTATGTCCACCATCGCTCTTGGCATTATTTTCAAAAACGTGGCTGAAAATATCTGGGGCCGTGATGCACTGCCATTCCCTCCGCCTTTGCCAATGGAGCCAATGAGCTTCTTGGGCGCGAATATTCTGCCAATGGAAATTTTGGTAGTGGTTGGTGCGTTAGTCATGATGTTGCTAGTGGAATTTTTTAACCGTAAAACGATTTACGGTAAAGCCGTAGTAGCTACTGCAAATGATCGCGATGCAGCCGGTTTAATGGGCATCAACACCAGTGTGGTGATTACCTTCTCTTATGCACTATCTTCATTGACCGCTGCTTTTGCTGGTGTATTGATTGCGCCCTTGACATTGACTGGCGCAACCATGGGTGGCGCATTGGGCCTGAAGGCTTTCGCTGTTGCCATTATTGGTGGCCTCTCAAGTGGAATGGGAATTATTGTGGGCGGTTTGATTCTAGGAATCGTTGAGACGGCTACTGGCTTTTATATTTCTACTGGCTATAAAGATGTACCTGGTTTGATCTTGCTCTTGCTTGTACTTGCATACAAACCATCTGGTCTCTTTGGTAAATCTGCAATTAAGAAAGTTTAATGATGAAATTGAAGTCTCTATTACCTCTATTAATTGCAATCCTAGGGTTGTTTTGCTTGCCCCTATTTGTTCATAACCCGTACTACATTCACTTAGCTGAAACCATTCTGATCTACACCATTTTGTTGTACGGTTTGGATATCGTGGTGGGTTATGTCGGTCAAGTTTCATTAGGGCATGCAGCCTTATTCGGAATTGGTTCCTATACCGCTGGTGTGTTGTTCTTCCATTTTGGCTTTCCGATTTGGGCAACCATTCCCGCCTCCATTGTTGTAACCGCAATTTTTGGCGGTATCTTAGCTCTCCCGGCACTCAAGGTGATCGGACCTTATTTGGCGATGGTGACCTTAGCATTTGGAACAATCGCCCAGATCTTGATTAACGAAATGACTTGGTTGACTGAAGGCCCGTTGGGCATCAAGATTCCAAAGCCAGAGCTCATGGGTGTGCCCATGACAAAGGCCGAGTACTTCTGGTTGGTATCTGCCATTCTGATTATTGCTTTGATTGTGGTGGATCGTTTTGTGAAATCACAAATGGGTCGTGCTTTTGAGGCTTTGCGTGATAGCCCAATTGCATGTGACTGTATGGGTGTTTCCGTGTACCGCTTTAAGGTGATTGCATTTGTGATTAGCGCCGGCTTTGCTGGTTTGGCTGGTTGCTTGTATGCCTACTCTGAGCAATACATCTCCCCAAATACCTATAACAATGAATTGGCTGTCCTCTTTCTGCTCGGCATCATTATGGGCGGACGCAAGTCGCGCTTAGGCGCTGTGATTGGTGCGGCCATTATTGTGTTGTTGCCAAAATTACTGGATGACATCAATCTATTCCGTATTGTTGCTTCCATTATTGCGATCGTAGTAACAGTTGGCGCCATCATGGCTCTGTCTAAGAAAGTCACCACTCCAAGACGCGTGGCTATTCCTTTGGCGGGTGTGATTGGTTTGGCTGCTTTTTCATTCTGGTTGGATAACATTTCAGATTGGCGCTTGAGTATTTTCGGGTTTATGATTTTGTTGGTGGTCTATTACTTGCAAAACGGTATTGTGGGTTTTGCAAAGAGCTTTTACCAATCCATTGTTGGTAAAGCAAAAACCACTCGTGGTGGTGATGCTGAGGTGGTGGATGATTCCATTAGCTTTATCAGCAAGATCAGTGATCAAAATACGGGTGCTGAACTTCTCAAAGTAGACTCCGTCTTGATGCAATTTGGTGGCTTGAAGGCGTTAAATAATGTGAGTCTCAGTATTAAGCGGGGCACTATTCATGGTTTGATTGGTCCTAACGGTTCTGGTAAGAGCACCATGATGAACGTGCTAACCGGTATTTATGTGCCTACAGCTGGCAACGTTCTTTATGCGGGTCAGAGCGTGGTTGGTAAGACCTCATCTGATATTGCTTTGTCAGGGATTGCTCGTACATTCCAGAACGTACAACTCTTCGGCGAAATGACCGCCATTCAAAATATTTTGGTAGGTCTACATCACACCTTTAAGTCCAACATGGTAGAGATTGCATTGCATCTGCCGCGTTACAAGAAGGAAGAGCAAGAGGCGCATGCTCGTGCAATGGCCCTGCTCAAATTCGTTGGCTTAGATGACTTAGCAAATGAAGAGGCGCGTAACTTGCCGTACGGTAAGCAACGTTTGCTCGAAATTGCTCGTGCCTTGGCTTTGGACCCAGAATTGCTTTTGTTAGATGAGCCGGCTGCTGGTTTGACTGCTCCAGACATTAAGGAGCTCTTGCGCATTATTCGTAAGATCCGCGATAGCGGTATTACTTTCATCCTAATTGAGCATCATATGGATGTGGTGATGTCGGTCTGCGATACCGTTTCTGTATTGGACTTCGGTCAGAAGATTGCAGAAGGTAAACCAGCTGAAGTTCAGGCAGACGAGAAGGTGATTCACGCCTACTTGGGTACTTAATCACTAGAACTATATTGAATCGGTAAATACCATGTTATCTATTAAGAATCTTGAAGCGGGCTACGGCAAAGTTAAAGTTCTGCACGGCATTAATATTGATGTGCCTAAAGGACAAGTCATTACTTTGATCGGGTCAAACGGCGCCGGTAAAACAACGACGATGCGTGCTATTACTGGCATGATTAAGCCTACGGGTGGTGAAGTCACATTGGGTGGCGAAAAAATTGATGGTTACGACTCTCATAAAATCGCCCGCCTCGGTTTGGCTCATAGTCCAGAAGGTCGTCGCGTATTTACGACGATGTCCGTCAATGACAATCTCTTGTTAGGCGCATTCCCACGCTTTACAGGTAGTCGCCCAAAGGGTGATATCAAGAACGATTTAGAGCGCGCCCTTGAAATGTTTCCGCGCCTCAAGGAGCGTCGTGACCAACTTGCCGGAACTTTGTCCGGTGGCGAGCAACAGATGTTGGCAATGGCCCGTGCTGTGATGTTAAATCCGGAGATCATTCTCTTGGATGAGCCATCAATGGGTCTTGCTCCAATTCTAGTTGAGGAAGTGTTTAAGATTATTTCTAACCTCAAGTCTCAAGGTGTGACTATGTTGTTGGTGGAGCAGTTCGCTGCAGCAGCATTAAAAGTTGCCGACTATGGTTACGTGCTTGAGAACGGCAAGATTGCTACTCATGGCCCAGCAGATAAATTGATGCATGATCCTGCTGTGAAAGCTGCCTACCTTGGCGGTGCTGGCGGTCATTAAGCAGGCATTATTTGGTTGTTCA
>CANFWB010000036.1 GCA_947450605.1 Burkholderiaceae bacterium
GGTGAAGCTTCTTTGGCAAGTGTTTCTGCCATCTTCGCCAAGTTCTTGTCTTTCTTCTCGTTGATCGCAGTGATCCACTCAGCAGCGGGTTTTGGAACCGCTGCAATACCCTTCAAGAGCTCACCAACGCATGAACCAATATCACCGATTAATGGCGCATCGATTTGTACGTTGCTGTCCACTTCGTTTGCTTGAATATCGATTTGGATAAATTTCTTAGGATCTTTGCCCCAAGTCTTACCCTTACCATGTGCCAGCAACCAGTTCAGGCGTGCACCTACCAACAACACTGCATCAGCTTCAGCCAATACAAATGAGCGTGCTGCAGAAGCAGATTGTGGGTGATTGTCTGGCAACAAACCTTTAGCCATCGACATTGGCAAATACGGAATGCCGGACTTTTCAATCAAAGCACGAATATCTGCATCAGCCTGAGCATAAGCAGCACCTTTGCCCAAGAGAATCAATGGACGTTTAGCACCCTTCAACACATTCAAGGCACGCTCTACAGCATCAGGTGCAGGGATTTGACGTGGAACTGGATCGATTACCTTGAAAATGGATTTCTTAGCTTCTTCAACAGGCATTGTTTGAGCTAATAATTGCGCAGGCAAGTCCAAATACACGCCGCCTGGACGACCAGAAACTGCTGCACGAATTGCGCGCGCAAAACCAATGCCGATATCTTCAATGTGGTTAATACGGTATGCAGCTTTGCAATACGGCTTAGCGGCATTGAGCTGATCCATCTCTTCGTAATCACCCTGTTGCAAGTCAACGATCTCGCGCTCACTTGAGCCAGAAATCAAAATCATTGGGAAACAGTTGACCGTAGCATTCGCTAACGCTGTTAAACCATTCAAGAAACCAGGTGCAGACACAGTCATGCAGATACCAGGTTTTTGAGTCATATAACCCGCAATCGCTGCAGCATTACCAGCATGCTGCTCGTGACGGAAACCAATGAAGCGCAATCCTTCTGCTTGGGCCAAACGGCACAAGTCGGTAATTGGAATACCAACGAGACCAAAAATGGTGTCTAGGTCATTTGCTTTTAAAGCATCAATGACGAGATGAAAGCCATCAGTGACTTGTGTATTTTGATTGTCTGTTGTCATAGAAATTTTTTAGTTAATTACACTGCCCGAACGTAAAACATATTCAGTGCAATTTAGCTTTCGCTAACTGTCTCCAATTAAGTTATTAGTAGTGCCACGGGTAACCGTAAATACTCCCGTTGAGGCTGAGGTGAATCTTAGGCCTGGGGGTGCAGATCATCATTGACTTCGGTCAATTTCCTCTGAAATCTAGAAGCAACTAGGGTTTCTAGTCAGACAAAAAGCTCTTTATGCTTAGTTTTGAGGCGACTCAAAGTCTCTGGGGAGAGGTTGAGGTAGGCGGCCAGCTCTTTTTTAGGAAGAAGCTCGAATAAATCCTCATATTTGCGCAAAAACCGCTCTACACGGCCCGGCGCATCGAGCATATGCAAAGTGATGGTGTGAGCCATGATCTCGCTCATTAAGCGCATTACCTCAAACTCAAAGCTCTCCTTGAGGGGTCTATGCGCATCTAAAAATTCCGCCCACTTTTTCAAGGGCATACGGGCAACACGAGCTTTTGTCACAGAGGCAATGCTATAGGGAGCCGCCGTCTTGAGGCGCCAAGCCGCATAGCTCGTTTCAATATCTTTCTCGATGGCAAAGCGCAAAATCATCTCTTTAGCCTCTGCACTAGAGACAATACGCTTCAAAATTCCGTCCAGCACAAAGTACTGCTCCATTTGGTGGTCGCCTTGATGGAGCAAGATTTCTGATTTTTTGAGGTCTGAGATCACTAAATGGCGCTCTAAATCAGCCATTGCAGCCGAATCCAAGCTTTTTAACACCGAGTTTTGGCTAAGCTGCAGACGAATCAGGTTTTTTTCGGGGTGCTTATCTAATGCTGTCATGAATCCTCAATCCTAGAGCGCTTATTGTAGGCTTTTTTCGCTTTTTGAGCCGATTAGGGTCTAGCCTGAGATAGAATTCAGGAGTCGTGGTGCTTTATTGCAGTGCAATAGAGTTAAACGGGAAACACTAAACGTGTGCTGCCCCCGCAACGGTAAGTGAATACACCCTAACTTTGAAGTGAAGGTGTCAGGAGTCTGAATAAGCCACTGTGTGTGTCAATTGCATGGGAAGGCCAGATTCTGATATTTGCTAGCCCGGATACCGGCCAAGACAAGTGGAATTTTGCGGACGGGGATCTTCGCGCGCTAATGAAGCATCCCTAGCACCAGCCAGGATTGCCAATTGACGCCTGAACTCTCCAGAGTGAAATTCTGTTCGGCCCAGCTTACGGGGAAGTTAGCTAGGCGATTTGAAGGCAGAAGGTTCACCATGAAACAGCATTTCAGCAGTAAGTTCATCAGCGCCCTATTTTGCGGCGCAGCAATCACACTCAGCGCAACCACATTCGCTCAAAGCCCCCAATCCACAGTCGTAGTCTCTGGTTCGCGCTTTGAAGAAAATCTCAATGAAGTTCCAGCAAACGTCAAAATCATCACACGTGATGAAATTGCAAACTCAAGCTCGAACAACATACCAGAAGTGCTCTCCCAAATTGGGGGATTGAATGTCAAATATTCCAGCGGGAATCCTTTAAATCTAGATGCATCAGTGGACATGGGTGGTTATGGTGCCACCGCAAATAGCACTACCCTAATCTTGGTGGACGGTCAGCGGCTAAACCCCATAGATTCCGGCACGATCAACTGGGAATCTATACCGATTGACGCAATCGAACGAATTGAGGTGCTACAAGGTGGCGCAAGCGTTCAGTACGGTAACGGGGCTGTGGGGGGTGTTATCAACATCATCACCAATGGTGGCGCAAAAAACCTAAACCAAGCCTCGATTACTTATGGAAGCTACAACACTGTCATTGGTAATGCAATATTGCGCAACAAGGTGAATGACACAACCATTCAACTTACAGCAAACACTTCAAATACCGATGGTTGGCGACAAAACTCGGCGGCAAATGCCTACTCATTTGACGCTAAGGTCACTCAATCATTAGGCGGCATTGATCAAGTCTATGCTGACATATTCTTTAATCATGCAAACTCTCAAACTCCAGGGTCGGTACTCGGTCAAGCCGGCACTGGCAGCCCTCAATCTGCTAGAGCTGCGTTTATTGGCTCAACTACAACGACTGATAACGCGGGTATTAGATCTGGCTTTATCAAAGCAATTAACAGCCAGCTAACTTTTGATATTGATGGAACATATTCGAATAAGAATGCGACTTACAACGCTCCAGCCCTGCCATACCCATACTATTCTCTAAGCCCGAATTGGCAACTTGCAATTTCACCAAAGATGAAGGCAAACTTTGGAGAATGGGGCACTACGGTGATTGGATACGACTTTAATCAGGCCTCGCAAAGCAATTCTTCAGGCTCCAATTTTGGTGCGACCAGTCTCCAACAAAACGTTAGTGTTCTCAATCAATCTGTTTATGTAGTTTCACGCATTCCCTTGAAGATAGTGAATGGGCTAGAGGCCAGCGGAGGATTTAGACATCAAGCGCAGAATGCATCCACAAACGACCTCTCATCTGGTGCAACGATTAGCGCCAGTCAAAAATATTCGGCTAACGCTGGCGATGCTGCATTGAATTACAACTATCAATCAGGGCAAAAAATATTCATCAAATGGGATCAATCTTATCGATTTCCAAATACAGATGAATTCTGGGGCTTTGACCCAAATGCAAATGGTGGCTATGGAGCACCAGCATTTAATGGCATCTTGAAACCCCAAATCTCTCAAACCTATTCAGCGGGAGGAGATTGGCATATTTCTCAATCCCACCTTTCAGCCCTGGTATTTCAATCGATCACGCAAAATGAAATACGCTACGACCCATCCACGTATGGAAATATCAACACCATTGGGAATATCAATCGCACAGGCTTTCTTTTTGATTCCTCAAATAATGTCACCCGAAATCTCACTCTAGCAGCTGGTGGCAAAATTCAACGATCCACTTACACCGCGGGGTCAGTCGCTGGGGTTGGTGTCGGACTATCCCCTGATCTACTATTAAATGCTCGTGCTCAATACATGCTAAATAGCGCATGGAATGTTGGGGCTGTAGTTAACTATGTAGGCAACCAAAACTATGATGCCGACCCAGCCATAACCAATTCGCTGGCAAAGATTCCATCTTATGTTGCAGCAGATCTATATGCTAGCTATAAAGTGAATTCGTGGGAGTCTAAATTGATGATTAAAAATATTGGCGGAAATTCCTATGCAACAAATGGGGGGTATAACCCAATTAAAGGCTATTACTACTATCCCACAACACCGACAACTTACTTTGTAACTGCAAAATATAATTTTTAAATCCATCAGAAAGAGCCTCAGGATATGCAACCCTCGACTCGCTCCCGCTCTTTAGAGATCGGGGTTGCCTTGTTTTTCCTGGGTTTCTCTTTGGCAGTTTTTGCTGCACCTTTTTCCGTTGTTGATGATCGCGGTGTTGCTGTGGTGTTTGATACACCACCACAACGAGTTGTGAGCTTGCTCCCCTCCCTCACTGAATCGGTTTGCGCTCTAGGTAAATGCAACGCTTTAGTTGGCATTGATCGGTTTTCAAACTGGCCGAAGTCTATTCAGAACTTACCTAAACTCGGTGGCATGGGTGATATGAACATCGAACGCATCGTGCAACTCAAGCCTGATGTTGTTTTACTGGAGAAGGCATCACCCGTTATTGCAAGACTCAATTCTTTGGGGATTCAAACATTTGTACTAGATATTAAGTCCATGGGTGATGAGGAGCGCGCACTAAAAAAACTGGATGCTGTTTTGGGTACAACAGAGAGTAGTCGAGTGTGGCATCAAATCCAAAAAGAGATTATGCGTGCTAACAAACAACTCTCCTCAAGAGAGAAAAATATCCGCGTGTATTTTGAAGTGAATCCAGCGCCTTATGCAGCAGGCAGAAACTCTTTCATCGGTGAAATACTGTCACAACTCAATTTGATAAATATTATTCCGGAATCGCTAGGGCCCTTCCCGAAGATTAATCCCGAGTTTGTGGTGCAAGCCAAACCCGATGTCATTCTCCTTGCTGAATCCACCCCCGCTGATATTGAGAGGCGCCCTGGATGGAAGGCCATTCCAGCGGTAATGAGGAATAGCATCTGTACTTTTACCACTGATCAGAATGATGTCTTAGTACGCCCTGGTCCACGCATGGGTGAAGCAGCGCTACTTATTTCTCAATGTATTCAAGACAAGATGTCATCATCTCGATAATGCAAAAAAATTACTTTCTGGCCAGGCTGTCCAGCCTGTTAATTCTGAGTGTGATCTTGGTATTGCTCGGAACTCTTCTGGGGAGCACGGGGGCAAGCTGGAATGGACTAGGGTCTGATCAAGCCATCTTGTTTGATATTCGACTCCCTCGATCATTAGGCGCTTATTTAGCTGGTGCCTTACTGGGCCTTGCGGGGGGTATTGCGCAAAGCGTATTTCGTAATCCGCTGGCGGACCCCTATCTACTGGGTAGCGCATCAGGCGCGCTACTTGGCGTAGGTAGCATCCTCTGCTTCGCCTATCTTGGTAACTCTTGGCTAGAAATCATTGGTCTGAATGGAGGCGCGTTTATTGGGGCGTTGATCGGAGTGCTGGCCTCGTTACTCTTGGCCGGTGGATACCGAAGCTCTTTGCGTCTTTTATTGTCTGGGGTAGTGATTAGCGTCATTCTGGGGGCGGCGAATTCTTTATTTACCTTTATACGCCCAGATCTCTTTCAAAGCATTCAATCTTTCATGTTGGGCAATACCACTCTAATTGATTGGTCTGGCGTAGTGATCATGGCCATCGCATTATTTATTTGCTTAGCCATCACCGCAATGATTAGCCCTACGTTAGAGGCCTTATCTCTGGGTGAGAATACCGCTCGCACCCTGGGCTTACCTCTAGATCAAGTACGCCTTGTCTTCATTGGCATTCTTGCCCTGACAACTGGCTGTGCCGTTGCGCAGACTGGCTTGATAGCTTTTGTTGGATTGGCGGCCCCGCATTTAGTAAGAAAAATTGCCGGCGGGCGGCAACGTGTACAACTGGTGTTCTCCTGCCTTGGCGGTGGAATACTATTACTCAGCTCAGATCTCATCGCACGCACTCTATTCGCTCCGCTTGAAATCCCGGTAGGTATTGTGACGGCGGTCTTAGGAGGTTTATACCTCCTGATTCTTCTAAAAAACAGTCCTTTGGGTGGGCGTTCATGAAAACCCGCCAGCTATCCATCTATCGCGGACCTTGTGCCATCCTTAATGATCTCAATTTAGATATTCCGCAAGGTCAATGGACCAGCATTATCGGGCCTAATGGTGCCGGTAAATCCTCTCTCCTGCAGGCTATGGCTCGCTTACTCAAATACACCGGATCTCTCTCGGTAAATGGTATCGAGCTATCCTCCCTGACGCGCAAGGACCTCTCAAAAAAATTAGCTTGGCTTGATCAGGGCGCTTCTAACCCAGAAGAATTCGGAGACTCTCTCAGCGTGTTCGACACCGTCATGTTGGGGCGCCTACCTCATCAAGGTTGGTTGCATTTACCCTCTCAAGCAGATTACATTTCAGTTGAGAAAGCCTTACAACAGACTGATGCCTGGCACTTACGCCATCGCCCAATGCAACATCTATCTGGAGGAGAGCGTCAGCGAGTGCTATTGGCGCGCCTTCTCGCCGTAGACTCTGACATCTTACTAATGGATGAACCTTTGGCTAACTTAGACCCGCCTCATCAAGCCGATTTTTTGAAATGGCAGGAAAATTTACTGGCTCAGGGCAAGACCTTGGTGACCGTTTTGCATGAGATTCATTTTGCACTGAGGGCAGACCACCTCATCATGCTGGATAAAGGTAGACTGCATTTTCAGGGGTCCAAGCAAGATCCCAGGACGCATCAAGCCCTGATCGCACTATTTGGTGGCCGAATTCGCCTAGAAAAGCTGGGAGATGATTGGGTGGCCTTACCCAACTAACCCTGAGAACAGGAGTTTCACAAAGCTTTTTCCTAGGGCTACAATGCCTATATGACCGAGCACACTCCTCACGTCCCAAGCGACTCAAGCGAATCTGATTCGATAGCCAGCTCATTGCAAAGGCTGTCTAATAAAGTTCAGCTGATTGCCGACGCTGTAAAAGCCTTGCATCAGGATCGCAGTCAACTGGAAACGAAGATTGAGGATGCGCAAAAACGGATTCAGCATATTTTGAGTCGCCTGCCAGAGCAGAGTGATGGACGTCAGATGAACCTACTCGGCGAGCCCGTGATACCAACCAACCCAGAGGATGACAATGAGCCAACAACGCATTGAAGTAACCCTCGCCGGTCAAAAAATCACTTTAGCCACGAGCACAGAGCATGAGCCATTACTTCGTGCGGCCTGCACATTAGTGGATGAACAAATTCAGCTGGCAATCAATGGCGGCAACCGCAGCATCGAACGTGCAAGCATGATGGCTGCACTCAAAATTGCCGGCGACCTGATTAAACTGCAAACGGCAGCTCAAGCGACTACAGCATCAAGCGCCACATCCGGTAGCAGTCCAGAAGAGATTGCTCGACTCCAGAATGAAATTCATTCCCTGGAAGATCAAGTGGATGCGCTAATGCAAACCCTTTCCCTGCCTGGTTCGCCAAGGCCAATAGTTCCTTGAACCGATGCGCAAGCATCAGGAACGATCTTTACCTTGTGGGCGTGAGCGTTTTGAACCTTCACAGTGGCAGCTTCGCGCTGTTCACTCCCTGAGGTCCTTAATGCACCCGAAACAGAGTAGCCGTTCCACCTTGAACCTTAGGGTTCAGGATGACGGCCTAGCGGCTAAGGCGGGGAATTCATGTCTATAACGGATATCGCGATGTTGATGTTTTGCGGCGGCATCTCGGGCTTTCTTGCGGGATTATTGGGCATTGGGGGCGGGATGATCTTGGTCCCCTTCATGATTCTGGTCTTCACTCACCTTGGCTTTGACCCAAATGTGATTGTGCATATGGCCATTGCCACCGGGATGGCAACTATCCTATTTACTACCACTTCAGCCATCTGGGCGCATCACAAACACAACTCCATTGACTGGAAGCTGGTGGCTGCACTAAGTCCTGGACTAGTCATCGGCAGCCTTGTCGGTGGCAGCGAAATCTTCGAAGCCATCAATACCTCTTGGCTGTCATTATTCTTTGCGCTATTTATCGTCTACACCTCGATTCAGATGATCATCAATAAAAAGCCTTCCGCTGGACGCGAATTACCTGGCGCAGTAGGTCTTTTCTCCTTCGGGGCATTTACCGGCATTATCGCCAGCCTAGCTGGCGCAGGCGGGGCGTTCATCACCGTGCCATTTATGCTTTGGTGCAATGTAAAACCGCATACTGCGATGGCCAGCTCTTCGGGTCTAGGATTTCCTATTGCGACAGCAGCTACCATCGGCTACATGTATGGCAGTTGGGGTAACCCCAATCTTCCTGAGGGATCGCTGGGATTTGTTTATGTTCCGGCAGTACTCTGCATAGTGGCGGTGAGCGTATTTACCGCCCCACTTGGCGCAAAAATGGCCAGGAAACTCAATATTGCCCAACTTAAACGCATCTTCGGCGTAATACTCTTTATGGTTGCGGCTTTCATGTTTAACGAAAGCCGCAAGGCATTTGGCTTCTAATCGAGTTTTTCTATTGTTAGCTGGTGTATTGCTGACGCAAAATATTCTTCTGCACTTTACCCATCGCATTGCGTGGTAAGTCCGAAACGATTTCTAAACGCTTCGGGATTTTAAAGTTCGCAATTTGGGTTTTCAAAGCAGCAATCATGGCTTGTGCATCTAACTTAGCGCCAGCTTTTGGCACTACTACTGCCATTACCGCTTCACCAAAATCAGGATGTGGAATACCAATGACAGCACTTTCATCCACGCCGTCCATATCATCGATAAAACTTTCAATTTCTTTTGGATAGACGTTATAACCACCAGAGATGATGAGATCCTTGCTGCGACCAACAATGCAGAGGTAATCCTTGGGTGCATTACCGCCATTGGCAGCACCGCCCCAGCGACCGACATCACCCGTCTTAAACCAACCGTCTTTAGTAAATTCTTCGGCAGTTTTTTCAGGCATGCGCCAGTAGCCTTTAAATATATTCGGGCCCTTCACTTGAATACTACCGATGGCATCCACACCACACGGCTTATTGTTTTCATCCACAACGCGGACTTTTACGCCTGGCAATGGCAGGCCAACAGAGCCACCTACACGACTACCCTTGTAAGGATTGGAAACTAGCATGACTGTTTCACTCATACCGTAACGCTCAAGAATGGGTTGACCAATCACTTCCTTAAAAGTGTTGAATGTTTCGGTAAGCAAGGGTGCGGAACCAGAAACAAACAGGCGCATGTTGCGCGTGACTTGTTTATTGAAACCCTTGTCCGCTAGCAAGCGCACATAGAACGTTGGTACGCCCATCATGACGGTGGAATTTGGCATGTGATGAATCAGTTGCGCAGTGTCTAGACGCGGCAACCAAATCATTTTGCTACCGTTAATTAATGCGCCATGAGCCGCAACAAATAAACCGTGCACATGGAATATTGGAAGTGCGTGTAATAAGACATCGCCCTTTTTCCAACCCCAAAATTTCTGCAGAACTTGCGCATTACTTCCCAAGTTTTTATGGGTCAGCATTGCACCTTTGCTACGTCCCGTCGTACCAGAGGTATACAAGATGGCTGCTAAATCATCATCTTTTACAGCTACCGTTTTGAATCGATCACTTTGAGCGCCGGCACGTTCTAGCAAAGTGCCTTGGCGATCTTCATCCAAAGTAAAGACATGTTTTGTGCCGGCCTTAAAGGCTGCCTTAGATACCCAGGAGAAATTCTTACTACTGCAAACCACAAGTGCTGGCTCAGCATTCTCAAGGAAGTACTGAATCTCCGCGGCTTGATAGGCAGTATTGAGGGGCAGGTAAACATAGCCCGCCTTGATGGTAGCCAGGTATAAAAAGAGTGCTTCCGGTGATTTCTCAACCTGCACCGCAATACGCGATCCAGCCGGCAGCTTGAGACTCTTCAGAAGATTGGCTATCTTGGCAGTAGCACGCTCCAGATCACTCCAGGTGTAATACAGTCCATCATGCGTTTCTAACGCACATGCTTGCTTATCTTTTGGAAAGCCTTTTTCCAATAAAGAATATAAATTCATTTGAGCCTCAAATCAAAACCAGTAAATTAAATCGAATTGTTAATCAAGCTTAGCTCCAGAGGCTTTAGCCACTGCAGCCCAACGCTTGATATCAGCAGAGACAAACTTGCCAAAAGCATCGCCAGAAAGTGTTGGGGTATCTGAACCGTTATTGGTCCAAATTACTTTGAGCTCAGGAGTATTGATTGCCTTTTGCACTTCCACAATCATCTTCTCGACGATGGCATGCGGCGTTCCTTTTGGGGCAAATAAGCCGTACCAGGTAGACACTTCATAACCCACTAAACCAGCCTCTGCAGCAGTAGGCACATTGGGGAATCCGGGGGCACGTTTTTGTGAAGCTACCGCCAAAGCAACGATAGAGCCATTCTTAATTTGCGCAGATGAAGATCCTAGGCCGTCAAACTCCACATCTACCTGACCTGCAATCAGATCTTGCATGGCTGGGCCTGCACCGCGATAAGGGATGTGGGTAATAAAGGTCTTGGTCAGCATTTTGAATTGCTCGCCAGCCAAGTGATGAGAAGAACCATTACCAGCACTGGCGTAATTGAACTTACCTGGATTCTTTTTCAAGAGCTCGATAAATTCTTTCAAGTTCTTTACTTGAACATTTTTTGGGTTCACCACAATGACTTGGGGTGGAGTAGCAATCATTGCTACAGGAATGAAACTCTTCTCAATGTCGTAATCCAAGTTGGGGTACATGGAAGGTGCAATCGCATGATGAGCTGCGCCAACGAAAAAGCTGTAACCATCTGGAGCAGCTTTGGCAGCAAGAGATGCACCCAAGGTGCCACCAGCGCCACCGCGGTTATCGATGATGATTTGCTTGCCCAATTGCTTAGTCAATTGCGCCGCCAAGGGACGGGCAAAGGCATCTGTACCACCGCCAGCTGGAAAAGGGACCACAAAGGTGATGGGTTTATTTGGCCACTCTTGAGCCATGACTGCAAGCGGTGCTGCGCAGATCAAAAACAGTGCCTTTTTCAACGCATTTAACGAGAATGCGGAATATGTGTTTGTTTTCGTAAACATGCTGTCTCCTATATTTTTACCAACTATTTAGCTAGTTTTATTCTTGTGACTTATTTTCAACCCCTTATTCTAAGGGGACTTCCGCTTTTCACCAGAATTTAGCCCTTGCCTTAATAATTAGGGCGCCATCAGGCGACCCACCGCCCGTGAAAAGACGATTTCACCATTGGCAAAACGCTCATGGTTATCTTCCACACTGCCCAGGTCATAAAGATAATTCACCATCAGACCGGCGGATTGGCGCAATCCTTTGCGCGATAAATCCCCCGCCCAGTTAATCAGGTGCAACTTGGCGCCATTACCCAAATGAAACTTCGCCACCGGGTTGCCATCGCGCCCAGTAGAAGCAAGGCCCAAATACATGCTGGCCAAGGTCAATAAAGCCTCTTTTTCCTTCTCGGTAGCCAGATCAGGGTGCCAACCACCCGCTAATCGCTCATTCCAAGATTGACTCTCGAGCTTGAGTACTGCCAACGCTGCATCTCTTGCAAGTTTGAGGTTCGGCTTTAATCTCTCAGCAGGCACGCCATCACCCAAATTCGCACCAGCGGCAACCCAATCGATAAATCCTGGAATCGGCGATAAAGTCACAAATGTTTTAACCCCAGGAAACTCTGCATGCAACTGCTCTGCTACCCGCTTGATGAGAAAGTTCCCCATTGACACACCACGCAGCCCAGGCTCGCAGTTGCTAATTGAATAAAAGACGGCAACCTTGTATTGAGAGGCTTGATCCACTACGTCTGCCTTTTTATCTACCAATGGCGTGATGACCGTTGGAATCTCCGGCAGAAGAGCAACCTCAACAAAGATTAAGGGTTCGCTAGGAAGCTGTGGATGGAAAAAAGCAAAGCAACGACGATCAGGCTGTAGGCGGCGACGCAAGTCATCCCAACCATCAATAGCATGCACGGCCTCATGCTTGATCAGCTTCTCAAGCACCTCCGCAGGGGACTTCCAGTCGACCCGATGCATTTTTAGAAAGCCTGGATTAAACCAGGAGGACAGTAAATGGCGTAAATCAAAATCGACTGCGGCTAACTCTGGTTTTTTATCCAACAGTTGTAACAAGTCACGACGCATTTCTACAACTGCTGCAGTACCTTGACTCGCACGATTGAGGCGACGGAAAAATTCTTGGCGACGAGATTCAGAAACCTTTTGGAGCTGAATGTAATTGCGTGCACTGGAATCTGCGACAAAATTTTGAGCCGCCTTTAAGACGGCATCTGCCTGTGGGTTGAGCTTTTCAAAAAGGTATGTGAAAAAAGCAACATACTGATCTTTAGTCAATTTGCGATAGTTGTTGACTACATCATCTGCCATGCTGAGCGCATTAGATTCTCCCCGCTCTGATATCAAACGCTTAATCGCGTTATGCGCTTTAGACAAATTGCGAGCTTTGCTTAACTTCTCCAGCATGGAATTCTTTCGATTTAGGTAGAAATAGTCGGAAATCGGGCAAATTCAGTAAAAATGAGGATTTTTTTGAGTCAGTTAAGCCAATTTCTAGAAATTGACTACAAAAGACCCAGAAAACCTCAGTTTTAACTACTGATAAGCACTGTATTTCGTATTCACTCTCACTATAAGGTAAATTCCGAAAATTATCATGGGCACAGAAAGCCACTGACCCATCGACAGCCCAAGACCCAAGAGACCCAAAAAGGCATCTGGCTCACGAGCAAATTCTGCTAAGAAACGACAAACGCCGTAACCCAGTAGAAATAATCCTGAAATCTGGCCTACTTTGCGGGGTTTACTGGAGTAAATCCAAAGAAGGATGCCCAAACAGATTCCCTCGCCCAAGAGTTGGTAAATCTGGGAGGGGTGGCGCGGAATAGAGTCCACCATCGGAAATACCATTCCCCACGGCAAGTCAGTTGGTCTTCCCCATAATTCGCCATTGATGAAATTACCCAGTCGACCAAATGCTAAGCCAAAGGGCACAAGTGGCGCAACCAAATCACTAACGACAAAGAATGAAACCTTACGACGACGAGCAAACCAGAGCAGGGCCAGCAAAACCCCCAAGAGTCCACCATGAAAGGACATGCCGCCTTCCCAAATCTTAAAAATACTCAAGGGATGAGAGAGGTAATAAGCAGGCATATAGAACAAGGTATAGCCTAAGCGTCCACCCAGAACAACGCCCAGTACGCCAGCAAATAAAAGATCTTCGAGATCCTTGTAGGACCAGCCCAGTGATTGGTATCGTGGAGCGCGTATACGCAGACGACCCAACACTAAAAATTGGGCAAAGGCTAAGAGATACATCAAGCCGTACCAGTGAATGGCAAATGAACCAATACGAATTGCAGCGGGATCGAATTCAGGATGAATCAACATACGCGGAAGTGAGTGGTGATCATGTTTTAGATTGATCGAAATTATGCAACTCATGACCTAAGTCACGATAAGCTTTATAACGTTCGCGACCCGCAAGACGCTCTGCTTCATTGATCGTGACAACCTCCACAACACGCGGGAAGCGTGCTAGCAATGCGGGCACGTCTTGAGGCATGCGCATCCACAAATGAATCAAGACATCTGCATGGGGAAGTTGAGATAAAGCGGGCGACAAGAAGTTATCTGTCAGCACGATTGGCGAATCGCTTGCAGCCTCATCGTCGATAAAGCAATGCGGCAAGAAATCCGTTGCGCTGAATGTCCAGAGAAGCTCATCGAGCTTTTTGAGATCAGCCTTCTCGCCTACCATCACAATATTACGAACAGGCTCGCCAGCAGGCGTGGCGCTCCAGATTTTGCGCGTCAGTCGACAGGCGTATTCCAACTTATCGCTGACATTGCTATGAAAATCGATCCGAGCCATTCGTACTGTCTTCCGCTTTTGACTTCGATTCTATCGGTTTGCTTACTTTTGTTCTAGCAAGTAATTCACTAGCAAGGGCACAGGACGACCAGTCGATCCTTTGGCGGCGCCACTCTTCCAAGCAGTTCCTGCAATATCCAAATGGGCCCATTTGTATTTCTCGGTAAAGCGCGATAAGAAGCAAGCTGCGGTAACGCTACCCGCTGGACGTCCACCAATATTGGCAACATCCGCAAAATTGGATTTGAGTTGCTCATGATATGCAGCATCCAAGGGCAAACGCCACACAGTATCTAAAGAGGCATGTCCAGCCTTAGTTAGAGAATTGACTAAGCCTTCATCATCAGAAAATACGCCGCTATGCACATGCCCCAAAGCAATGATGCAGGCGCCAGTCAAGGTAGCCACATCAATTACCGCCTTAGGCTTGAAGCGCTCAACATAAGTTAACGCGTCGCACAAAATTAAACGACCTTCAGCATCGGTATTGAGAACCTCAATAGTTTGACCGGACATACTCTTCACAATATCGCCTGGACGAGTGGCTTGACCTGATGGCATATTCTCGCAAGTTGGGATAACGCCGATGACATTCTTTTTTAACTTCATCAAGGCGGTGGCATACATCGTGCCGATCACAGACGCAGCGCCACACATGTCGTATTTCATCTCGTCCATGGCTTCACCAGGCTTTAAGGAGATGCCGCCGGTATCAAAAGTAATGCCTTTACCCACGAATACAATCGGCGCCTCACCCGCTTTACCACCTTCGTGACGCATCACAATAAATTGAGGCGGCGTATCGGATCCCTTCGCTACCGATAAAAATGAGCCCATACCCAAGGCTTCAATTTGTTTGCGGCCCAAGACTTCAACCTTCAGCCCCGTCTTCTTACTCAAGCCCTGCGCTGTTTTACCTAAGTAAGTCGGAGTGCAGATATTCGGAGGTAAATTACCCAAGTCCTTAGCCAAGTGCATACCTTCCACCATGGCCGCGCCTTCTGGGACGGCCGCCTTTAGCTCTTTGGCGCAGGCATCATTACCAGCAAAGATGAGGTGAGTAAAAGTATCTGCTTTGTCTTTGGCTTTGAATTTCATAGCTGGCTGACGAACCCCAAAACGGTATGCCTGGTCACCAGCGTATTGAATAGTCAAGCGGACTTCTTCAGCAATAAACTCGGCGCGATGGCCTAACGCAAAGCTCGGAATAAACCACAACGCATTTTGGATCGATCCACCACTCAACTGCTTTAAGGCCGCTCTGGCAATCTTGGAATAGGCATTCAAACTGCGTGCGCTTGCCGGAGCAATATCTCCTAAACATACCAAGAGCACACGCTTGACCTTGACGCCGGATGCGGTCCATGTTTTTTCAGCACGAATCACACAAGTCGATGCCGGCTGGCCATCTAGATCTCCCACCAGATTGGCATGAGTAATTGAACCGCCTAACAAGCGGTCCAACTCGACCAAAATCCCGGATTTCGATTTTGTAGCTGCCAAAGCATCTAAATCCGCCTTTGAATAGGCCAAAACCAAGCAATCGGAGCTCTGCGCCAATAGCGTGGCTAGGCTCGCCTTGATCTGCTTTGGGTTATTGACGTCGGCTTGAGAGAAAATTTTGGTGCTAAATTGAATAGTCATCATGTCTTACGGTATTTTTAAGTTAATTCAAGGGAAATAACGGATGTTTATCCATTATCCTCCGACATGAAGGTTCGCATCTTGTGTGAGCCAATAACAGCTACCCCCACTATCTATTTATGATTTTTCACCAAGCCCTTCGCCGCGAACTCAGTTTTACGACAGGCGGCGTCTTCTTGGTCTTGGTGACCATCATGATCACCACGCTAGTCATCCGCATTCTGGGCTTTGCGGCCAATGGCGCCGTCAACCCAGAAGATGCCCTAGTTCTCATCGCGCTAGCCACCCTAGGCTATATGGCGGTCCTGCTGACCGTCTCCCTCTTTGTGGCCGTATTAATAGTACTGGTGCGTTGGTATAAAGATTCCGAAATGATTGTTTGGTTCGCCAGCGGCCTGAGCATTGCCAGTCTCATACGACCAATCCTGCGTTTTGCAGCACCGCTCATTGTCATCATTGCATTGTTGGCCCTCTTTGTTTGGCCTTGGGCCAATCGTGAATCCACCATCATTAGCCAGCGCTTTCAGCAGCGTAGTGATGTTTCGATGGTTGCCGCAGGTCAATTTAGAGAATCAGCCAAGGCAGAGCGCGTATTTTTTATTGAAGAGTTGGACGTCAATAAAAAAGAAGTGAAAAATATCTTTGCAGCGGAAACGAAGAACGGTCGCCTGAGTGTCGCAGTTGCCTCTACTGGTTTTATTGAAAATGCGGCGGGTGGCGGCAAATCGATCGTACTAAATAATGGTCGACGCTATGAAGGGCTTCCCACTCAACCCGATTTTCGCATTCTAGAGTTTGCTGAATACAGCACCAATATTCAAAGTAAGAGCGCCCTCGATCCAGCGCCGCGCGATCGTGAGAAAACCGTATCCGAACTGTTAAATGACCCCAATGTCAACGCCATCAACCCCAATTATGCTGAATTACTTTGGCGCATCGGCTTGCCGTTAATGGCTTTGGGCCTGGTGTTAATTGCCATACCGCTTGCCTATGTCAACCCTAGGCTGGGCAACTACACCGCCATGTTTTATGCGGTGCTCATTTACCTCATCTATAGCAATCTCCTAAACCTCACACAGAACTTTGTGTCACAGGGAAAGGTGAGTGTATTTGTTGCAGCTTGGCCCATACATGCGCTCGCTTTTGGCATAGCCTTCTTACTCATTCGTAACCGTATCAATCCTTCCTTGAAGTGGTGGCGCCGTCAATTACCTTCCTTCCTGGCCAATAGATGAAACTGCTTTTTCCTTACATCTTCGAGCGCTATTTGGCGAGACAGATTTACGCCGCCTTTGGCTTCATCTTATTTGCCTTGGTGGCACTCTTTTTGTTTTTTGACATCCTCAGTGAGCTTGGCTCGGTAAAGGGTCAATACACACTCCCACTAGCCCTGCTACATGTTTTATTAAAGGCACCAAGTCGTATTTCCGAGATTATTCCCATCGCTGGCCTGATTGGGAGTATTTATGTGTTCGCCATGCTGGCAAGTCAGTCGGAATTCACCATTCTGCGGATTGCTGGATTAGATATGCGCAGAGGCTTGCTGACTCTCGCCAAGATTTCTTTGCCTCTGATTGTGCTGACTATAGCGATGAGTGAATGGCTTGGTCCTTACACTGAAAACCTATCCGATCAAATTCGCATGAAGGCGCTAGGCTCATCCTATAGCTCTCAGTTTAAGACTGGGGTTTGGGTCAAGGATCGCTTGCGAGATGAGGATGGTAGCGGACCAATCCGACCTGGGGTGCGCTACGTCAACGTTGGCAAAATTGAGCAAGATAACGAAATCAAAAATATTCGCATGTACGAGTTTGATGATGCATATCGATTGCTCTCCATTCGCAGCGCCGTATCCGGACGATTCGATCATACGGGCACTTGGATTCTGGATGATGTAACCGAGACGCGCTTTAACGAGACTAAGCAAGCGGATCCACTAAACCCAGTGTATTCAGCTCGCACGTTTACACACCCTATCGTGAGTCTGGAATCTGAAGTCACGCCGCAGATTTTGAGCGTACTGTTAGTGAGTCCAGAAAAAATGTCGATCTTTAGCTTGGGTCGCTTTATTTCTCACCTCCGCGATAACAAACAAGATGCGCAGCGCCATTCGATTGCATTCTGGAAAAAGGTGATTTATCCATTTACGATTTTTGTGATGCTGGCACTAGCCCTACCCTTTGCCTATCTCAAAGTCCGCGCTGGTAGCGTCGGCATCAAGGTATTCGGTGGAATCATGCTGGGCATGAGCTTTCAGCTGTTTAACTCGCTTTTCTCTAATGTGGGGCTTCTAGGTGCATGGCCCTCCCTCCTTACAGCCCTGACACCACCGTTGCTCTATTTCATCTTGGCGATTGTGGGACTACGCTGGGTATCCAAAGCTTAATACCCTAAAATCATATAGAATTTGATTCCTATATCGCAGTTGATATAAAGAATGGGGTCCATATGAATCTGCACCAATTTCGTTTTGTCCGTGAAGCCGTTAGGCAGAACTTTAATCTGACTAGCGCTGCTAAGGCACTGTTTACCTCGCAGCCTGGGGTATCCAAAGCCATTATTGAACTCGAGGATGAGCTGGGCGTGGAGATTTTTAGGCGCCATGGCAAACGCATACGCTCACTTACTGAGCCAGGCAAACGGATTCTGGTCTCTATTGAACGCATCCTGGATGAAGTGGAAACCTTGAAGCGCGTAGGCAAAGACTTTGCCAGCCAAGATCAGGGCAACTTTGTCATCGCCACCACCCATACCCAAGCCCGCTATGCATTACCCAAAGTTCTGACAGAATTTACCAAGCGCTTTCCAAAGGTGCGCGTGAGCATTCAACAGGGTAACCCAGGACAAATTGCCGAACTACTTATTCATGATCGTGCAGACATTGCGATTGCAACGGAAGGTATTGCTAACACTCCAGGCGTATTGGCCCTGCCAGGCTACCAATGGCAACACGTCATCATGGTGCCCCTCAGTCATCCGCTACTGAATCAGTCGACGATTACCCTAGAAGAAATTGCGAAGTACCCCCTCATCACCTACGATAAAGCGTTTGCGGGTCGTAGCAAGATTGATGCCGCCTTTGCACAGCGCAATCTGAGTCCAGATATTATTTTGGAAGCAATTGATGCAGACGTGATTAAAACTTATGTTGAGACTGGCATGGGCGTTGGAATTGTTGCTGGCTTGGCATACGATGCCGATCGAGATCGCAATCTGCGAGTGATACCAGTCGGACATTTATTTGGCAATAACGTAACGCATCTCGGCGTTAAGCAAGGGGCCTACCTGCGTTCCTTCGTGTACACCTTTATTGAACTGTTTTCACCAACACTCACCAAGAAAATTGTTGAACAGGCAATGAATAACGAGTCGGACACTTACGAGATTTAAAGCTTAGCGCATCTCTGGGCGTCAAAAACAGCCTAATTGAGATGGTGCCCCGGGGCGGACTTGAACCGCCACGCCTTGCGGCACCGGATTTTGAGTCCGGCACGTCTACCAATTCCATCACCGGGGCAGGTGTTTGCAGTGGAAAAACTGCATTGAAGCAAACTAAGAGGTGAGAGTGTAACAAAAAAA
>CANFWB010000037.1 GCA_947450605.1 Burkholderiaceae bacterium
AGCGAGTTTCTACTCCAGCATTGGATCGTATTTAGCTGGAGCATTCATGAGTACCGTTTCCGATTTAAACCAATTTGTAGCAACCCGTTGCGCAATTGCTGACATTACTTTGGCTGATTTTGGCCGTAAAGAAATCGCCATTGCTGAAACTGAAATGCCAGGCCTCATTGCGATTCGTGATGAGTTCGCAGCTCAGCAGCCATTGCGTGGCGCACGTATTACTGGTTCATTGCACATGACCATTCAAACTGCAGTATTGATTGAGACGCTTGAGGCTCTTGGTGCTGAAGTGCAGTGGGCATCTTGCAATATTTTCTCTACCCAAGATCACGCTGCTGCAGCGATTGCCGCGAACGGCACTCCTGTATTTGCGATCAAAGGCGAAACCCTTGAGCAATATTGGGATTACACCCACCGTATTTTTGAGTGGGCTGATGGCGGCTTCACTAATATGATTTTGGATGACGGCGGCGATGCTACTCTGTTGCTGCACCTTGGGACTCGCGCTGAAAAAGATCAAGCTTGCTTGAATCACCCAACCAGCGAAGAAGAAACCATTTTGTTTGCGGCAATCAAAAGCAAATTGGCACAAGATCCAACTTGGTATTCCACCCGCCTAGAAAAAGTTAAAGGTGTTACCGAAGAAACCACCACTGGTGTACATCGTCTGTATCAGATGTTTGCTAAGGGTGAGTTGAAGTTTCCAGCGATTAACGTGAATGACTCTGTTACTAAGAGCAAGTTCGACAACCTTTATGGTTGCCGCGAGTCTTTGGTGGATGCAATTAAGCGCGCAACCGATGTGATGGTTGCCGGTAAGGTTGCCGTTGTTTGTGGTTACGGTGATGTGGGTAAGGGCTCAGCACAAGCCTTGCGCGCTCTATCTGCTCAAGTTTGGGTTACCGAAGTGGATCCAATTTGCGCATTACAGGCGGCGATGGAAGGCTACCGCGTAGTCACCATGGATTACGCTGCAGATAAAGCAGACATTTTTGTTTCCGCAACAGGGAACTACCATGTGATTACCCATGACCATATGGTCAAGATGAAGAATCAAGCCATTGTTTGTAACATTGGCCACTTCGACAACGAGATTGATGTTGCTGGCATCGAGAAGTACAAGTGGGAAGAAATTAAGCCACAAGTAGATCACGTGATTTTCCCGGCAGCCAATGGCAATCCTGAGAAGCGCATCATCCTCTTGGCTAAAGGCCGTTTGGTTAACCTGGGTTGCGGTACAGGGCATCCTTCATACGTAATGAGCTCTTCATTTGCAAACCAAGTGATTGCGCAGATCGAATTGTGGAATGCAGTTGGTACAGATAAATACCCAGTCGGCGTTTACACCTTGCCTAAACATTTAGATGAGAAGGTTGCTCGTTTACAGCTCAAGACACTGAATGCACAGTTAACTGTATTGTCTGATCAGCAGGCGTCCTACATTGGCGTAACGAAGGAGGGCCCATACAAGGCCGACCACTACCGTTATTAATCTGCACCATTGCTAGACATTGTTCAATAGAGACACAGGCCCAAAACCATGGAATTAAGCGTTGAATTCTTCCCTCCAAAAACACCTGAAGGTGAGGCTAAGTTGCATCTCGTGCGCGAGCGTTTTAGTGAAACGCTCAAGCCCGCTTTTTATTCTGTGACTTTTGGTGCCGGCGGCTCTACTCAATCTGGCACATTAAAAGTAGTGAGCGATATTCATGCTGCAGGTGCAGTGGTTGCTCCACACCTATCTTGTGTTGGTAGTTCACGTGAGAGCGTGCGCGAAATGTTGAAGCAGTATCAAGCTTTAGGTGTTAAACGGATTGTGGCTTTGCGTGGCGACTTGCCATCTGGCATGGGCCAGTATGGTGAGTTTCATCATGCCAATGAGTTGGTGGAATTTATCCGCGCAGAAACCGGTGATTGGTTTCACATTGATGTGGCCGCTTATCCAGAGAGCCATCCTCAGGCTAAGTCACCAGCAATGGATGTGGACTTCTTTGTACAGAAGATGAAGGCGGGCGCCAATTCAGCAGTGACTCAGTATTTCTATAACAGCGATGCCTATTTCCGTTTTGTGGATGAAGCGTATGACCTGGGGGTAACTCAGCCAGTCATCGCCGGAATCATGCCGATTACCAATAGCACCCAGTTACTCCGTTTCTCAGATGCCTGTGGTGCAGAGATTCCACGTTGGATCCGCTTGCGTTTACAGTCGTATGGCGATGACACCGCCTCAATTCGGGCTTTTGGTGAAGAGGTGGTGACCGACCTCTGTGATCAGCTCTTAACGGCTGGCGCACCTGGACTCCATTTCTACTCACTCAATCAGGCAGATGCTGTTTTAGCGATTGCGGATAATTTGAGTTTGAATCAGTAAATAGCCAAGCAATCAGCTTGCAACGGAGTCGGCGAAGTTAGTAAAGCAGGCCTGACTCCGTTAAGAGTAGATCCAGGGGCTCATCATGTGTTTGAGCTTGCCACTGGGCATCATCTAGTTTTTGCCAATTAAATCCAACGCCCACGCAAAGTAGGTTTGGTTTTGCTTTGCGTAACTGGGCTAAGGTGCGATCAAAGTAGCCGCCCCCATATCCAAGGCGCCAATAATGCGTTTTATCGCCTATTCTGGATTCTGACCAGCCTACACAGGGAATCAAAATACAGTCTGGGGTGACTTGAGGTCTACGCGGATTATTAGGATCGGGTTCTGGTACCCCATGGCGACTGGGTATGAGAAGGTCGCCCTCTTGCCAGGCGTAAAAATCCAAATGTTTATCGGGGCGTGCAAATGGCAAGGTAAGTGTTTTGCCTGCATTATTGGCAGCCCAAGCTAATAGAGTGGATCGCAGATCAAGTTCATCTTGGATGGGGCAATACAAGGCGACAGATTGAATCTGGGCATCGTAATCTGCAAGAAATCGACCAAGGCTAGTCAAAATAGCTTCTTGTGCAGATCCATAGCTTGCGCTAGCCGCAAACTGTTTCCTTTGGGCCAGTAAGTCCTGCCGTAGCGATTTTGGAGAATTGCCGTGCATATCAACCATTATCAGGCGAAAATTGAGAGATACAGTAAATCGATGGGGTTAGACGGTGAAAAAGAGGCGTGATGTTTTGGGTGGCTGGCAAAAAAAAGTGGGCGGGATTTTATTTCTCGCTCTGCTAGCTAATGCCCCCAATGCCTCAGCAGAAAAATCCAAGAAAACCATCCCCGTTAAAGAAAGCAGGATCTCTGCTTTTGAGGTTACTGAGGGCGATCGTACTTTTATTGAATTGCGTGAAGCTGCCAAAAGAAATGATGTTGCTCGCGCACAGACCTTAGCGGCAAGCCTCTCCAATTACCCCTACGATGACTACGTAGCCTATTTCCGCATTAAGCCCCAGTTATTTGATAGCGCAGGCGGTGCTCGCGCAGAAACTAATGCGGATTCGCAGGTGGCTACTTTTCTGAATCAGTATCAGGGCACTGCTTTAGCAGATCGAATGCGCAATGATTGGCTGTTGGTCCTGGGTAAGCGTAAAGATTGGTCGCGATTTGATGTTGAGTATCCCAAGTTTATTTTGGATGACGATACTCAAGTGAAGTGCTATGCATTGCAATCGAAGTTAGCGCAAGGCGAGAATCCAACTAAGGTGGGGATTGATGCCCGTGCAATCTTGTTGGATCCCCGTTATTTTGGACAGGCTTGCCAAGAGTTGGTCCCTACCCTAGTCGGCGCCGGTGGCATGACTCCGAGTGAGGCAAAGGCTGTAGGCCGCGCTGCTGGGGAGATGGGTTTTGACACAATGTCGCGCCGTCTGGGTGGTGAGGATCCTATAGCTGATGTTGTCAAGGCTGCTAAAGCAGACCCAGCAAGGGCCTATAAAGATTTTTCACAAAATGCATCGCGCTATAGCAAAGAGAATCAGGCCGTAGCTTGGGGTGTGATTGGCCAATTCTTGGCCAAGAAGTTAGATCCCAATGCGGATGACGCATATCGACTTCAACAGGAGCTAGGCTACAACGAGCTCCTTTCTACTGAGGGGCAAGAGTGGAAGGTGCGCGCAGGCTTGCGTGCGAAAGATTGGACTTTGGTCAAGAATGCCATTGAGGGTATGAATCCCGCAGTGCGTAGCAAGGATCCTGCCTGGACTTATTGGTATGCGCGTGCATTGAAGGTGGATGGCCAAAATGAAAAAGCGCGCGAGAACCTTGAGTTGGTTGCCGATCAATACAATTTTTATGGACAGTTGGCTCGCGAAGATTTGGGTAAATCCAATCATGCGCCTGCACGCACTAAAGTGAGTGATGCCGATATTGAAGTGATGGCGAGTCGTAAAGGCTTTGTTCGGGGTGAGCGTTTGTACGCCATGAATTTGCGCTTCGAAGGCAATCGTGAGTGGAATTGGGAGTTGCGCAATATGAGCGACAAGCAACTCCTGGCTTCCGCTGAATACGCTAAACGTATTGGTTTGTATGACCGCGTAGTGAACACTGCAGATCGTACCAAGCAAGAGCACGACTTTAGCTTGCGCTACCCCACGCCGTATCGTGATGAACTTTCGCCAATAGCAAAGCAAATTGATTTGAACTTGGCTTGGGCTTATGGACTCATCCGTCAGGAGTCCCGCTTCATCATGAATGCCTCTTCTTCGGTAGGCGCCTCTGGCTTAATGCAGGTCATGCCCAATACTGCAAAGTATGTGGCCAAGAAAATCGGCATGACCTCTTACACCAATGACAAATTGAGCGATACCAATACCAACCTGACATTAGGAAGTAATTATTTGAATATGGTCTTGGTAGATTTGGATGGATCCTGGGTTCTGGCTTCGGCAGCGTATAACGCTGGCCCTTCGCGCTCGAAGTCTTGGCGTGAAAAACTCACCAGTCCAACAGAGGGTGCGATCTTTGCAGAAACCATTCCGTTTAATGAGACGCGAACTTATGTAAAAAATGTTTTGGCTAATGCGACGTATTATTCATCAGTGATTCATGGCCAATCACAGTCTCTAAAACAGCGTTTAGGTGTGATTACTCCTAAAGCAGCGAGCCCGTCTGAGCTACCCTAGTATTTAAATCACACTGGAGTTTTATGAAATATGACATTCTGCTAATTGGCGGTAACGGTTTCGTAGGAAGAGTCTTGGCTGCTCAATTGCAAGCGGAGGGGTATTCTGTTTTATTGCCTACTCGTCACTTAGCAGCCGCCCGCGAATTACGCATGCTGCCGAAGATTCATTTAGAAGATGCTGATGTGCATGAGTTTGATTCTCTGCAAGCGCTTTGCTCACGAATCAAACCTAACGGTGCCGTCATTAATTTAGTAGGTGTCTTGCATGACAAACCCGCAGAGCCTTATGGAAAAGTATTCCAGGCGGCACATGTTGAGCTCCCTAAAAATATCATTACTGCGATGCAAATGAATGGCCTCAAGCGCTACTTGCACATGAGTGCATTAGGAGCAGATTCCAACGGTCCGTCGATGTATCAGCGTAGCAAGGGTGATGGCGAGGCCGCAGTAAAAGCCAGTAATTTAGATTGGACTATTTTTAGACCTTCTGTAATTTTTGGTGCGCAAGATCAATTCATCAATTTGTTTGCAAAACTCACCAAGCTATTTCCAGCGATGCCTTTGGCAAACTCTGGCGCACAGTTTCAGCCAGTGAGCGTGGATGATGTAGCCTCTGCCTTTACGATGGCCCTAAAGATGCCGTCGACGATTCGTCAGTCTTATGATTTGGTGGGGCCTACGGTTTACACCATGAAGGAGATTGTGGAGTTTGCAGCACGCAAGGTCCATACTCAATGCGCCATCATTCCCGTTCCTGCCTTTGTGGGTTATTTACAGGCATTGGCTTTTGAATTCCTGCCTGTACCAACCTTAATGTCGCGTGACAACATTGCCTCCATGAAAGCACCCAACGTCTTGCCACTCAATGGGCTGGATGCATTGACTACAGTGTTTGGTATTAGTCGTCGCACATTAGAAGGCATGAAGTAAGCAGATGAAGATCTACGCAGTTGGCGGCGCTATTCGGGATACCCTCATGGGTTTGCCGGTGCACGACATTGATTATGTGGTGGTCGGCTCTAGCGTAGAAGAGATGATTGCACAGGGCTATCGTCCGGTTGGCAAAGATTTTCCTGTTTTCCTGCATCCAGAAACCCAAGCGGAATATGCCCTAGCTCGTACTGAGCGTAAGACGGGGAAGGGCTATAAGGGCTTCATGTTTTATGCCGACCCCACCGTCACCTTGGAGCAAGACTTAGAGCGTCGTGATCTGACGATTAATGCGATGGCGCAAGAGGTGGATGAAGATGGTCGATGGATGGGCCCCATTCTGGATCCTTATAACGGCCAGGAAGATTTGGCATCAAAAATATTTCGTAATGTGTCAGATGCATTTGCGGAAGACCCATTACGTCTTTTACGTATCGCTCGTTTTGCGGCACGCTTCCCTGAATTTACGGTAGCGCCAGAAACCATGGATGCCTTACAGGCTATTGTTCAATCAAATGAGTTGTCGGCATTATCTGCCGAACGTATCTGGCAAGAATTGGCGAGAGGCTTCACTTCCAATAAGCCAATGCGGATGCTTCAAGTGTTGCTGGATACAGGCGCAGCGAAAATGCTGCTGCCATCAGCACTCACAGCCAATTTGGCTAAAGAGGTATATCGCGAGGACTTGATGGCTCATTTACATGCAGTAGATAGTCGCCTAGAGGATCGCTGTGCAGTCCTGTTGATGCATTTACCTGCCAATGAAATTCGCTCATGGGCAGAGTGCGTAAAAATGCCAAATGAGGTACGAGATTTCAGTGCAATATTTAGCGAGCTCAATCTCATGATTGAAAAGATGATTCGCACTGCAGGTGGGGCATACCAGGCTGTTGATGTATTAGCCTGGTTTAATCGTGCCGATGTTTGGCGTAAACCTGATCGTGGGCATGCCTTGCTCAAAGTCGCTCAGCAGATTGGTTTGCCAGTAGCGGCCTTAATCGATGCAATGCAGAAAGCCCAAGCGCTCAATACCGCAGACATTATTGCGGGTGTCCCCGCTGAAGATCGCGCCAATGGTGAAAGCATTCGTAGTGCTGTAGATGTTGCAAGGCTATCTACTATTGCAGCTGCACTTAATCGCTAAAGACTAGAGGCGGTTCCTGCCCCTGAAGCCTGGCAAGTCCTCCAGGCTATGGTCTGGAAGCACATTATTTAAATTCTTTGTAAATGCAAAGACCTTAAACAACTCACCCATCTCCGCTTCAGATAATAATTTTTGTAATGCATTAGAAATCGGCAAGAAGGTTTCTGGATTACTGGGGTCGCCAACTTCTAGGGCAATATCGCCAATACCGGCATCCAGTAGGTAACTCGCTTGATTGCTGAGATAGATGTCATCAATTGGTTCTTCGAGTGCGCTGCGCGCAATCTGGGACCACTCCACATGTGTTGTTAGGTCACAAAGGCCTGGAAGATGAAATGGATCTTGAATTGCATGATGACGATGATGCGCCATGAGGGTACCCTCGAGACGTTGCGCGTGGTAGTACTCGCTTTCCGGAAATCCATAATCAAAAGTGAGGAAGAGGCCGGTATCGAGATGCTTGGCTACTTGGCGCATCCAGGCATTGGCCGGCGCGTGTAATTCAGTAGCGTAACCTTCTGAAAAGTTGCCCGTCAACAAAGCTTCAGGAAGCAAAGATTGCTCCACTGGTGTTGCTATTGACCAAGCAAGCTTGCCATCAATCACGGCAACTCCTTGCCGATACCAAAACCCATCTTGATAAATGATGGCATCACAAGGAATGGCATCAATGACTTCGTTGGCCACAATGATGCCTTTGAAATTGTTGGGTAGAGCGCTGAGCCAATTGCATTGTGTAGATAGGCTGAGCTTCTCCGCAAGGGTCTTGAGGCGCCCCTCTTGTCTTTGGGCTAGATCTGGAGAGATCTCAATAATGTCGTAACGATCCAAGGAGAAGCCTAGATCGTGTAGTCGGGTAAGAATGGATTCGGCGAGTTTCCCGGTGCCAGCGCCAAATTCCAGAATTTGGGTGGGAAGCCCTTGAGCTTTGAAGCCTTCCAGGATGGGTAAGAGAGTCTCAACCATGGCAGCGCCAAATAAAGGAGAAAGCTCGGGGGCAGTCGTGAAATCCCCGCCAGCCCCCAATTTATGGGCACCAGCGCTGTAATAACCCATTCCTGGTTCATATAGCGCCATTTCCATATACCTTGAAAAGGGTATCCAGCCGCCTTGGGAGGCGATTTCTGCCATTATTTTCTGGCTGAGCAGCTCGGTGTGAGCCGTTTCAAGGCTGGTCAAGGTAATATCCATAGCTCGCTAGTCTAAGAGAATTTCAGTGAACTTGAGTTCAAACCCACAACCTCAGCAAAATAAAACGGTTTTAGTGACCGGCGCCGCCAAGCGTCTTGGTCGAGAAATCGCCTTGGAGTTTGCTCGTCAGGGTTGGGATGTGGCAATCCATTATGGGCAGTCAGAAGTTGAGGCCGAGGCTGCCGTGGCAGAAATTCAAAACTTAGGGCGCAGGGCCATTGCGTTCAAGGCAGACCTTTCCAAAGAAGCGGAAATCCAGCATTTGTTTGCCTTAGTTAGCATGGACTTTGAAAACCTCCAATGCTTGGTAAACAGCGCTTCAATTTTTGAATATGACCGCGCCAATTCAGAGACTCCCTTGAGTGGTAAAAGCTTGCAAGAGCATATGCAAGTCAATTTAGCTGCGCCAGTCTTGTTATCTCAATTGATGTTTGAATATCAAAAGAACAGGGCAGGAAAAACAGCCGATACCGATTTATCGATTCCCTCAGTAATTCAACTGCTCGATCAAAAGTTGATTAATCTCAATCCAGATTACTTGTCTTACACATTATCGAAAGCAGCACTTCTCACTTCGGTGGAATTATTGGCGGTGGATTTTGCCCCTCACTTAAGGGTGGTTGGATTAGCTCCGGGCATTACCTTAACTTCAGGTGATCAAACTGCTGAAGGATTTTCTAAGGCGCATCAAATGACACCTCTAGGGAAGTCATCAACCCCAATCGATATTGCTAAAGCAGCAGTATTTTTAGCAAGCTCCAATGCGATTACTGGCAGCACTTTATATGTAGATGGTGGACAACATCTACTGCCCTCTTCACGCGATGTGATGTTTAAAACAAACTAAGCGTTTCAATACAGAACAAAAAAGAGTTAATACAAGGAAAGAGTTAATACCCAATTTATGCACGCCATTCTTTCTCACCCCGCATTAGTTGATTGCCGTCGCTTATTTTTACGCGACTATGAAATCTATATCAATATTGGTGTTCATGATTTTGAGAAGAAGGCTGAGCAGCGCGTCATTCTCAATGTAGATCTGTACATTCCCCTGAATGTGAACACCCCCTCTAAAGATTCATTGGAGGAGGTTGTTGATTATGACTTCATGCGTGAAACCATCAAGGCTCGGTCTTCCCAAGGCCACATTCATTTGCAAGAAACCTTCTGCGATGACATCATCACCGCGATGTTGCTACACCCCAAAGTCATTGCTGCTCGCGTCAGTACAGCTAAGCCGGACGTATATCCTGATTGCCACTCAGTTGGCGTTGAAGTGTTTCGGATTAAGCAAGCATAAAGAAAAGCATTTAGAAAAGAATTGAATAACCATGAGTGATATACGTAAAGTTGTTCTCGAAGAAAATAAGCTTGAGAAAAAGCTATGCCGTTTGGTAGGTCAAGCAATTGGCGACTTCGGCATGATTGAGGATGGCGATAAGGTCATGGTGTGTTTGTCGGGCGGTAAGGATAGTTATGCCATGCTCGATATTCTTTTAAAGTTGCGTGAACGGGCCCCAATCAATTTTGAAATTATTGCCGTCAATCTTGATCAAAAGCAGCCAGGATTTCCAGCGGAGATTTTGCCCAACTATTTAAAGGCCTTAGGCGTTCAATACCATATTGAAAATCAAGATACCTACAGTATCGTGAAGCGCGTTATTCCTGAAGGTAAAACGACTTGCGGACTATGCTCTCGATTGCGCCGCGGCATTTTGTATCGCGTCGCAGATGAATTGGGTGCCACCAAGATTGCTTTGGGTCACCACCGTGACGATATTTTAGAAACGCTTTTATTAAACATGTTCTTTGCCGGCAAGCTCAAAGGCATGCCACCAAAATTACGTTCGGATGATGGCAAGCACATTGTCATTCGTCCGCTCGCATACGTTCCTGAAAAACTATTGGAGCGTTACGCGGTTGATATGAACTTCCCAATTATTCCGTGCAATCTTTGTGGCAGTCAGCCGAATTTACAGCGCGGTGCCATGAAGGACATGTTGCGTGACTGGGAGAAAAAGTATCCTGGGCGCGTAGAGAATCTATTTCGCGCTATGCACCATATTGTTCCCTCCCATCTAATGGATGGCGAGGCCTTCGATTTTAAGAATCTAGAGATTTCTACAGAGCTGTCGGGTATTGCTGCCAGGTCTGCTGGCGACAAGGCGATTGACGAGACAGAAATTGATGAACTGGCTTGTGGAGCCGTGATGCAACCAGTTATAGGCCCATTTAATCATTAATAGTTATGGGAAATATAAATAAGGCAATTTATAATTCCTTGCTATGAATATCGTTATTTTGGCTGCTGGGCAGGGAAAGCGGATGAAATCCGCATTACCCAAGGTTCTTCAAACCTTGGCCGGGAAACCACTTCTCCAGCATGTTCTCAATACAGCCCTTGACCTGCAGGGCAAAAGTACTAAAGCTGGCCCCATCGTGGTGGTGGGTCACGGCGCTGCCGACGTAAAGCAATTCCTCCAAATCGCCAGCGAGCAGAATCCCAGCTTTAGCAAGGTGAGTACTGCATTACAGGCCGAGCAAAAGGGAACAGGCCACGCTTTATTGCAAGCTTTGCCTAAATTGGATGTGAATGAGCCTACCTTAGTTCTTTATGGCGACGTGCCCCTCACGAGTAAAAAGACACTTTCTGCCTTGGCTAAATTGGCTGACGGTGCTCGTGGTCAAGATTCTGCTTTGGCGCTCCTCACTCAACATCTCAGCAATCCAACGGGCTATGGCCGTATCGTCCGCGATATTGATGGCTCAGTAAAAGCGATTGTTGAGGAAAAAGATGCAACGCCTGCGCAAAAGCGTATTCAGGAAATTAATACCGGCATCATGGTGTTGCCTACTAAATCACTGAAAAAATGGTTAAAGGCTTTGCGCGCCAGCAATGCTCAAGGTGAGTACTATTTAACCGATGTGATTGCGATGGCCGTTCAAGACGGTGTACCCATTCGTACCGCGCAAGCCGATGCTGAATATGAAACTGTTGGCGTTAATAGTCGCGATCAGTTGGCTGCATTGGAGCGAGTACATCAACTCAACCAAGCGAATGCATTGATGGATGCCGGCGTTTCTTTAGCTGATCCAGCACGCATCGATATCCGTGGAACGTTGGAGTGTGGCACAGATGTTTTTATTGATGTCGGTTGTGTATTTGAGGGTTGCGTGACTTTAGCCTCAGGCACAAAAGTGGGGCCTTACTGCATTATTCGCAATAGCGCGATTAGCAAGAATGTCACCATTCATCCTTATAGCCATCTTGATGGTGCAAAAGTTGGCTCTGGTTCACTGATTGGACCTTATGCGCGTTTGCGCCCTGGCGCGGACTTGGCAAACGATGTTCATATTGGTAACTTTGTAGAAGTGAAGAACAGCAAGATCGCCGCAAATAGCAAGGCCAATCATCTGGCCTATGTTGGCGATTCGATCGTCGGTTCGAGAGTCAATATTGGTGCGGGCACAATTACTTGTAACTACGATGGTGTGAATAAACACCAAACGATTATTGAGGACGATGTTTTCATTGGTTCCGATACTCAGTTAGTTGCCCCGGTGCGTGTTGGGCGCGGTGCTACATTAGGTGCGGGTACAACCTTAACAAAGGACGCACCCCCTAACCAATTAACAGTGTCACGTGCCAAACAAATTTCTTTGCAGTGGCAACGCCCAGTTAAGAATGCGGCTCCAATGCCAGTAGCAAAAAAAGCAGTGACCAAAAAAGCAGTGACCAAAAAATCAGTTAAGGCCAAAAAATAATGTGCGGAATTGTTGGCGCAGCATCTCGTAAGAATATTGTTGATGTGTTGATTGAGGGCTTGCGCCGCCTTGAGTACCGTGGTTATGACTCCTGTGGATTCGCAGTAATCAATGGTGATGATCTCGAGCACCCGATTGAGCGTGCACGTACTACTGCACGTGTTTCTGAGTTGGCGGAGCAAGGTAAAGATTTTCACGGCACTTTGGGAATTGCACATACCCGCTGGGCAACGCATGGCAAGCCAGACACTCAAAATGCCCATCCACACATCTCCGGCGGATTGATTGCCGTAGTACATAACGGCATCATTGAAAACTATGAAGCCCTTCGCACCGAATTAAAGTCTGCTGGGTATATCTTTACTTCAGAAACAGATACTGAAGTCATTGCGCATTTAATTCATCAGGCTTATGTACTCAGTAAGCAGGTGGATTTAGTGGCTTCAGTACGCTCTGTATTGCCACGCCTGCATGGCGCTTATGCGATTGGTGTCATTGCGCAAGATCGTCCCGATTTTTTGGTGGGCGCACGTGTTGGCTCTCCATTGGTTGTTGCTCTTGGTGAACATGAAAACTTCCTCGCCTCTGATGCGCTAGCGCTTGCTGGTCGTGCTCATTCAATGATGTACCTCGAGGAGGGTGATGTTGCCATTCTGAAGGCGGATGGCGTTGAGGTCATCGATCAAACTGGGCAAGCGGTACAGAGAGAGCATAAGGCGATGCCCGCACAAGCAGACTCTGTCGATCTTGGCCCATATCAGCATTACATGCAAAAAGAGATTTTTGAGCAACCCAGGGCTATTGGCGATACGCTTGCCAATATCGCGCACTTTGGTCCAGAACTCTTTAATGCCGATCCCGAGCAGTGGAAAAAGTTTGATCAGATTTTGATCTTGGCTTGCGGCACAAGCTATTACTCTGCATGTGTTGCCAAATATTGGTTAGAGGATCTTGCAGGAATTCCGACACAGGTAGAGATTGCGAGTGAGTACCGTTATCGCACTACTGTCCCTAATCCCAACACATTAATTGTGGTGGTCTCTCAGTCTGGTGAGACTGCTGATACTTTGGCCGCCTTGCGTCATGCACAAGCTTTAGGGCATCAATACACTCTCGCGATTTGTAACGTTGCCAGTAGCGCCATGGTTCGCGAAACCCATTGGAACTTCTTAACCAAGGCTGGCACTGAGATTGGTGTGGCTTCTACCAAAGCATTTACCACTCAGTTGGTCGCACTCTACTTATTGGCCATCTCATTAGCTAAGCGTGCTGGCAAAGTAAGTCCCGAGCGAGAAAAAGAACTCCTAAGAGAGTTGCGCCACTTACCAAAAGCCTTGCATGCAGTCTTAGCCCTTGAGCCGCAGATCATGGCATGGAGCACTGCGTTTGCTAAATGTGAAAATGCTTTGTTCTTGGGTCGCGGCATGCATTACCCGATTGCGCTTGAGGGTGCACTTAAACTTAAAGAGATTTCGTATATTCATGCTGAGGCTTATCCAGCTGGTGAGTTAAAGCATGGGCCGCTTGCCCTCGTTACCGAGAAGATGCCAGTTGTCACCGTGGCGCCAAAAGACGACCTATTAGAGAAGCTCAAATCCAATATGCAGGAAGTTAAAGCGCGCGGTGGCAAGTTGTACGTCTTTGCCGATCAAGATACCGACATTACTAGTAGCGAAGGCATCAATGTCATCCGCTTGCCTGAGCACTATGGCAACCTGTCTCCAATTTTGCATGTAGTCCCTCTGCAACTCTTGGCCTATCACACTGCCTGTGCGTTAGGTACCGATGTGGATAAGCCGCGCAATCTAGCGAAGTCGGTTACTGTCGAGTAATTCTCAGCTCCTCAGTTTTGCTTTGGCAGCTGACAATTAAGTTAGCCTCAGGTTAAGCCTAAGTCTAATTTTTTTAAGAGTACAGTTGAGCCCGTGACTCTGTACAAGATTACCTTCATGAAGTCCTCAGATGAGGTCAAGCGCCACCGATGCCAATAGAATTTATTTTTGCAATCGTTGGCGGCCTATTGTGTGGGTTTTTAAATACAGTTGCATCCAGTGGATCTGCTGTAACTCTTCCCCTATTGATGTTTATGGGGCTCACACCATTGGTTGCCAATGCAACTAATCGCGTGCCAGTATTAATTGCTGCTCTGATAGCATCCATTGCTTTTATTAGGGCTGGTGTGATTGATTGGAAGTTGGCAATCAAAATTCTTTTGCCCTCAACAATCGGGAGTGTTATTGGCGCGTATTTTGCAAATAAGTTGCCTGAGAGCGACACCAGGTTATTGATAGTTATCGCAATCCTGTTTGCATTTCTCTTGTTATTCACAGGCCTTAAGAAAATACTTGAGAGAGAGCTTAAAGAAGGTGCTCACTATCGTATTTTTGAAGTATTGATTTTATTTGCGGTCGGATTTTGGCTTGGGTTAATAGTGCTCGATGGCGCCACGTATCTCCTGCTGGCGTTGATTGTTTTTGTCCGCCTTCCATTGGTGAAGGCAAATGCATATAAAAATTTAACGATCTTATCAACCTCAGTCATTGCACTTGGCTCCTTTGCATGGGGAGGTAATGTTAATTGGGAGCTTGGCGGACTCATGGCAATTGGGGCTGTGCTTGGGGGTTTCTTGGGGGCAAAGGTCGCTTTAAATCCTTCCGCTAAGGTCTGGACCTTCCGATTTTTGGTTGCAATTATTCTTCTTGAATTGGTGCATATGGGCACTCAGTATTTTCATCGGATTGTCTCAGGTTGATATAACCTCGGCTTGACTTATCTATGCCCGCTATGGGTAGAGTTGAGACAAGCAACGGCACACCTCTTCTGGTAGATATCTCCCCACTCTCCTTCTATATCTTCCAGGCCGCAGACAAGCCCATAGGCTTTCCTTAGACTTACTCTCATCTGATTTTTAGCCGCTACAAGTATTGGGTTTTTATCCGATCCTTGCAATTAGTACGAACTAGTACTAATATAGTCTGCATACAGACTATATTGAGGTATGGACATGAATCACCTGGCTCTTATTAAGGAACTGGTTCAGGCTTATCAGGCATTTGAGGCTCACTCAGGAGCTCACATCAAAAAGATGGGATTAACAACCACTCAGTTCGACATTGTCGCAACCTTAGGCAATCAACCGCCGATGACTTGTAAAGAGCTCGGTGAAAAAACGCTGGTTTCCAAAGGTACGATGACCGGAGTTCTTGAAAGGTTAGAGGTTAAAGGCCTAATTGAAAAGTTCCTGAATGCAGACGATGGACGTAGTTACAAGATTGGCCTCTCTAAGGTCGGAGATAAATTATTCAAAAAGGTGTTCCCTGAGCATGTGGAGTATCTCGGCAAGGCATTCGGAAAGCTTAGCAAAAAAGAATTGGAACAGGCGGTAATGGTTTTGCAGGAAGTAAAAGCTATTTTTAATTGATCAACCTAGTAGTTAATATTTAAAAGGAATATCACATGAGCACATATGAAGGCGCACTCAACCTGATCGGCCGATTGCTTATCGTTGCCCTATTTTTACCGGCAGGCTTGTCAAAGATGGCTGGGTTTGAAGGTGCTTTAGGATATTTCGCATCGCTAGGCATCCCAGCCCCAGTATTTGCATTGGTAGCAACGATCGTGATTGAGGTTGTTGGCGGGATTGCATTGCTCGTGGGCTTCCAAACAAGAGTGGTTGCAACAATCATGGCGATCTTTACTCTGGTGGCTGCCGTTACTGGCCATGCATTCTGGGCTGCCCCTGCTGATGCTGCCTTCATTACACAATTATTGTTCTTCAAAAATATCGCGGTAATGGGAGGCTTATTAGTTCTTGCTTCTGCTGGTGCAGGTAGCTTCAGTGTTGACGGCCGTAAAGAGGCGAAGTAATTTTAATTGTTAAGGAAAAAATCATGACTAAAGTAGTTGTTGTATTTCATAGTGGTTACGGCCACACCGTTAAACAAGCTGAGGCAGTTGCAAAGGGTTCTAATGGTGCTCTGGTAGCGATTGATGCTGAAGGCAATATCACTGAAGCACAGTGGGAGGCATTAAATGCTGCTGATGCCATCATATTTGGTTCACCAACCTATATGGGTACGGTGAGCTGGCAGTTTAAGAAATTCGCCGATGCTAGTTCTAAGCAGTGGTTTTCACAGCAGTGGAAAGACAAGATATTTGGTGGATTCACCAACTCTGCCACGATGAATGGTGACAAGCACTCCACCTTGCATTACTTCTTCACCTTGGCAATGCAGCATTCGGGTATTTGGGTGGGTACTGGTTTAATGCCTTCTAATTCCAAAGCTGCAAAACGTGATGACGTGAACTATGTGGGCTCATCTGCTGGCGCCATGATGCAGACACCTTCAGATGCAAGTGCAGATGAAGTCAATGCAGGTGACTTAGAGACTGCCCGTCTTTATGGTGAGCGTATTGCCAAAATCGCTAGCCAATTTAAAGGTAAGTAATTGCCTTATTCATATTGGGGAAGCTATGAAAAAAGTAATCGGCATCCAAGGAAATGATCAGGGTCACTGGGTGGGTGACGGCTTCCCAGTCCGCACTTTGTTTTTCTATCAAGACTTAGGAAAACAAATGAGCCCGTTTTTGATGCTCGATTACGCAGGTCCAGCAGAGTTTCTCCCGACGACTGAGCGCAAGGGCGTGGGCTCACACCCTCATCGCGGTTTTGAAACGGTTACGATTGTGTATAAGGGTGAAGTGGCTCATAAAGACTCAACAGGTCAGGGCGGTGTTATCGGCCCTGGCGATGTGCAGTGGATGACTGCCGGATCAGGCATCTTGCATGAGGAGTTTCATTCGGAGGGTTTTGCCAAGCAAGGTGGAACTTTAGATATGGTGCAGTTGTGGGTGAACTTGCCTGCAAGGTTGAAAATGACCAAGCCAGGTTATCAGGCCATTCTGGACAAGCAGATTCCTGCGATTGAGCTAAAGCATGGTGCGGGAGTCGCACGCATTATTGCTGGAGAGTTTGATGGTCATACGGGACCCGCTAATACCTTCACACCCATGAATGTCATTGATCTGAAATTGAAGAGGGGCTTGTCAACCATTCCGGTACCAGAGGCTTGGAATACCTCTCTCGTTGTTCTAAAGGGTGCTGTTGAGTCTGGTGAGGGCGTGGTAGCAAAAGACGCTCAAATGTTGATGTTTAGTAATCAAGGTCAGGATATTCAAATTAATGTCTTGGAAGACTCCATTGCCTTATTACTGAGTGGAGAACTGATTGACGAGCCGATTGTTGGATATGGCCCTTTTGTGATGAATACCAAAGAAGAAATTGCTCAAGCGATGCAAGATTTCAATAGCGGAAGTTTTGGCAGAATTACTCGCTAAGACAATGGTTAAAGTATAAAAAATCCGTTTGACTTCTACACTTAGCTGTGTACAAAATTCATCATTCAAATCAAGGTGTTACAAAGACATATTTAGAAAAGTGTGTTCCAATATCTGTTGCAGAAAAGGATATTTTTCCCACTTCATGTTTGATTTAAAAGATTTCTCTATTGTGCGTTTGTTCTCGCTACTTTCTGCGGGACTCCTCTCTGCATGTGCTGTTGGGCCTGACTTCAAGCAGCCTGATGCGCCAAATACTTCTACCTATACCGAGACCACGCTTGCTAAGAAATTAGCGACTGCACCCGGAGTACCTGGTGGTACGAGTCAAGAGTTTATTGAAGGTGCCGATATTGAGGCGCAGTGGTGGGAATTGTTTAAGTCTCCTGAGTTGGATATCCTCATCAAAAAAGCCTTGCAGCAAAATCCGAATTTAGGCGCTGCCGACGCAGCCTTGCGCGCCAGTCAAGAGAATGTCAGCGCACAAATCGGTGGACAGTATTTCCCGGCCATTGGCTTGAATGGGGGTGCTACACGACAGTTGCAGCCTTCAGCAATCTACGGATTGCCTTATGGTTCCGATACCTACAATCTTTATAACGCTTCTGTAAATGTCACTTATAAACTCGACGTTTTCGGCGGTGCTCGCCGTGCCGTTGAAGGCGCTAGGGCACAAGCCGAGATCGCTCAGTTTCAGTTAGAGGGCGCCTATCTTTCTTTAACAGCCAATATTGTGACTGGTGCTGTGCGCGAAGCAGCACTACGTGCGCAGATGCAGGCCACCGAAGAAATTCTAAAAGCACAGACCAATCTAGCTGAAGTCACCGAAAAGCAATTGGTCATTGGAACTGTTTCTAGGGTTGATGTGACTTCGCAAAGAACTTTGGTGTCCAACTCCCAGGTAGATTTATTTACCTACGAGCGCAACCTTTCTTTTGCTCGTAATCAGCTAGCAGTTTTGGTGGGTGAGTTGCCGAGTAACGCCAATATCACCAAGTTCGATTTAAAGTCTTTGCACTTGCCTGAAAAATTACCGCTGTCAGTGCCATCAAGTCTAGTGCGTCAACGCCCTGATGTACGTGCAGCCGAAGCCCAACTAAAAGCAACCAATGCCTTGGTTGGCGTCGCCACTGCAAACTTATTGCCACAATTTAATATTACCGGTGCGATTGGCTCTGCAGCACTAACAAGTAACGCGCTCTTTGGGCCCAATGCTGCATTGTGGTCGGTTGCTGGTGGCATCTTCCAGCCACTCTTTCAGGGTGGACAGTTATTGGCGCAACGCCGTGGTGCCGTTGCGAATTACGAGCAAGCCGTTTTCCAATATCAAGCGACTGTTCTTAAGGCCTTTCAGGAGGTGGCCGATGCATTGCGCGCTTTAGAGACTGGTGCTCAAGCTCTGAAGTCGGCATCTGATGCAGAGCGCTATGCTTACGAAACACTAGATTTAGTTCAGCAGCAATATAAATTAGGTACCGCAAGCTACCTGGCTGTTCTCTACTATCAAAATCAATATCAAATTGCTAAAGTCAAATCCGTTTCTGCGCAAGCAACTCGGTTCTCTGATTCAGCAGCATTATTTGCAGCATTAGGTGGCGGTTGGTGGAATCGAACCGGCCCAGCCTTTCAA
>CANFWB010000038.1 GCA_947450605.1 Burkholderiaceae bacterium
AGTTCTTCTCTTCCATGGCATAATTATGGCTGTTGCGGCTGTAGCTCAGCTGGATAGAGTACTTGGCTACGAACCAAGGGGTCGTGGGTTCAATTCCTGCCAGCCGCACCAACCCATACAGGGCCTAGTTGAAAAACTAGGCCCTTTTTCTTTTTTAGGCGTTTCACAATGCTTTCATCAGGATCCCTTATAGTTTGCCTATGAGCATTTCAGACTCCATTTCGGCGCCTATCGACACCCCGGTAGCAGTTTGGTCACAAGTTGATCAAAGTCGCGCTCAAGTTGCCTTGAGTGGGGCGGTGAACGTCTACTCACTGGCGGGCGTATGGAGTGAAGTGCGTCAGAAACAAACCGCTTGGCTAGCTCAAGGTGGTGGCAAAGCCCAATCACTCCTCTTTGATGCCTCAAAGGTGAGCTCTCTAGATGGCTCTGCTTTTGCATTTCTGATTGATGTGGAGGAGGCGCAACAAAAAGCAGGCGGGCAGTTTGAGATTCAGGGTCTAGATTCAAAATATCAGCCACTCTTGCAAGAGTTTGCCCCGATTGGCAACTTGTTTCCCGTGCCGACTGTAAAACCAAAGAGAAATTTTGTTGTTAGCACTGGCATGGCTACTCAGAATCTTCTTGATGATGCTCGTGGCCTAATTACTTTTACTGGCCACCTCGCTGCGGATTTAGTTTGGTCTATTCGCAATATTAAGCAAGTACGTTGGGGTGACTTTGTCAATGCTGCCGTAGAAGCGGGTATTGCTGCTCTGCCAATCGTAGGTTTGGTCGCCTTTTTGATTGGTGTGATCTTGTCCTTTCAGGCGGCGATTGGTATGGAGCAATTTGGCGCCGTCTCATTTGTGGGGCCCCTAGCTGCATTAGGCATTGTTCGTGAGATGGGTCCTTTGATTACCGCCATTCTATTGGCTGGTCGCTCCTCCGCCGCCTTTGCTGCCGAGATTGGAACGATGACCGTCAATAGTGAAGTGGATGCGCTGGTGACTGGAGGCTTAAGTCCGATTCGCTTCTTAGTGGTACCAAGAGTTTTAGCGGGTATTTTGGTGGCGCCCATTTTGACTTTGTTTGCCGATATCGTCAGCATCTTCTCATCCATGCTAACGATGCAAATTTACGGCATCCCCTTTATTAATTTCTACAACGGCATGTTGGCTGCTGTGGATGTAGAAGATATTCTTTCTGGTTTATTAAAGGCCACCTTATTTGGAGTAGTGGTGTCTGCGATGGGTTGTTTACGTGGCATGCAAACGGGTACGGGTGCCGCAGCTGTTGGTATTTCTGCAACGCGTGCAGTCGTAAGCAGCATTGTCATGATCGTATTAGTCGATGGAATCTTTGCTTACATCTCTTACAGGACAGGTTTCTGATGGATGCTCTAGATAAGGCAATCGATGTCCAAAACCTGACTGTTGGTTATGGCTCAAACGTGCTCTTACAAAATCTCAATTTCTCGGTAAAGAATGGCGAGATTTTTGTTATTTTGGGCGGGTCGGGTTGCGGTAAATCCAGTCTTCTCAAGAATTTATTTGGTTTGTATCAGCCGCTTGCAGGAGATGTGTTGATTGAGGGTCAAAATATCACCACTGCCCAAGGCGCTGAGCGTCAAAAGATTATGACCAGCTTTGGGGTCATGTATCAGCAGGGCGCCTTATTTGGCTCCATGAATTTGCTCGATAACGTGACGCTCTTCATGGAGGAGTACACCCAGCTCACCCGCGATCAAATGAACTTATTGGCGCGTTGCAAGTTGGACTTGGTTGGCCTTCTTCCGTATGAGGCCTATATGCCCAGTGAAATCAGTGGTGGCATGCAAAAGCGTGCAGCGATTGCGAGAGCAATGGCTTTGGATCCGAAGATACTGTTTTTAGATGAGCCCTCAGCTGGCCTTGATCCTATTACCTCTGCCGATCTCGATAGTACGATTTTGGATCTTTCGAAAAATCTAGGATTTACGTTTGTGATTGTTTCTCACGAGTTGGCGAGTATTTATTCTATTGCCGATAAAGTCATTATGTTGGATAAGGGTGCCAAGGGCATTATTGCCGAGGGCGATCCCAAGGTATTAAGAGATACCAGCAAAGATCCTAGAGTGCATCAATTCTTTAATCGCATCATGAGTAAGGACGCAGCATGAGCAATAACTCCAATCCTAATTATTTCCGCTTGGGTATCTTTGTCTTGGCGGCAATCGGTGCATTGCTTACCATTGTGTTGATCTTTGGTTCGGGGCAGATCTTTAAAAAATCATTCATGGTTGAAACCTACATCAAGCAATCGGTGACAGGTTTGGATGCGGGTGCAGCGGTACGTTTTCGGGGTGTCAAGATTGGTCAGGTTACTTCGATTGGCTTATCTGGTGATATTTATGAAAAAGAAGTGCCCATGCCAGAGCGTCGTGAATATGTTGTAGTCAGGATGCAAATCTTTGGGGATAAGATTGAGTTGAGTCATTTGGAGACTTATCTAAAAGATAATCTGCGTGGCCGCGTCAAGTCGATGGGTATTACTGGGGTTAACTATGTGGAATTTGATTTCTATGCAAGCGCATCCCAATATTCTCCGCTTCCATACTCATGGGAGTCCGAATATCCAGTGATTCCCTCTATGCCTAATCAGGCGGATGAAATTATTTCCGGCATTCAAAAACTCATCAGCGCATTAAATGGAATGGATGTGGATGGAACTCAAAAGAAATTCGATGCGCTCTTGGGTAACCTCAATAAGTTGATGGCTGGCGATGGCAAGGATAATGCTGGCCTGATCAATTCCATCAAGGATCTGAATGTATTGCTAGCGCGTTTTGATAAGGTGACTGATAAAGACCAGCTCAATATTTTGATGCGCGAATTAGTGGCAACCATGGTGTCTTTGCGGCAAACCGTGACCAGCGTTCAGGGCGATACAGCCGCCACTTTGGAGAACTTGCGTCAAGCAAGCGAGCAGTTAAATGAATTTACTCGTGTGGCCAGCCAATCTCCTTCCACTTTAATCTGGGGTGAGCCGCCTGCACGCATTACACCTCCAATGAATGGAGCGCAAAAATGAGAATCCAGACGATGAAAAACTTCGCTAAGTTGGCCGCTATTGGTCTGATCTTGACCGCTTTAAGTGCCTGTTCTCTACCCAAGAGACCTGCGCTGGAGACGGCTAGCTGGATGGTGGCACCAGAACGCACCGACGCGCCTTACAAGCCACGCACAGATCTTTGGCTCAAGATGGGTCCAGCGGCTACAACCCCGCCATTTGATGGAAAGTCACTGATCTACCGTTTGGGCGATCAACGCTATGAAAAAGATTTCTACAACATCTACTCTGCATTACCCAATGAGATGGTGGGCAATGCTACTCGTCAGTGGATGAATAATGCCCAAATCTTTTCAATGACAGTGGGGCAGGGAAACGGTTTCTTTCCGTATTACATTCTGCAGACTTCTGTAGAGGAGTTTTATGGCGATTATCGCGTCCGCCCTGAGGCTGTCGTGTCAGTAGAGTTTTTCTTGACCGCCACCGATCCCCAAAAGCGTAATCCCGTGATCGGCAAAAACCGCTATACAAAGCGAGTCCCACTCAAGGACAATACCCCCCAAGCATTAGTGTTGGGTCAGCAAGAGGCTTTGGCACAGATTCTGCGGGAGTATGAGGTGGTGCTTTATAAATATGCTGGTAATTTGCCCCCACCTTTAGGGCAATAGTCATTTTAGAATTGCGGTACATATTAAAGATGGAGAAGACATGGATTTAGGACTCAAAGGCAAGGTTGCTTTGGTAATGGCATCGAGCCGTGGTTTAGGTCAAGCAATGGCCGTATCTTTGGCGCGTGAAGGTGTCAAGGTGGCAGTAACTGGTCGCAATGCAGAGGGCCTTAAAAAGTCAGTAGAGTTAATTGAGGCGGCCGGTGGTAAAGCATTGGCTTTAAGCTGGGACTTAACAGATAGCTCAGTCATTGATGCCTTGGTGACTAAGGTGGAGCAAGAATTGGGCCCGATTGATATCTTAATTAACAATACTGGTGGACCAGCGCCAACTCCTGCTGCAGGACAAGATCCAGCGCTTTGGCAGAAGAGTTTTAATGACATGGTGCTATCGCTCATCAGCATTACTGATCGAGTCTTGCCAGGCATGCGTCAGCGCAAGTGGGGCCGCATTATTACTAGTACCACCTCAGGTGCTATTGCCCCAATTAAAAATCTAGCCATCTCAAATACTTTGCGAGCAGCCCTGCTTGCCTGGTCTAAAACCTTGGCGACAGAAGTTGCCGCCGAAGGAATCACCGTAAACGTCATCATGCCCGGGCGTGTAGCTACAGATCGTTTGCGCCAGTTAGACGAGGCACGCGCCCAACGGGAAAACGTGAGTTACGACTCCGTGGTGCAGGCTAGTTTGAGACAGATTCCCATGGGTCGTTATGGTGATCCCCGGGAGTATGGTGATGCAGCTGCATTTTTAGCCAGTCAAAACGCATCCTTTATCACTGGGTCAGTGATACGCATTGACGGTGGCCAGATACAGGCGATTTAATCGCAGTGTTAGCCAGCTTCTTTCGGGGTATCAGGCGAGATTGTCGATCTAAGGAGTTGGTGGCGCTGCTGCTTGCGCTCACCCTCTCTGTAGCAGCCTTATCTAGCGTCAGCTTCTTGGCAGATCGGATGCAGCGGGCTTTTCAGTTCGATGCTCGCCAACTACTAGCGGCAGATTTGCTGCTAGTAGCCGATCAGCCTTTGCCTGAGCGCTTTATTCAGGAGGCAAAAGATCGACAGCTTAGCTTTGCGAAAACGATTGTTTTTCCGAGTATGGCAACCGTTGGCACGCAAAGTAAGCTTGCCTCCTTAAAGGCGGTAAGTCAGGAATACCCATTACGCGGCCAACTGAAAGTGTCAACATCCTTGCCAGACTTAACCCCGCCTATGGGTTCGGTCTGGGTTGATCCTGCCATGCTTGCGAGCTTGAACGCCAAGCTGGGCGATTCCCTGTCTTTGGGGGATAAGCAATTTGTTATCGCTGGCGTATTAGAGCGTGAGTTAGATCGCGGCGCTGGATTTATGAACTTCGCACCACGCGTCATGATGTCGCTTGATGATTTGCCTGCTACAGGCCTGATTGGTCTTGGTAGTCGAGTGACCTATCGATTGCTATTGGCGGGAGAGGACTCTGCTATTTCGGCCTACGCAGCATGGGCTTCGAAATGGATTGGCTCAGAGGGCTTAAGAGGATTGCGCATAGAGACTCTAGAAAATGCACAACCTATCATGCGTAAAACATTGGATCGGGCAGAGCGTTTCTTATCTTTAGTGGCTTTACTAACGGCGATGGTGGCTGCTGTAGCCATTGCTTTATCAGCTCGCCGCTATGTTCTTAAGCAAGCCGATGTTTGTGCTGTGATGAAATGTCTGGGCGCAAGCCAAAATGCGATTCTGATAAATCAAATAAAAATATTGGCCGGCCTTAGTCTGTTGGCCGCTATCCTGGGCGCTGTTATCGGGTTCGGAGTGCAAGAAGTCTTAATGCGTATCCTGGGTAACTTGGTCATGGCCAATTTACCCTCAGTATCTATTTGGCCTGTAGCTTGGAGTGTATTGTTTTCCTCTTTTTTGCTGGTGGGTTTTGCTGGTCCCCCACTGTTCAGTCTGGTGACGATTTCACCGATAAGGTTAATTCGACAAGAGCTTGCTACGGTGAGCATTAAATCGGTTTGGGTTGCGCTCTTTGGGATCTTCACTTGCCTAACGTTGATTGCCATAGCGGCAAGAGATTGGAAGTTGGCCTCCTGGGTAGGACTCAGCTTTGGCTCGGCCATCTGCCTCTTTGCCCTGGTGTCTTGGTTATCGCTGCGGCTCTTGAATAGCTTCTTTTCTAAATGGAGTGCCAACAGTTTTGCCTTGCGTTTTGCATTGACCTCTCAAGCGCGTCGTGCAGGATTTGCGGTGATGCAAATTACGGCTTTGGGTATTGCTTTGATGGCCTTGCTCATTATCTTGATGCTTCGACAGGATTTATTGGTCACGTGGCAGGGGAATATTCCGGCGGATGCACCCAATCGCTTCATGATTAATATTCAAGAAGAGCAAAAACCGGGCATTGCCAAATCCCTGGCTGACGCGGGAGTATCTCAGCCTAGTTTTAGCCCAATGGTGCGGGCGCGCCTCATTGAGGTCAATGGAAAATCTATCGGTCCCAATGATTTTGTTGATGAGAATGCGCGCCGTTTAGTGGATCGAGAATTTAACCTCTCTTATGCCGATCAATTACCAGAGGGTAATCGTATTACTGCGGGTAAATGGATCGAAGGAAGTGCACCACAAGTTTCATTAGAAGTTGGTATTGCCAAGACCTTAAAGTTGAAATTGGGCGATCAAATGACTTTTGAGCTTGCCGGAGAAAGGGTCACTGCACCCATTACTTCTTTACGTAAGCTCGATTGGGGTTCGATGAAAGTGAACTTCTTTGTCATCATGCCACCTGCCATGCTGGCTGAGATGCCGCAATCCTGGATTACCTCCTACTACCAAGGTGCTGCGATTGAGGGGCTCGACTATCAGCTCGCTCAGACCTATCCCAACTTAACTATTGTGGATGTCGCAACTTCACTGCGTCAAATCCAAGATGTCCTAGACCGCCTGTCTTCTGTCTTGGGTTTACTTTTTACCTTCACCATCGTTGCGGCGGTTCTGGTTTTGGTGGCGGCAATCGCTGCTACTCAAGACGAGCGATTTCGAACCGCTGCATTGCTCAAGGCGGTAGGCGCATCGCGTTATTTGCTTGGAAGAATTGCGCTAGTCGAACTCTTGGTGATTGGAGCGCTTGCAGGCGCCTTAGCGGGCCTAGCTTCTGGAATAGCCGCTTGGGCTCTGGGTCGCTTTGTATTGGAGATTGAGTTTCATGCGTTCGTCCAGTCTCTAGTGATGGGTATTGTCTTCGGTGTAGCCGCCTGTCTGCTAGCAGGCTATCGCTTTCAGAGAAGAATTCAGACTGCTACAGCTATGGAGTGTTTGCGCGAGATTTAGATATCTTGCAAAACTGATGTAAGGCTTATGAGAGTGTCACCAGATTCTTAGGTAACTCCACTAAACGCGTTCCACCAAAACGATCCGGCAGACTTTGGCGAAGAAGGGGATTCACTCGGTGTAGGTAGATGCTGAGTGGCCATAGAAATAAAGCCACTGTGAAGAGCATTTCAATAATCTGCCATTTTTGTAGTTCAAATAACCATTGCAATAAAACGCAGGGCACAATCCACAGTGATCCAAAGATATAGCGCCACACGGCTTGACGGCGCGATACATTAAAACCACTTGGACCAATCATTCGCACCCGCCAAGTTTGCATGGCTAAGGTTTGGCCGGATTTAGTCCAGTACCAAACAAAATAAACACCGAGAACGATGTAGAGGTAGAGGAATGTTAGCCAACTGGGCAATGAAATGCCAAACAGGATGCCCAAACCTAAATTGGGAACTAAGAAGGTAAAGGCAATCACGCCTAGTAAAACCAATTGCTCATAAAGAGCGCAAGACACGCGTCGCCAAAATTGCGGGGCGGGTAAGGCGTTTAACTCAGCAGGGGTAATCACAGCTTAGGGGTTGCTCGGGCTACTATCGGAGCTAGCGCTAGGTGCTGGAGCCTCTTGTGTCGTGACACTACTTGCTGGCAAGGTAGGCGCTAGATTCGATTTTTGCGTAATCGGATGCTGTTGCAATGTTGGGGCGCTGACAGCCGTCGGTTTTTTCTTATTCACTTCTGCTTGAGCTAACTTCTTCTTCTGCTCATCACTGAGTTTTTGATAGGCACTCCAAGCCTCTGCTTTTTTCTCTGCAGGAAACTTGAGGCTGCTGAGGTAATTCTCTCTCGCCATGCGTCGATCTTTTTGGGAGAGGTTAGACCAGCCAGTCATGCGTGACTGCAGGCGTTGTTGATCCACTTCACTCATTCTGGGGTATAGGTTAGCTACCTGAATCCATTTCTTGCGACTTTCAGGAAGCATATAGTCCCAATCACTTTCCAGTGGGGCTAAGATTTTTTGCTGCTCAGGTCTGAGGCCTTCCCATGTGCCGTCGGGTTTTTTCTCCGGGATGCCGGTCGTTTTTCCATGAGCGCCTGGAGAGCTTTGGGCAAATGCACTAGCTGATAAGCCAAGTGCGGCCAAGGTCAGCCCCAGCGATGAGCTGATAACGAACACTGCACAACAAGAGCGTAAGTTTTTTAGCATGCGCTAATGAGGCTCAGTGTTGGGTTTAGGAAGGTGATTTGGATGAATCCAGGCTATCTTGCTCCGAATCAGCAAGAGGGCCATTTTTTAGGAAGCCCATAAAGCCGCTGTCTGCATAAGCATCGGGCGGGACATCATCAGTCAGTAGAGCGGCGTCTAATTCAGCGATATCGTTGATGCGGGAGTCCTGCTGCCATTGGGCAATGCCAATGAGGCCAAATACAAGAACAACTAGCGGGGCAACCCAACCTACGTTATCCCAAAATGAGCGTGATCCTACAGACCAGTTTCCAGTGAAATTGGCTAAAACGTGCTGCTGAATACGTACTTTCTCTGGCTTCTTAAGAGAAAGCGCCTTCAAACGAGCCGCATAAAGACGATCTTTGATGCCGGCTGGCAAGGATTGGGATCCTTGGCGGAGCAGGGCGGCAGTAGCCAGACCAAACTGGTCGACTTCCGTGGGGTTTAAGAGGTCTTTATTATTGCGGTTCACAGCGTAATTCCTTTTAATTTCAATGCTTTAGCCAGAGCCTGGGTGGCTCTTGAGCAGTGGGTTTTGACGCTGCCCTCGCTACAACTCATGGCGAGAGCGGTTTCAGTAATGCTCAGCTCATCCCAATAACGCATCAGGAAGGCTTCTCGTTGACGGGCAGGCAATTTTGATATTTCTGACTCTAAAGCCTGTAAAAGCTGACTTCTTTCTAGTTGATGTGCCCCATCTTGGTGAATTTCACTGTCATCCGGGGCTGAAAGTGACTCTAAGGGGTCAAAATCATCACTTTCATCCGATTTCTTGCCCATATTGGAGAAGAGTGTGACCCAGGTGTTACGAACCTTCTGACGTCTAAACCAGTCATGAATCCGGTTTTGGAGGATTCTGGTGAACACCAAGGGAAGTTCTGTGGCAGGGCGATCGCCGTATTTTTCAGCCAACTTAATCATGGCATCCTGAACAATGTCTAGGGCGGCATCGTCATCGCGCACGGCGTATACCGCTTGCTTAAAAGCGCGCTGCTCAACACTACTCAGAAAGTCAGAAAGTTCTTGGGGTGAAGCCATTCAGTAGATTAGACCTGAATCAGATGGAATTGGTTGATTTTAGGGGATTGCTATAGAATATAGGGCTTACTACCTAGAATCTCATTCAAGAAGTGGTTTTTTCCGGTAGCAGCGCCGTTCGAACTCAGGCCACAAGCAGGAGACAGAACAGACCAAACAATTTTTTGCCGAAAATTGCAAAGGACGAAAGAAAATGAATACAAGCAGCGCCGAATTTTTAGCTTCTAAAGCTAATCAAGACACAACAAATACAAATCATGCAACTACGCCACCAGAAATGATTGGTGCCGAGATGCTTGTGCAAGCATTGCACAAAGAGGGAGTCGAATACGTTTGGGGTTACCCCGGCGGTTCCGTTCTCTTTATCTACGATGAAATTTTTAAGCAGGACAAGTTTGAGCACATTCTGGTTCGTCATGAGCAGGCAGCAGTTCATGCGGCTGATGGCTATGCACGTGCAACTGGTAAGGTTGGCGTTGCCTTAGTCACTTCAGGCCCCGGTGTAACCAATGCGGTTACCGGAATTGCTACTGCTTATACCGACTCCATTCCAATGGTGATCATTAGCGGTAACGTGCCTACTTACGCTATTGGTGAAGATGCTTTCCAAGAGGCGGATACCGTCGGCATTACTCGTCCAGTGGTAAAGCACAACTTCTTAGTGAAAGATGTAAGAGATCTTGCTTTGGTCATTAAGAAGGCTTTCCATATTGCACAGACAGGTCGACCAGGCCCAGTGTTGATTGATATTCCTAAGGATGTCTCCGCAGCCAAGGCCCCTTTTGTGTATCCAGAGACTTTGGAAATGCGTTCCTATAACCCAGTAGTGAAGGGTCATACCGGACAAATTCGTAAAGCCGTTTCTTTGTTGCAAGAAGCAGAGCGACCATACATCTATACCGGTGGTGGCGTGATCCTGGCTGATGCTGCACCCGAATTAAAAGAATTTGCTGATTTACTCGGCTACCCAGTCACCAACACCTTGATGGGTCTTGGCGGCTTCCCGGGTACTAGCCCTCAGTTCTTGGGCATGTTGGGTATGCACGGAACTTACGAGGCGAACATGGCGATGCAACACAGCGATGTGTTGATTGCAATTGGCGCACGTTTTGATGACCGCGTGATTGGTAATACCGCACACTTTGCTAGTCACCCACGTAAGATCATCCATATCGATATCGATCCATCCGTGATTTCTAAGCGGGTAAAGGTGGATGTTCCGATTGTTGGCAATCTCAAAGAAGTACTGCAAGAGATGACTGCCCAACTCAAAGCGGCTGGCCCACGTAAGAATGACGCAAAGTTAGCGGCATGGTGGGAGCAGATCAATGAGTGGCGCAAAAAAGATTGCTTGAAATACGACGAAGCATCACAAATTGTCAAGCCACAGTACGTAGTGCAAAAGCTGTGGGAGCTCACTGGTGGTGATGCATTCATTACATCTGACGTTGGTCAGCATCAAATGTGGGCTGCACAGTTCTATAAGTTTGATAAGCCACGTCGTTGGATTAACTCGGGTGGTCTTGGCACTATGGGTGTTGGCTTGCCATATGCCATGGGTATTAAGAAGGCCTTTCCTGAGCAGGATGTTTTCGCCATTACTGGTGAAGGCTCGATTCAGATGTGTATTCAAGAGTTATCCACTTGCAAGCAATACAACACGCCCGTGAAGATTGTGTCCTTGAACAACCGTTATCTCGGTATGGTTCGTCAATGGCAAGAGTTAACTTATAACAAGCGTTATTCCAGCTCCTACATGGACTCATTGCCTGACTTTGTGAAGTTGGCTGAGGCCTATGGGCACGTTGGCATGCGCATTGAGAAGAAGTCCGATGTTGAAGGCGCCCTCAAGGAAGCCATTCGTTTGAAAGATCGCACGGTGTTTATGGATTTCCAGACTGACCCAGAAGAAAACGTTTGGCCAATGGTGCAAGCGGGCAAGGGTATTACTGAAATGCTTTTGGGTAGCGAGGATCTCTAATGCGACATATTATTTCTGTATTAATAGAGAACGAACCAGGGGCATTGTCACGCGTTGTTGGTTTGTTTTCCGCACGTGGCTACAACATTGAAACTTTAAGTGTTGCGCCTACTGAAGATTCATCACTCTCCCGCATGACGATTGTGACAATCGGCTCTGAGGATGTGATTGAGCAGATCACTAAGCATTTAAATCGCTTAGTTGAAGTGGTTAAGGTATTTGATTTGACTGAAGGTCCTCATATTGAGCGCGAGCTCATGATGATTAAGGTGCGCGCGGTAGGTAAAGAGCGTGAAGAGCTTAAAAGAACAACGGATATCTTCCGTGGTCGCATCATTGATGTGACTGACAAGAGTTACACCATTGAATTAACGGGTGATGGCGCCAAATTAGACGCCTTTATTGATTCGATTGATCGTACATCGATTCTGGAAACTGTCCGCTCGGGTGGTTCTGGTATTGGGCGCGGCGAACGTATCCTGAAGGTTTAATTTTTTTAACTGATTACTGAATTAACTACATTTTCAATACAAGGAAAGAGCATGAAAGTTTTTTACGATAAAGACGCTGATTTGTCCCTCATTAAAGGCAAAAAAGTAACCATTATTGGTTACGGTTCACAGGGCCACGCACACGCATTGAATCTCAAAGATTCAGGCTGTAACGTGACCGTTGGTTTGCGTAAAGATGGCGCTTCCTGGAGCAAAGCTGCAAATGCTGGCTTGACAGTGAAAGAAGTTGGCGAAGCAGTTAAAGATGCGGACGTAGTCATGATGCTCTTGCCTGATGAGCAAATCGCTGATGTCTATAACAAAGAAGTGCATGGCAATATTAAGCAGGGTGCTGCATTGGCATTCGCTCATGGTTTTAACGTTCACTACGGTCAAGTTCAGCCACGTGCTGACTTGGATGTGATCATGATCGCTCCTAAGGCTCCTGGCCATACAGTTCGTGGCACCTACGCTCAAGGTGGCGGTGTTCCTCATTTGATCGCTGTGTACCAAGATAAATCAGGTTCAGCACGTGATGTGGCTTTGTCCTATGCAACCGCTAACGGCGGCGGTCGTGCCGGCATCATTGAAACCAACTTCCGTGAAGAAACTGAAACTGACTTGTTCGGTGAGCAGGCTGTTCTTTGTGGCGGCGCAGTGGAATTGATCAAAGCAGGTTTTGAAACTTTAGTTGAGGCTGGTTACGCTCCTGAGATGGCTTACTTCGAGTGCTTACATGAGCTCAAGTTGATTGTTGACTTGATCTACGAAGGCGGCATTGCCAACATGAACTACTCTATCTCTAACAATGCTGAGTACGGTGAGTATGTCACTGGCCCACGTGTTGTGACGGAAGATACTAAGAATGCAATGCGTCAGTGCTTGAAAGATATTCAGACTGGTGAGTACGCTAAGAGCTTCATCTTGGAAAACAAAGCAGGTGCGCCTACTTTGATTTCACGTCGTCGCTTGAATGCTGAGCATGACATCGAGGTGGTTGGTGCTAAGTTACGCGCCATGATGCCTTGGATTGCGAAGAACAAGTTGGTTGACCAGACTAAGAACTAAGCAAGTAGTAGGTAGGAAATTAATAGTAGTAACTAAAAAGGCTCAGAACAAAGATGATGTATCCACACCCCATTATTGCGAAAGAAGGCTGGCCGTATTTGGCATTGGTGGGGGCTGTGACTTTGCTAGTCCACTATTTTGGTGGGATTGCATGGTCATGGCCACTATGGATTATTTTTTTCTTTGTTCTGCAGTTCTTCCGCGATCCGCAGCGTATTGCTGCTTTAGGTCGTGACTTAGTTTTGTCCCCAGCAGACGGTCGTATCGTCGTGGTGGAAAAAGCCAACGATCCTTATGCGGGTCGTGAAGCTTTGAAGATTAGTGTATTCATGAATGTATTTAATGTGCATTCGAACCGTAGTGCAGTCAATGGCTTGGTAAAAGAGATTCAGTATTTCCCTGGCAAGTTTGTGAATGCCGATTTAGATAAAGCTTCAACAGAGAATGAACGCAATGCCGTTGTGATTGATGCCAATGGCCAAATCGTGACTCTCGTTCAGGTGGCAGGCTTGATTGCTCGACGCATTCTTTGTTATATCCACGTTGGCGATAGGCTTAAGGCGGGTGAGCGTTATGGCTTTATTCGCTTTGGTTCCCGTGTAGATGTATATTTGCCATTAACTGCTGAGCCTTTGGTTAGTGTTGGCGACAAGGTGTTTGCCACCAATACCGCATTGGCTCGTTTACCTGGACTAGATTAATTTAGCCGCCTTCACTGGGATATTCTTTGACAACATTTCGCCGCCGTGGCCGTATCGATCGTAGCCGCTTAGCTCGTGCCCGCACGGACCGCACTCCAGTTGAGTGGACGGAAGATCTCGGTGATGGAGTCGATTTCGAAGTAGAAGAGTTGCATGTGGATAAACCACGTCATCGCAGTAAAGGCATTTACCTCCTTCCCAATGCATTTACTACCGCAGCCTTATTCTGTGGTTTCTTTGCTATCGTCAATGCGATGAATCACCAGTTTGAGATGGCCGCCATTGCCATCTTTGCTTCGCTGGTATTGGATGGTATGGATGGTCGCGTTGCCCGTATGACCAATACCCAAAGCGCCTTTGGTGAGCAGTACGACTCTTTGGCGGACATGGTGTCATTTGGTGTGGCCCCCGCTTTAGTCGCTTACGAATGGGCTTTAAAAGATTTAGGCAAGTGGGGCTGGTTGGCTGCCTTTACTTACTGCGCAGGCGCTGCTCTACGTTTAGCGCGCTTTAACGTCAATACTGGCGTTGTCGATAAGAAGTTTTTCCAGGGCTTGCCAAGCCCAGCTGCCGGTTCTTTAATGGCGGGTTTCATCTGGTTGGCTGACGATAACAAGATCCCGGTGCGCGATAGTGCCATTCCTTGGATTACCTTCTTCCTAGCGGTCTATGCCGGCCTAACCATGGTGTCTAATGCTCGCTTTTATAGCGGCAAGGCTTTAGATGTGCGTTACCGCGTACCTTTCGGCGTAATGGTTCTGATGATCCTCACCTTTGTGCTGATCTCCTCAAATCCGCCTCTGACCCTGTTCGGCCTCTTCGTGGTGTATTCCATTTCTGGGTATGTTATTTGGGCTTGGGAGCGTCTCAGCGGACGTCGTTTTAGCTAATTTGGAATATTTAGGTTATATTTAATCCATGTTGATGAATTTCTCACTCTTATCTAATCTGCTTCTACTAGCACTAAGCCTACAGCTTGGGGCAGGTAAGGCCTGAGTTAATGAGATCAAAGTAATTCATTAGCCACCACATACCAGCCCCAGCAACTTGCTGGGGTTTTTGTTTCTAAGATGAGCAATCAGTAAACGCCATTAAGTAATAAACGTAATTACGCAATATTGAACCGGAGAGTAGTGATGAGCGACAAAGTAATCATTTTTGATACCACCTTACGTGATGGCGAACAATCGCCTGGTGCCTCAATGACCAAGGATGAGAAGGTTCGGATTGCCCGCCAATTAGAGCGTCTCAAAGTGGATGTGATTGAGGCTGGGTTTGCGGCAAGCTCTGAGGGAGACTTTCAAGCGATCTCGGCAGTTGCTGCAGCGGTGAAGGACTCCATTGTTTGTTCACTCGCGCGCGCTAACGATAAAGACATTACCCGTGCTGCTGATGCCTTGAAAGCCGCTAAAGCAAAACGCATTCATGCGTTCTTGGCAACCAGTCCATTGCATATGGCGGTGAAGTTACGCATGTCTCCAGAGGAGGTATTGGAGCAGGCTAAGCGCTCTATTCGCTTTGCCAGAAACTTGGCTGAGGATATCGAGTTTTCTGCGGAAGATGGCTATCGCTCCGAAATGGATTTCTTGTGCAGAGTAGTTGAGGGTGTTATTAATGAAGGCGCAACCACGATCAATATTCCCGATACCGTGGGTTATGCAACTCCCGAGTTGTATGGCGAGTTCATCAAAACCTTACGCACTCGTGTGCCAAATTCGGATAAAGCGGTGTGGTCAGTGCATTGCCATAACGACTTAGGAATGGCAGTTGCCAACTCCTTGGCAGGCGTCAAGATTGGTGGAGCACGTCAAATCGAGTGCACCATTAATGGCTTGGGTGAACGCGCTGGCAATACTGCTCTGGAAGAAATTGTGATGGCCTTGCGTACTCGTAAGGATTACTTCGAGATGGTGTGCGGTATCGATGCCACTCAGATCGTTCCAGCCTCTAAGTTGGTCTCTCAGATCACCGGATTTGTAGTTCAACCTAATAAGGCCGTGGTGGGCGCCAATGCTTTTGCACACACCTCGGGCATTCATCAGGATGGCATCTTAAAGAATCGCGATACCTATGAAATCATGCGCGCAGAAGATGTGGGTTGGGCCGCCAATAAGATTGTCTTGGGCAAGTTATCTGGCCGTAACGCCTTCAAGCAACGCTTACAAGAGTTGGGTATTGCGATTGAGGCTGAAGCGGATTTGAATGAAGCTTTTGTCCGCTTCAAAACATTAGCTGATCAAAAATCGGAAATTTTTGATGAAGACATTATTGCGATCATGTCAGACTCGGCTGCAGCGGAAGAGGGTGAATTTTATAAATTTATTTCCTTAAGTCAGCATTCTGAAACTGGTGAGCGTCCAAAATCAAAAGTCACCTTCCGGGTTGGTGATAAAGAGGCTAGTTCTGAGGCTGAAGGCAATGGTCCGGTAGATGCGAGCCTCAATGCCATTGAAGAAATCGTGAAGAGTGGGGCAGAGCAACTGCTCTATTCAGTTAATGCAATTACTTCAGGAACTCAATCGCAAGGTGAGGTTACTGTGCGCTTGGCCAAGGGTGGTCGAATTGTCAATGGCGTTGGCACCGATCCAGACATCATTGCTGCGTCAGCTAAGGCTTATTTGTCAGCGCTGAACAAGTTGCATGATCCTAGTCAAGCGAAGCTCAATGCGCAGATGACGCCTTAAGAATTACTCGGGGGCACCAGTAAGTCGATCTCTTATTTATTCAGATCGGTATTTTTATAGTACTTGGTGCCCTTGCCAGTAATTTCCGCGGCAATGCCTGAGTCTGTGAGTTGATACATTAGAACGCCAGGTGCTACAACGCTAGCATCTTGGTAGGCATTACCGTTGGCCTCATACTTAGCTGCTGCGGTGACTTGACCGCCAAATGTCCATCCGGAGTTCACAAAATCATTGAGTGCAGACTGAGTCTGAAACACGAAAACATTTTGGAATGACTTGATTCCCAAGCCTAGGCCAGCCTGGACTTCAGCCATATTCATATACACCGTTTTGGATGCTGCTTTGTCAATGACAACGCCGCTGCCGGTTCCGCCACCAGCAATCAGAATCTTCATGCCAAAATTGCTAAAAGTGGCGTAGCCAACTGACTTAGCGATGAGCTCTTTGGCTTTGGGTTGGACTTGATAGAGTGCCTTGAGAGTGTCATCACTCTTCTTTAGAATTTCTTGACGCTGCTCGGCAACCGTTTTATCGCTACCAAAGATATTGGAAAATTGTGCGAAGCTACTGAGTGGAAATAGGGCTAATAGACTATAGGCTAATACACGAATGATTTGGGCTTGCATTGCTTTTTCCTCTTGCAGTAACGCAGTCGTTGAATAATTCCATCTTTATACTCCACTCAGCTCTCTCGATTAATAAGCGCCTACCATGTCCCCACTGATTCGTTTCATATTCGCTCTCTTCATATTTGCATTGGCCGGGTGTAGTAGCCTACAGCGTAAAGCAGCAGTGCCATCGCAGCACATGGGGCAAGCTCAAATCGCTGGCTTATCTGGTGTGCGATACATGGTGGCGAGTCAGTCCAGCATTAACCAAATGGCGGAGGATATTCAGACGGGCTTTCAGGTGAGGAGCCAGGAGACTTTAAATGCACCTGCCAATTACTTATCACTCTCTGGCGGGGGTGATGACGGGGCGTTTGGAGCGGGCTTGCTGATCGGCTGGTCCGAGCGCGGTGATCGCCCTCAATTTAATCTAGTGACCGGCATTAGTACTGGTGCCTTAATTGCACCATTTGCGTTTATGGGGAAAGAATACGATTCCGCGCTGCGCCATGTTTATACCCAAGTTGGCCCAAAAGATATTTTTATCGAGCGCGGGCTCATCTCCGGAATTTTGGGGGATGGCCTGTCGGATACCACTCCGTTATATCAATTGATTTCTCAATTTGTAGATGCAGAATTCTTAAAGAAGGTGGCTTATGAGTACAGCGCTAAAAACCGTTGGTTATTGATTGGTACTACCAATTTAGATGCTGGGGTGCCTGTGGTCTGGAATATGGGCAAAATTGCCAGTATTGGCACGCCTGAAGCTCTCGATCTTTTTAGAAAGATCATGCTTGCCTCCGCCTCTATTCCAGGGGCGTTTTCTCCGGTGATGTTTGATTTTGAGGTCGCCGGCCAAGGCTTCCAAGAGATGCATGTGGATGGCGGCGCTATCACTCAAGTGTTTCTGTATCCCAGTGCCTTATCTCAGCGGGCAAAAGATCTCAATTTAAAACTGCAAAAGCAGCGTAATGCTTACATTATTCGCAATGCCCGCCTAGATCCTGAGTGGCGGGAGACCGAGCGGGGTACTTTGAGCATTATTCAGAGAGCTATTTCCAGCCTGATTCAGACCCAAGGCGTTGGTGATCTCTACCGGATTTATCACACCACCCAGGTGGATGGCGTCAGCTTTAACTTGGCCTACATCGGATCAGATTTCAAATTCCCCCATATGACGGAGTTTGATACTCTCTATATGCAGGCGCTGTTCGACTATGGCTATCAACAGGGTCTCAGTGGCAAGGAGTGGCAAAAATACCCTCCCGGCTATAAGCGGGGCTTTGATGAGACTTTGCCTAAAAAATAGGCAATTCTTCAATAAAGTTTAGGATTCCTATATAAATCAGATAGTTAGCTATATTGATTCAGGGGCCCCATCTCCTGAGCAATGCTCGGTTGTAGGGGGGGGATTTAGGGTGAATCTGCTACAATTCGAGGGCTTTGATTTTTAAAGCTTTTTTGTTTTATTTGATTAATGAATGCACGACACGAATTGGGTGGAAGCTCAGGTGTTCGCAAGTAAGGAGTATGAAAATGGCAGTTGCTGATATTAAAACGGCGGAAATCGTCAAAGATAACGCGCGCAGCGCAAACGATACGGGTAGCCCTGAAGTTCAAGTTTCATTGCTAACAGCTCGTATCAATGAATTAACCCCCCATTTCAAAGCTAACGCTAAAGATCATCACAGCCGTCGTGGTTTGTTGAAGATGGTTTCACGCCGCCGCCGCCTCTTGGATTACCTCAAGGGCAAGGATTTGGGTCGCTATCGCGCATTGATTGAGAAATTAGGTCTCCGTAAGTAATTCTTATCGGTATTGCAATGCCATCTATCTTAGGGTTGTTTCGTAACAGAATCAGTCTTAAGCAGATGGCATGTTTTTTGGGCGCTTCAAGATTATTTGTGTAGGGGATCGTGTCATTCCAATGAGTTTCTGGGTTTACAAACTCAGTGTCTCCCTGGAATGGCATCCCTTGTAGTCTTCATACGCTCCAGTGTTGTCGTGACACTGCTTTATCCCACGACAAGCGCAACTCTCATGTGAGTTTTGTGTGAACAATTTGGAGAAGATCAGAATGACAATGTTTAAAAAAGCA
>CANFWB010000039.1 GCA_947450605.1 Burkholderiaceae bacterium
CTAAATCAAGGAGAAAAAGATGGATCGTTCAGTAGTTACACAGAAAATTATCGAAGCTAAAGTGCGTAATGGCATGAAGTGGAGTGATATCGCCAAGGCTATTGGTGAATCAAAGGAGTGGGTTACTGCAGGGTGCCTAGGTCAAATGACCTTTACTAAGGCTCAGGCAGAAGCTGCAGGCAAGTTATTTAATTTGACTGATGAAGAAATGGCGTGGCTTCAAATTGTTCCTTATAAAGGTTCATTGCCAACAGCAGTGCCAACAGATCCGTTGATCTACCGTTGGTATGAAATCGTTAGCGTCTACGGCACCACAATCAAAGAGCTCATCCATGAAGAGTTTGGTGACGGCATTATGAGTGCGATTGATTTCTCAATGGACATTCAGCGCGAGCCGGATCCAAAGGGTGATCGCGTGCAAGTGGTGCTCTCTGGAAAGTACCTCTCATACAAGACTTATTAAGTCTAGTAATTGACGAGTGCCTCAGTTGAATTCCTGAGGCCAAAAAAAGCCCCTGAACTTTCATTCAGGGGCTTTTTTATTATTGGCTTAAGCAGTATTTAAGCCTTGCTTGTTGCAAATGAGTCCTCTGCAAATTTAGCAATGCTTAATAGTTTTGCATCCTCTTTGTAATTCCCAATCAATTGGATTCCCAGTGGCATTCCATTGCTGGATTTAGTAAAGGGTAGGGTGATTGATGGGGTCCCTAGCAAGCTCCAGAGAGCGCAAAAGACTGGATCTCCGGTAGAGCTGAGGCCTTTAGGGGCTTCACCACTGGCGGGGATGGACAGGAAAGCATCATATTGACTGAAGTAGTCGCCAATTGATTTTCTCAATCGTTTTTGTAGTTCCCGTGCATTGATGTATTCAATGGCGGAGTGCTTACTGCCTCGTTGAGCCAAGTCTTGAATATGAATACTCAGTAATTCATTGGAATTCTGGATGTGGTCCTGATGAATCACTGCTGCCTCACAATCCATGATGAGATTCATCGCTTTAATTGCGTCCCAGTACTCACTTGGAAGAGTGAGTGTTTCTACAGTAGCGCCTGATGCTTTGAGGGTATCTGCAGCCGATTGGAGCGCCTTCGCTTGATCATCGCTGACCATATGATCGAATGCCGTTGTCAACACTGCAATGCGAGGTTTCACAAAAGGCTTCATTCTGGAGGATGGGCTAATGGCTATTTCTGGCAAGACTATGGAGTCTTCTTCGGAAAGATCGGTATTTTTCAGTAACTGCAGTGCATAGGCTGCATCATCAACTGAGCGCGTGAAGAATCCAATGTGATCTAGTGATCCAGATAAAGGGTGCGCTCCATCGCGTGGAACGGCGCCAAAGCTGGCCTTCAATCCAACGACGCCACAATATGCTGCGGGACGCAAAATAGAGCCTTGGGTTTGAGAGCCAAGTGCTAACGGGATTATGCCGGCAGCAACCGCTGCAGCTGAGCCGCTTGAAGATCCGCCGGGGGTATGTTCGGCATTCCATGGGTTGGTTGTTGGACCTGGATTGCGCCAAGCAAATTCTGTGGTGACGGTTTTGCCAAAAATAACACCACCTAATTGACGAATCTTTTTGATGATCGGAGCATCTTCTTTAGGGGTTGCGCCCTTATAGATGGGGGAGCCATTGGTAGTTGGAAAATCTTTAGTATTGATGATGTCTTTTACTGCAACTGGGATTCCTTGTAGTGCGCCAGATCCTACTTTGCTGCTCAAAGTATCGATTGAGGCTCTTTCTAAAAAAGCTTTCAATATAGGTTCTTTAAGATCCGCTTGTACGGTGCAGTCAGTGAGTAGATCTTTGGGTTGGAGTTGATTCGACTGGATGAGTTCGCAAGCCTCAATAAGGCCAAGAATGTTGTTCATTGAATAATTTCTAAGTTAGGGTGGGGCAGTACTGGGCATCATCGATGCCCAGTAGCTTAATACTTATTTAATTAATAAAGCGTTTTTGATATAAGTTTCATTGATGAAGTTTTCATAAACAGGCTGCTCTTTCAGGTTTCCAAGAGCAATTTGCGTATCCATGGAAATCTTTAGCGCCTGAGGTGTAATTTGAACGCTCTTAGGGAATACGTTTTCGCTCATCATACGATTAACAGCATTTTCGACGACCTGTGGATCAAGGGTTGGGAATTCTTTCTTCGCGATTTCAATGGAGCCCTTAGGATCTTTGGCCATGTAACGCAATGCCATTTCCATGCCGTTCACCATGCGTTGGGCTGACACTGGATCCACGTTTTTCATGGCAGTAATTGAGGAGAAAGCATAGGCACCATAGGTTTTTGGAAAGCCCAAAACTACCTTCATGCCTTTAATTGCCACTTGATCCAAGCCTGGCTCATACAGTACTGCCACTTTTGCCTGACCACCAAGCAGTGCTGCAGGCTCAGTACCGAGTGGAACTTGAATCATCTCGATATCGGTCTTCTCATTCAGTCCATTTTCTTTCAGTAATTTAATGAACAAAGAGGTGCTGGTTGTCGGCATGAGTCCGGTAACTACTTTTTGACCTTTAATATCTTTGATGTTGGTAAATTTGACATCAGGTGCAGTTGCAATCCAAACTGCAGCCCCATTCACTGCATTGCTAATCACTCCCACATTGGCGCCTTTGGATGCTGCAATAGCAGTCCACTCTGGTCCATGAATGGAGAATTGGGAGCTACCTGAAAGAACTGAAGACAAAGCCGCTGTTGGTGATCCAGCAGTTTCCTTCACTACGCTGAGGCCCTGATCTTTGAAAAAGCCCTTGCCAATAGCCACATATAGCGGCAAATACAGCATAGATTGAAAAGCTTGAGAGATGGTGACCACCTTCACTTCGGCCGAGGCAGAAAGAGAAGCCAAGGAAATTCCGACTGCCAATACGGTAGTGCTAAGTTTCTTAATAAGAGATTGCATTTGAAATACCTCCACTAGGTTAAAGAATTACATTCGAATTTGGGTGCGGCCGTTATCTGCCCTCCAGGGAAACATGAGTTTCTCTAGGGCATCAATGCCGTGATAAAGAATGAAGCCGACAATCATCAACATGAATAGACCAACCCATACTGAATTGAGTTCATATAGGCTGGATGCGTTGTAGATCATGTGACCTAAGCCAGCTTTTGAGGAGATGAACTCGCCAACAACGGCGCCAACTAAACCAAAGCCAACATTAATGCGGAAGTTGGAAACAATCGTCGGCATCGCAGAGGGAACAATCACTTCAAAAAAGATTTGGTGCTTAGTGCCGCCCATGGAATACAGCAAGGACTGCAGGTCTTTGTCAGCATCTTTAGTCGCTTGGTGTGCAGCTATCAGGGCGATAATGGCAGTCATGGAAACGACTAGAACTACCTTTGCGCCTAATCCAGTACCAAACCAGAGCAGAATAATTGGCGCTAACGCAATTTTAGGGACGCTATTGAGGGCAACAATAAAGGGTTCGGTAATTTGGGCAGCCCACTTGGAGTACCAGAGGTAAAGGCCAATTGCCGTCCCAATGACCGTCCCAATGACAAAGCCGAGTAGAGCTTCCCATAGGGTGTAGCCTGTATCTACAAAGATAGATAAATCAAGAACGCTAGCTACAAATCGTTTCCAAATTCCGGCAGGAGAGCCGATGAGGAACTCTGAAATAAAGCCTAATTCTGCGCCAATCTGCCAAGCAGCAAAGAAAATGACAACAGACATGAATTGAACAAAAAATTGGCCAGAGTTTGTATTTAACCAGCGCTTTAATGATGAGGATGACTTCATGCTTTTTAATCCTTTCTTGTTTGAATATCTAATTCAGAACAGAGTAAGTTGAAGTATTCGGAGAACTTGCTATGCGCTCTTGCATCAATGGGTGAGCTGCGCTCAATTTGAATTTCATGAACGTTTTTAACGGTAGTTGGTCTACCACTAAGTGCCACGACTCTTTTTGATAGAGCTACAGCCTCATCAATGTCGTGTGTAACCAGAATGACCGTCTTCTTAAATAGTGCCACTGCATCAAGCAAGACACTTTCTAAGTAAAGCCTGGTTTGGTAGTCAAGGGCAGAGAAGGGTTCATCCAGCAGCAAAATGTCCGGGTCCATCAGCAGTGTTCTAATTAAGGCAACCCGTTGACGCATACCGCCTGAAAGTGTTTGGGGGTAGGATTTTTCAAATCCTGAGAGGCCAAAGGTGGAGAGATATTCTCTCGCCATATCCACTGCTTGGGGACCATCTTCTCCGCGAACTTTGAGGCCGAGAAGGACATTCTCCAGCACTGTCTTCCATGGAAAGAGGAGGTCTTTTTGCATCATGTAGCCAATGCGACCTCTGAGACTTGGCGTTTCTTGGCCGCGATATATCAAGGTGCCTTTATCCGCCTCCAGTAGGCCGGCAATGATATTGAAGATGGTGGATTTTCCGCAACCACTAGGGCCAATGATGCTGACGAAATCTTGTTCGTGGACATCAAATGTTAATCCGTTGAGAACCTCTACTGGACCATCTTTGCTGTTAAATGACTTATGTATGCCATTGATTGAGAGTTGAATCTGTTTTTCTTGCATGTTTATTTTTTTGATCTATGTAAGTGTCGACTGATGGTGAATAATGGCCTTGACGACTGAGATAAAAATTCTGCAAAGAGCGCATATGGTGCACTGATGCATCGTTATTGTTCATTTAGATCTGATGTGGTGCTTGAAAAAATTACCCAATCACAATTCAAAAGCGATCAGAGTCGAGCTGTTGTTTAATCTGTTCTAAGTAATGGCCGCATTCCATAGCGGATTAAGAAAAAGCCCCTGAACTTTCATTCAGGGGCTTTGGTATTACCAGTAGGTCGGAAGGGGTTTGAGCTCGCGACCAAGGGATGAAAATCTGTTAAGTTGGGCCTTGATGGTGGTCAAGGCATTCGTTGAGTCCTACGCGATATGTGGATATTTGATGATGGCACTAATCTCTCACAAAATGATCGAATTGAGATCAAACCACTGGCCTGTATAAGCCTATGGCATTACTCCATAGAGCCCTTTCAGATAGTGTTGGGCCTAGAACATTTCTAACTAATTGAATGTCAGCGGCTTCAAATGGACGTTTTGCACGGGTCGAAGGCAGGTCGGTGCCAAACATGAGGGCATTTGGATTGCGTGCCGATATGAGCTCAAGCGCCTTAGGCACATTCATATTCACTCGGCCAAATCCAGTGACTTTAATCTTTGCGCCTGAATCCACTAGATCTAATATCACCGGTAAACCTTGCTCCGTCATCCCCATGTGATCAATCACAATTTGTGGGAGCTTGGAGAGTTTTGCAACGTGGGGCTTTAGTGCGGCAGCATCTGCATAGATTTCAGCGTGCCATTGCCCTACAGTGTAAGCACGGTTGGCAAGGGCAACAATATCATCCACCGAATCAATGCGACCGCGAAAAATATTAAAGCGAAGGCCGCGAACCTGAATCGAGGCAAGGCTGGCGATTTCTTCATCCGATACATTTGGTGACACCTGTGTGATTCCCACCCAGCGAGGACCCATCTGGGGTAATAGTGCACGCAAGTAACTTTGGTCATTACCATGGAATGATCCTGAAACAATAGCTCCAGAGGTAATTCCCAAAGGCTCAGTTTGCGCTCGATACTCTGCAAGGGTAAATGAAGGGGGTGTGTAGCCTTGATTCTCAATAATTGGGTAGCGTTTATCAATAATATGGCAGTGTGCGTCAAAGATTTGCGCTTTTTTTGTTTGTGAAGCACAGCCAATCAGTGAGAGCCCTGCAAAAGCGCCAGCGCCAACAATGAGCTTGCGACGATTGATGTTAGTGGTCACGCTCTTCCCCTTAATTAATTGAAGATTCGTTTTTAGTATTACGAATAAATCATTCGCAAATTGTATGGTGGTAAATACTGCCTCAGTTGCATCTTATCCATCAGGGCAGCGACAATTAAATTCACACATGCTACCCAAAATGGTGGGTCATCGCTAGTCAATATATTGGCTATCACTTGCTACTTATGCCTATATTGCTTCATTCCTCAGACTTCATTCTGCTTGAGCGCCAGACTTTGCTACCAAGGCCCTCCAGAATGCTAAATCCCTCAACATCTTCGAATCAAGCTCTGATGGTGTGCTGATTGTTGGAACAAATCCCCCATCAATCAGTTTTGTCTGTAAGGCTGGGTCTGCCATGACATGGCGAAGATCTTTGGAAATCTTATTCCTAACGGCATCAGGCGTTCCTTTGGGGGCCATAAATCCAAACCAAGTATCGACTTCAAAGCCTGGAATCGATTCAGCTACAGTGGGGGTGTTGGGTAAAGATTTGATTCTATTTCTGGAGGTCACTGCAATTGCCTCAATACGCCCACTTTTAATATACGCAATGCATGCGGGCAATCCAGTGGAAACTAGTTGTATTTGTCCGCCCATCAAATCAGTCAGGGCTTGGCTTCCACCCTTATATGGGATGTGACTTAGTTGCGAAGCTCCTTGTCGTTTTAGAAGTTCTGCGGATAAGTGCCCCGGCGTCCCATTACCAGCTGTGCCGTAATTTAATGGTTGCTTGGCATTGAGTAGCTCAAGCATTGTATGGGGGCCATTCTTGGGGTTGCTTACTAAGACTTGTGGAGTTGTGGCAACTAAGGCAACGCCAGAGATATCTTTGATTGCATCAAATGGTGGTTTTTGATATAGCAATGGGTTCGCCAAAACACCATCCCCCCAAAAGAGTAAGGTGTAGCCATCTGCTGGAGAGGCGATTACGGCTTGGGCACCAACATTTCCTCCAGCCCCAGCTCGGTTATCTATGAATACTGGTTGACCCCATAAGGCGGATAGCTTGGTTGATAAATCTCTCGCAATAATGTCAAAGCTACCACCTGGCGCAAAGGGAACAATGACTTTTACGGGCTTGTCGGGGAAATTCGTTTGTGCAAATGCAGTACAAAAACACAATGCTCCTATGCCAATAATCCCGCTGATGATGAACTTTTTCATTGCGATCCTTTGCTGTAGCTAGAGTTTTATTGTATCCACAAGTCTTATATCGAAGCTGGGAGGTAAATTAAACAGTGAAATCAACTGTTGCTAAAAATACTTTGTCTTCATGGTCGACCACGATGGTATTCATAACAAACTTTTTCATGGCACATTGCCTCTGAATTTTGAATGAAATTTATTCATTATTCGATTAAATTAATTCATACTTCGATCGTTGCTATTTTCAAGCGTAGCGTGATAGATTGACCTCAATCAAAATTTTATGTACTTGTTACCATCCAAAAATTCCAAAACGTTAATTTTTTCGGCGAGCGTATAAAACATAAATTACTTTGATTGTAAATTTACTGCAATATTTCTTTGGGCTAAAAGGCAATCAAGTTAATGGCAAGCGATCACATTCAGGTAATAAAGCAAGGCAGTCTTTACGCACTACAAAATGTATTTAAGTTGGATGGTTTGGCGAGTTGTTACCCAGCAAATGCCCAGGGATACTCAGTAGTTAATTCCTACGTATTGAAAAATGCAAGTGGTGCATTAATGCTTGATTCTGGCTATGCAGCACATTTTCCCGCAATTTTGAGACAGCTTCGCTCCCTGCTTGATGTTGGCAAGCCATTATCCATATATCCACTGCGGCTAAATGAATTTATGTCTGTCTCTAATGTAGAGTCGATTGCGGAGGAATTTATTGTTGATCAATGCTATTCCAGCAATCCTGATGCGGCTCTATGGGTGGATTTTGGGGGTCGCTCTGATGCCGAAAATTTAAAACCGTTGTCAATTAAGACTACTGTAGTTACTAGAGCCCAAACCATATATCTTGGTGGTGATGAGTCTTATCCTCTAGAGGCATTTCAAGCGCCAATTCGTTTAATTGCTACCCGCTGGATATACGACAAATCAACCCGCACTCTTTTCACTTCGGATTCATTTACTCATGAATGGTCTAGTGATGAGGATGGTCCTTGGATGTATGGCGAAAGCGATGATGCAACAACTGTCGAGCACATCAAAAGCTTTCTTCTAAATACCCGTTATTGGTGGTTGGAGGGCGGTGAGACCACAAGCTTGCGAAAAAAGTTAGCTGGTGTATTCGAAAAATACGACATCGAAAATATCGCACCGGGATACGGGCGGGTTTTGTGCGGAAAAAAGTTAGTGGAGCGCCAATATCAGCTATTTGATGAGGCATTACGTCAATTAGACAAGAGTCAGGTTGATGCTAATTACGTGTTTAGAGATGGGGTTAGGTAAATCATGACAATGGGACCAAAACAACTGCCAAGGGAAATTGCTAGTGGTATTTATTGGCTTGGCGATTGCTTGGAGCAAAGAGCAAATGGAAAGATCTATCACACCTATAACGCCGCATTTTTAATGGCAGGCGAGCATTCCTCAATGATTATTGAGACTGGGCACCCAAAGGATTTTCCTTTGATAGCTAGGCAATTGGATGCCTTGCCATCCAATATACCGCCGGTGAAATATCTTTTTGTTACCCATCAGGAGACGCCTCATGCTGGTGGTCTAGGGAGGATATTGCACCGCTATCCTGAAGCTATTTTGTGCGGCGATATGTGCGACTACCATCTTGCATTTCCACAGTATGCCCATCGTATGAGATCGATGAAAGAGGGTGATGAAATTGATCTTGGTGGTAGGAAATTTATCGTTGTTGAGCCAGTCATTCGTGATTTGAGAACTACTTGGTGGGGCTTTGATACCAAGGAGCGCGTCTTATTTCCCGGTGATGGATTTGCCTATAGCCACTACCATGAAGATGGCCATTGCGGTCTTTTTGCTGAAGAGGCAATTTCCCTTGATATCCCTGAGGTGTCTGCTGTTTTTGCAGATAGAGCTTTATTCTGGACAAAGTTTACCGATATGCGCTTATATGTAGACCGACTACAGTATTTGATGGATAAGTATGACGTTGGGAGTATTGCGCCTACGCATGGCTTGCCAATACGTGACCCCGCGATTACTTTGCCGAGAATTAAAGAAGGTCTCTTGTTCGGTGGCTCTGTACCGGAATCAGGTACAGAGTCAGATGCAATTAAAGCGCCACCTACGCATAAGAAAACATATATCAATGTGGATGATTAAGGGGATGGGGGATGCATTTGAAGCTTAAGATAATTTTTACTAATTTAATAAGTTCTCTACTCTTATTGAGCCTAGCCCAGAATGTAGCAGGGCAAACATATCCTGATAGACAAATTTCATTGGTGGTTCCCGGTGCTACAAGTGGCGGAATGGATGTAATTGCGCGTGCACTAGCAGAGCGATTAGCTATTACGCTGAAGCAATCCATTGTGGTTGAAAATAAGCCTGGGGCAAATGGCAATATCGCAGCTGATATCGTTGCCAAATCAAAGCCTGATGGATATACGGTATTGCTTGGTCAAACTGCTCAATTTGCAATTAATCCAGCGCTATATCAAAAAATACCATTTGATCCAATTAAGGATTTTGTGCCCGTTGTGATGTTGGCTGAAGCGCCTAATATTATTTTTGTAGCGAGCGATTCTCCTTACAAGACCTTATCCGATATCGTAAAAGCAGCCCAATCAAGCTCTAAGACTTTAGATTTGGCAACCCCTGGTAACGGAACTCCATCCCATTTGATTAGTGAGATTTTTCAGAAGGCTAGCGGCACAAAATTTACCCATATTCCATACAAAGGCGTCACTGCAGCAATTACGGATCTAGTTGGCGGGCGAGTTGCCGTCATGATGTCATCGGTTCCTTCAGCCTTAGGGCAAATCAAGTCGGGGAAAGTTAGACCTATTGCGGTTTCATCGGCGAAGCGAATTCCAATTTTGCCCAATGTGCCCACGATTGGGGAGTCTGGTTATCCCGGCTTTAATGTGGGGACTTGGTATGGCTTGTTCGTACCAAAGGGGGTGTCTCTGAGTGTTGTGAATGAGCTCAATGCGGCTGCAAATCTTGCAATTAACTCGCCTGCGTTTAAAGAAAAGATTTTTTCAGAAGGGGGCGTAGTTGTTGGCGGCGATAGCAAAACATTCGGCAACACTGTTGCCAATGACTATGTTGTATGGAATAGGATTGTTAAAGAATCGGGCGCCATGATTGATTAGCTTTTTATTTTTTTAGGTTGTTATTAATAATGTAGTGTTTATGTATATAAGGAAATAATTGTGCCAATTTCTATGCAAACAATCTCATTGAAGACGGCATTAAGTATTGCTCAGACTTCGCTTGAGCGTGGAAGAGGTAGTGGGTTTAAGCCGCTTGTTGTAGTTGTTTTGGATGCCGCTGGGATTTTAAAAGCATATTTGGCCGATGATGGTACTAGTTTATTGCGTTTCGATATTGCACTAGGTAAAGCTTGGGGTTGCTTAGGAATGGGTTTTGCAGGTCGTGAGTTTGAGAGAAGGGCGGCTGCCCAACCATTATTTATCAATTCTTTACAGGCAATGTCTGGGGGCAAGGTAGTTCCTGTTCGGGGTGGGGTTTTAATTCGAAATAAGTCTGGCCAAATAATTGGTTCAGTTGGTATTAGCGGTGACACGTCTCCCAATGATGAGTTGTGTGCAATTCATGGTATCGAGACTGCTGGGCTCGTGGCTGATCATGGCGATGCACCATAGTCGAATGGTGCTAGACCGTTTGCAAATGAAAAAGCCCCCGAGCTTGCATTCAGGAGCTTTTGTATTGCTAGTGGGTCGGGCGAGATTCGAACTCGCGACTAGCGGATTAGTAGAAATATCTATATTTAAAAATCTAATATAAAGAAACCTAATGAGTTCTATCACCACCCCTTCGCATCTGATGAATAATTTTGATGTGGATATTAAGCCGCTAATTTATCAATATAAAAAGTATGTTCATCAGAGTGAAAATAGTAAGACGAGCTCCCTTGTCAACATTTGTACAGAGGCAATTGATTTAGATGGCATGCAGAAGGAAGCTTTTATTTCCTCAAGTCGAAATAGTTCTGGGTGGAGAATTCCTACGGATGAAAGTTTACATTTGCGTGGTGCCGATGCTGCTCCACAGCCATTAGCAATTCATAATGCATCAGTACAAATGTGTTTATTGAATCAACTAAAAAAGATATTTGCAGGCAAGAAAATAGACGGCAAAAAAATTGAAGTTACTGTAGATACTTACTTCAATATCAAAGGTTCCTTCTATCGTGGCGATATCAAAAGCTGCTTGAAAGATATCGTAGTTAAATTTGACATCGATTCAGATATTGATGCGGTTGAGCTGAAGCAATGCGTGTTTGAGGCTTTAACAAATTCGCCTACGATTAGGGCAATACGTTATCCCATGAACAACACATTTTCCATTAAGGCAAATGGCAGAAACATCTCCTTACCAGATCAGATGCGGTCCGGGCTGGAGCGGGTTGGAGATCCATTGCAGAGAATTCACGATTTCCAGAAATTACCACCTTTAGAGAACTCCGGCGGGGTTATTCTGGAAAAAAAGCTTGAATCGACCATGGAGCCACCAAAGCCAGGTGAAATTCCGATTGGATTGTTGCCCGAGATAGATCGCACAGTGCATATTAGAGGTGCTGGCCAATCCCTCAATGAGCATCAGAATGAAGTCCAAACCAGTTTCTATCACCCCCTAGGGAGTGTGTTCCGTTATCGCAGCGATCTTCATGCTGAGGATATTTCTGGGTTTGATTCGCCCTCTGCGCTGAGCTATCACGGTGCTGCGCTTGCATTTTGTTTTATGACTCAATTCCATCGTTATGCTGACGTTCATAAAATTCATCTGGATGCTTTAAGAATAGTTCAGCTAACCCCTTTCGACCTAGATATTGAAAAGCATCAAAACCTAGTATTTGATACGCACATTTTTGTAGATGGTGATTTTAGCGACGAAGTTGGCACGGATTTAGTCAGGATGGCGCATCAAGTCTGTTTTTTACATGCGGCTTTGGAGAGTCAAAACGATATTCATTATTCGATCACGTTGAACGATAACGAAGTTGTTTATCAGCAAACATTAATCAACTAACCGGATGATGAAAATCTTGATACGCAACCTTTTTGCCCTGATTATCCTGGGATATTGCCTACCTGTTTTTAGTCAAGCCTATCCCAGCAAGTCCATCAATATGGTCGTTCCCTTTGCCCCTGGGGGTTCTGCGGACACTATAGCTAGACCCTTGGCTGATCACCTAGGAAAATATCTAAAGCAACCAATCATTGTTAATAATCGAGGCGGGTCTGGTGGCGCTCCAGGGACCGCCTATGCATTGGCAGCGAAGCCGGATGGCTATACGATTCTTTTTAACCTCTCTACTATCTCGGCCACTCCAGAGGCGGATAAGTTATTTGATACTAAGCCGCAATATGAACTAAAGCAATTGGCACCAATTGCTTTGATTTCATCCGAGCCACTAGTGCTTATTGTTAAGGCGGACTCGCCATACAATAATTTAGCTGATGTGATCAAGGATGCCAAAGCTCGGCCTGGTCAGCTTACTTATGGGTCATCCGGCGTTTATGGCCCAATTCATTTGGCACTTGAGATGTTCGCCAATTCAGCAGACGTTAAGTTACAGCACATACCTTTTACTGGCGCTGGCCCAGCTTTAACCTCCCTATTAGGCGGGCATGTTGATCTATCAATGTTGGCTTTAAATAATGCCTTAGCACATCAAAAATCTGGGACGATTCGAATTATTGCTAGTTGGTCGGGACAGCGTAATAAGTTAATACCCAATACCCCAACCTTAAAAGAGCTCGGATTGAATGTGGAATATCCCAACTGGGGAGGTCTTTTTGTGGCCGCAAATACCCCTAATACGGTCGTAAAAAAATTGCGGGATGGAGTGAAAGCTATTTCAACTGACCCTGAGTATTTGAAATCAATGGAAAATTTAAACATTTCCGTCACTTATCTTGATGCACCAGAATTTGATAAATTTTGGAAGGCGGATGCAGCCAAAATTAGTGAGGTATTAAAGAAAATCGGTAGGGTTGATTAACCATCAATGGTGCCAAATTAGGCAATACAACAATAAATGAAGGAGATATGATGAAAGGTTTAGACATCACCCCGGCAGAAATGGAGCATTACATTGCTCGGTTTAAAGATTTATCGCCTAGCAAAAAAAGCTTCAAAGTTGACAATACCGGAATACCTGGGGAAGCTTATGAGTTGATTGCGGCCCATAGCGTGTATTCAGTGATGGCGCCAGAAGGAAACACTCGTAAAGCCGCCAAACCTGGCGTCGTTGGCGCTCCTGGATTAGAAGTTGCTATTGCTGAATGTCCGCAAGGCAATGGCCCTGCACTTCATAATCATCAGCGTACCGTTGAAACTTTCATGTGTTTAAGCGGGAAGTATGAAATTATTTGGGGCAATGATGGCGAGCATAGCGTTGTGTTAGAGCCATTTGATTTGTGCTCTATTCCTCCTGGTGTTTATAGAAGATTTATAAATATTTCTACCCTCGAGAATGCTAAGTTACTTGTCTTAGTACAGGGGAAGGTCGAAGATACTTTTGGTGACGTCGCATTCGATCCAAAAATCGCCACTGAAGTTGAGCGTCGTTGGGGTCCCCAAGTGGTTGAGAATTTTAAAAATATCGGAATTACTTTTGCTGAAGATAAAGTCTAATTTCTCCATGCAGTAGTTGTAGCGAGATATACCACTTTAGAGGAATGGCAATGGTGAGTCCAATTAACCAAGATTTATTGGCGCTTCAAAAGGAGATGGGTGCGATGGGCTTAGGCGCTCCTGATATTTTCTCTGTTACGCTAGATGCAGCCAGGCAACAACTAGCAAAACAATACGCATATTTAAATCAGGACCTTGTTGAGCAAGTTGAGATACTCGACTTGAATATGCAATATTTAGATCAGGAGGTTGGCTGCCGTTGTTACTTTCCGGATGGCATCGGAACCTTTCCAAGAAATACCTTACTCGTATATATTCATGGGGGAGGGTGGAGTTTTGGTGATCAATATACCCATCATGCGATTGCAGAATCGTTCTCTAAAAATAGTGGCCTGAGTTTGGTGTCAATTGGGTACTCTTTGGCGCCACAAAAAAAGCACCCCTACCAAAATGATGAATGCACTGATATCCTGCAAGAGCTATTGAAGAAGTTTGCAAATGACTATGGCAATGATCTTCAATGCATTTTGATAGGTGATTCTGCGGGAGCGAATATAGCCTTCAGCGCATATTTAAACCTATTTGAAGCTGATTTAAAAAAGAAAGTGCTTGGGCTTGCATTGTTCTACGGCGTATATGATTCTGGTCCAATATCTCAATCTTGGCAGGATTTGGGGGGCGGTCAATATGGCCTATCCATCAAATCAATGAATTGGTATTGGAATCAGTTTTTATCAACCGCTGAAGATCGCTTAACGCCTTTGGCTGCTCCACTGCATAGTCGTCTCGAGAATTTGCCGCCCATTTGGATTGTCATTGGAGATTTAGATCCTCTCATTGACGAAAATTTAGCATTGGTTGAGAGAATCAAAAAGGCGGGGAGCAAATGTGATCATCTTGTGGTCACAGGATATACCCATGGTTTTTTGAGGTTTTGCAATCATCTCAAAGAGGTCAAGGAATTGATGAATGAGTTTTCTAAGGTCACTCATTCTATGATTGATGAGGCTGATATAGAACGAGCTTTATAGTTTTTGTGTATTTAATAAAAATAAAACGAGACGCCAATGCATAAATCTTCTCTAGCAACTAAAGTCCTAGCGTTATTTCTATTTGCATTTATTGCAACCTTCAGTCATGCGCAATCACCTGCAGATGATTCTAAGACCATGAAAATCATCATCCCTTGGCCTTCGGGGGGTGCAAACGATTTATTGGGAAGAGATTTTGCCTTTTTTCTTGGCGAAAAAATCGGTAAAAAGATTGTGATCGATAACAGGGGTGGCGCAAATGGTTTAATCGGGGCAGAATCCGTGGCGCGATCAATTCCAGATGGAAATACGATCATGTTCCACAGCATTACATCGCATGCGACCAATGCGATTCTAGCTCCTAAGTTGCCGTACGACACTTTTAAGGATTTTGCACCAGTCTCTCAGATCGCTTCGTTGGATTTGGTATTAGTCGCCCATCCAAGTATCCCTGCAAAAAGTATTTCTGATCTGGTTGCGCTGGACAAAGCTAAACCACATTCCATTAGCTATGCCTCATTTGGCAATGGCAGCATGGCACACCTTGCTGGTGAGCTGTTGAATCAAAAATCTGGGATGGATCTTCAACACGTACCCTATAAGGGGGGTGGACCTGCTTTGGCAGATACGCTCGCTGGTCACGTACAGCTTTACTTTGCAGGCATTGATGTAGCTTTGCAACACATTCAATCTGGCGCTTTAGTTCCTATTGCCATCACTGGCTCGACACGCTCATCTTTGTTGCCAAATGTACCGACAATTTCTGAGACTCCAGGTTTATCGGATTATGAGGCACGCATTTATTACGGCATTTGGGTTCCCGGCGGAACGCCGTCTAGCACTGTGAATAAGCTTTATCAACAAACATCCGCGGTCATCTCTAGCCCAGCATTCAAGAAAAAGATTGAGGCTGAAGGTTTTATCACTGTGAGCAGTAGCTCACCTGAAAAAATGATCGCAACAATGAATTCACAAATGGAGATACTTAGGAAAGTGATCAAACAGGCAAAAATTTTGCCATGAATAAATGATTACTAGAAAGGAGGCGCTAATCGCCCCCCAGAGCCAAAGTAATCAGAAGTAGAATTTTCTCAACCAGAGGGGTTCTACATTGAAACTACATTTCCAAATAGCGCTAGCCGTAAGGCGCTTTAAATCCCAATCAAAATTACCTGGGAGAGTTTCATCAAAATCATTTATGCCAAAGACTAATTGGTGCTCAGCTGTGGAAAAGAACCCGAAATTGCTGACGTGCATATCGCCACATAATTGAACACAAATAGAGGGGCTCGGGACCTTTGCCAAGTCATTGGCCATAACTGCAGCGCCTCCCCGAAAAAACGCAAATGGATCGGCTGCCATTCGGGTATGGCGAATGGGTATGTATTCTGGAATACGTGTTTTGGCTTGCGAAAGCAATATATCAACAGGGGATTGGCGCTTTCCTTCTATATGAAATTGCCCAATTGAGGAGCGGCTAATCTGTTTTCGAATAGACTTTCCTAAATCTAAACGCTATTGAGGGCTCGGATTTTTTGTAAGAAATGATTTGTAGAGTTTGCTAGTCATGGTTTGATGATGCCATGAGACCTAGAAAAGAAAAAGCCCCGCAAAAGCGAGGCTTTGTAATGCTTGGTAGGTCGGGCGAGATTCGAGTTCATGACCAGTTGATGATCCGTTGGCCCCTTGTGGAACGACTACTTAACCAGCCCAAAAGGAATTGGGTCGCGATTAGACTTAATTGCAGTTTCTAGGAGGTCCAGGCGGTCCTGGCCCCAGAATGGCTCATCCCTATAAAAAAAGAAGGGCGTACCGAAAACCTGCCTTTCAACTGCCTCTGTTGTTAAGCGACCTATCTCAATATCAATCTCTGGACTTGCGCTTTCTTTGAGCAGTAGATTGCCATCTAAACCGGATTTATTTGCAACGTCCACCATTACTTTTGCGTCTTTAATGTCTAAGTCATCAACCCATAAAATTTTTAAGGAGTTTTGAATAAACTCCCGTACATCTAAATTTTTAGCTAGGGCGGCAATTAACATCCGATGTCCAATCACTGGATCAGATGGGTGGTGTTTTGGCTGAAGTACTAATGGTATGTTGCGCGATAAGGCCCAGCGCTGCATTTCAACGAGTCTATAGGCTTGTCTTTGAGGTGGCCTCTTGGAGACTGGTAATCCACCGCTAACTGAAAATATTGCATGAAGATCTATGGGCTTGTAAGTAACTTCTAGATCATACTTTTGCACTAGCTCTTCAAATGCAGCATAGCCAATGTAGGTATACAGCGATATAAAGCTAAAGTAAAAATCTATTTTTTTTGTGCTCATAATCATCCTTCGTTCAATCAACTTTTGCCCCAGAATCCTTAACCAATTTTGCCCATTTAGGCGCTTGAATTGCCAGCTGCTTAGCTAGGTATTCAGGTGAACTGGCAACGATTTCAAATCCTTGTGAAACTAGCTGCTCTTTTACTTCTGGTTGTTTTAAGGTTTGAACAATTTCTTTATTCAGTTTATTGATGATAGCTTGGGGCGTTCCTGCTGGGGCCAAAATGCCTTGCCAAGAGTTAAGGTCATATCCCGGTACACCTGCTTCGGCAATGGTGGGGATGTTAGGTGCACCAGTAGATCGCTTAGAGGGGCTCACGCCCAGGGCGGTCAGTTTTCCAGAGCGAACATATTGTAAGGCTGCCGGCAGGGTTACAAACATGGCATCAACGTGACCAGCTAGCAAGTCCGCAACTCCGGGGGCACCTCCTTTGTACGGTACGTTGATTAATTTAATATCAGCCATACTTTCTAATAATGCTCCGGCAAGATGCCCTGGGCTGCCACTGCCTGCATTGGCTAGCGTAATTTTCCCTGGGTTAAGTCTCGCCACTTCAATGAGGGAGCGTAAATTTTTAACAGGTAGCTTTGGCCCGACTAATAAAACTTGAGGCGCTGTAATGGCCATGGTAATTGGTGCAAATTGGTCAATTTTGTAAGGGGGATTGTTATATAAAGCTGGATTAATGACTAAGCTATCCCAGCCTAAAAGCAGTGTGTATCCGTCAGGCGCAGCTTTGGCAACATAACTAAATGCAATATTGCTCCCACCCCCAGCCATATTTTCGACGACAACCGATTGACCCACTTTTTCAGAGATCCCTTTTCCTATCGTACGCGCTAAAGCATCTAAGCTTGCCCCGGCTGGGACCGGAACTACAATTTTGATTGGTTTACTTGGCCAGGAGTCTTGCGCGCTAAGGGGGCTTGAGAGTGCTAGTAGACCCAATACAAAGGCCGCTCTTTGTAGGATGTTGGTGCGTGTGATTTTCATTTAAATGCCGATCATTAAAGGCATAACCTTAGGCGATATTCAGCGTATTGCAAACGATTAAAAAATCATTTCAATATAGACATTGCAATATATAGTAGGTATAGGCACATCTAGGGGGGTAAATCGTTGATCTATATCTCTAAATCCAGGCACAGGTTTAGTGGGCTTAATAAGTAACGCTAAAACCATTTTGAGTCACTTTTTATAACCGTGAGCGTCTTTTAAGTATCCATAATGCCCATCAAATGACCAATGGTTTAGTTGAGCGATGCTAACTCAGACAACTCGGGCTTTAAAATAAAAACGCCCCGCAGAAGCGAGGCGTAGTAATGCTGGTGGGTCGGGCGAGATTCGAACTCGCGACAAACGGGCTTAAAGAGGTCTGATTGGCTCAGACGGGGTGGTAAATTGCTCAAGCCACTTAGCTTTTCTCCAGGCGCTCCAAAATGAGATCGGCAAGAATGGATTCATCGTTATTAAAGGCTAGCTCCATTGCTTGATAAATTTGTTCCTGCTCCAGGTCAGAGTAGTCGAGTTGATAGCCGGCTGATTCACTAAGTTGGGAGATAAATATGCGTTGTACGCGACCATTACCCTCTCTAAAAGGATGAAGGGCATTGATCTCTGAAAGGTAGTGCGCCAATCTTTTGGATAAGGCATTGGTATCCAACCCTTTGAGCCAGTTTTCACGAGCTAGTTTTTTGAATATATCGTTTGCCGCAGATTCAATAAAGCGCACATTAGCAAAA
>CANFWB010000040.1 GCA_947450605.1 Burkholderiaceae bacterium
TCCTGTATGAATTGCTGACAGGGGAACTGCCATTTGGCAATCCACAGACCATGAGCGGCTTGCGCAAAAGGATGTGGGCACAAGCATTTCCCCCTCGCGCCATCCGTAAAGAAATTCCTCGTTGGCTACAAGAGATTGTTTTGCGCTGTTTAGAGCCTCGCGCCGCAGATCGCTATCAAAGTGCCGCCCGTTTACGTCAAGTCTTACGAGATCATGAAAGCGTCACCCTCACTGAGCGAGCAGATCGGGTTGATCCACTGAGTTTTTGGGAAAACCTGAAGCGCATGTTTCGTGCCGCAGGTTACGAGCCCTCACCAAGTCCGCGTCCCAGCATGGGGAATGATGATGCTCCGCTGATGATTGCCGCTATTGATACGCGCCAATCCGATCAGGACCTGCGTGAGCGTATGCAAACTACCGCGAAGAATTTATTGCAAGCCTATCCCGAGAGTCGCTTAGTGTGCATTAGCACCATCGCAAGCACCCCTACCTTTGAGGGTAATCATGAAAGCCAAACTGCTAGTGGTATCGTCCGCGGTCACCTTGTTCAGTTAATGGAGTGGGCGAAGCCCTTAAAATTGCCACCAGAGCGCGTTTCGTACCATGTGCTAGAGGCGCTCGATCCAGCTAGCCGAATCGTAGAATTCGCCAAGGACAACGATGCCTCACTAATCTTGATTGGCGCCTCCCACAAACTGCCAAATAAAGTAACGCCTTGGCGAACCTCAATGACGAAGATTGTTGAAGAGGCTCCTTGTAGCGTGCATATTGTTCGCACCTAGACCCCATACAGGATCTAGGTAGCCGAGCAAAAAGCTTAGCGCATTTTTTCTTGCTTCTGATCCAACAACACTTCTGGCTCTTGAGCCTCAACCCAGCTATCGCGATTGAGCGCTGCCGTTAATTGCTTTTGATCTAACTCGCCAGTCCAACGTGCCACCACAATAGTTGCGACACCATTGCCAACTAGGTTGGTTAATGCGCGAGCCTCTGACATAAATCGGTCAATCCCCAAGATAATGGCTAGGCCAGCAACAGGCACATTACCAACAGCAGATAAGGTTGCCGCCAGGACGATAAAGCCACTACCCGTAATGCCTGCCGCCCCCTTAGACGTCAGTAACAAGACTAGCAAGAGCGTAATCTGCTGCGTAATCGTCATTGGCGTATCTGTTGCCTGGGCAATAAATACCGCTGCCATTGTTAAGTATATGGAAGTGCCGTCAAGATTAAATGAGTACCCTGTTGGAATCACTAAGCCTACGCAGCTTTTCTTCGCACCCAAGAGCTCCATCTTTTCCATCATGCGGGGCAACACAGATTCTGAAGATGATGTGCCTAAAACAATGAGCAACTCTTCTTTGATATAGCGCACAAACTTAAAAATGCTAAAGCCGTTAAACCGCGCAATGGTGCCAAGGACAATAAATACAAAAAGCAAGCAAGTGATGTAAAACGCGCCCATCAACTTGCCCAAAGAAAATAAGGATCCGACTCCGTATTTACCAATAGTGAATGCCATCGCACCAAATGCACCAATGGGAGCAAACTTCATGACGATGCCAATAATGTCAAAAAGAACATGCGATGTCTTTTCGATCAGATCAAACACCATGGTTCCTCGGCCACCGAATTTATGCAAAGCAAATCCAAACAGAACGGCAATAAAGAGCACCTGCAAAATCTCTCCCTTTGCAAATGCATCAACTACAGTATTGGGAATGATGTTGAGCAAAAACTCCGTAGCAGTCGCCATCTTGCCAGGACCGGTATAGGCAGCAATGCCTTTGGTGTCTAGACTGGCGGGATCAATATTCATGCCTGCGCCTGGCTGGAGCACATTCACCACCACCAAACCAACAATCAGGGCAATTGTGCTAACAACCTCAAAGTAGAGCAGCGCTAATCCGCCAGTCTTACCAACTTTCTTCATGTCTTCCATGCCAGCAATGCCAAGCACTACGGTGCAAAAAATAATGGGGGCAATCAGCATCTTGATGCCCTTAATGAAGGCATCCCCAAATGGCTTCATATCTACGCCCAAAGATGGGTAGAGGTGCCCCAGCAGAACCCCTATCACTACGGCTGCAAGCACTTGAAAATAAAGGATTTTATAAAATGGGGGCTTTTTTAATGTTGTAGTCAATTTCACTTCCTTTATTAGATTGAGCGCTCGTAGTTAGCGGAGCACTTTTGCCCAATAATACCCCTCGACAAACAGATTAAATTTGCAGCTTGCCCGATAATAGGCGCATGGAAGAAAAAATACGCGTATCCAAGCTACTCTCTGAATTGGGTCTTTGCTCCCGACGTGAAGCAGATTCTTATATTGAACAAGGCCTGGTCACCGTCGATGGTGAAGTGGTTAATGAACTGGGCTCGCGCGCTTTTCGTCATCAGAAGATTGAATTACAGTCCGGAGCCCAAGCACAACAAGCCTCCCGAATTACCGTCATCCTCAATAAGCCCGTTGGTTTTATCTCTCACTTTGATGATGAGCAAGAATACCAACCTGCCGCCTCACTGATTACTCCAGATAACTACTTTGCTAGCCCGCTGGATAAAGGGCGTAACCCGCGCTTTAATACTCGCGGCCTAGCCCCGGCTGGGCGTCTTGATATTGACTCCACCGGCATGCTGGTCTTGACTCAAGATGGTCGCATTGCAAAACTCCTCATTGGTGAAAATAGTCCTATTGAGAAGGAATACTTAGTCCGCGTTGAGGGTGCACTCTCTTTTGAAGATCTAGACCGCCTAAAACATGGTCTAGAGCTAGATGGTGTAGTTTTAAAGCCAGCCCAAGTGAGTTGGCAGAATGAAGACCAGCTCCGCTTTGTTTTGCGCGAGGGGCGTAAGCGTCAGATTCGACGTATGTGCGAGATGGTTGGCCTTAGAGTTCTAGGATTGAAGCGAGTGCGCATGGGCAGAATTTCCCTTGGCGCCCTACCCCCCGGAAAATGGCGCTTTGTAAGGCCTGAAGAGCAATTCTAAGAGGCCTTGCCCGCTTATAATTCTGGCAACTAGATTAGGCGCAGAATTACCATCGATACCATCACCCCCAGCACTCCCGGCGCAGAAGTTTTAAGACGTCGCAGCTTTGCCATCATCTCTCACCCAGATGCGGGCAAAACCACGCTTACCGAAAAGCTCTTGCTGTACGCGGGGGCCATTCAAATTGCTGGTAGCGTCAAGGCTCGCAAAGCCAGCAGGCATGCAACCTCTGACTGGATGGAGATTGAAAAGCAACGCGGTATTTCTGTTGCGAGTTCTGTAATGCAGATGGAATATCGTGATTGCATTATTAACCTACTGGATACTCCAGGCCACCAAGATTTCTCTGAAGATACCTATCGCGTACTCACTGCGGTAGATTCTGCGCTCATGGTGATTGATGCGGCTAATGGTGTTGAGTCACAAACCCTACGCTTGCTTGAAGTTTGTCGCGCACGCAATACACCAATCGTCACCTTCATTAATAAAATGGATCGCGAAGTAAAGCCACCCATGGAATTAATGGATGAGATTGAAACCGCACTTGGCATTGAAGTGGTTCCCTTTACTTGGCCAGTCGGCATGGGCAAATCATTTGCCGGCGTAATTGATATCGCAAACTCACAAATGCGCATGTTCAAGGCAGGCGAAGATCGCGTGACCGAAGATTCTCATGCGATCGTGGATATCAATGATCCCGCGCTGAAAGAGCGCCTTGGAACTGATCTTGAAACTGCGCTTGCCGAAGTGGATTTAATTAAAAATGCCATGCCTGCGTTTGATCGTGAAGCATTTTTAGCGGGACGTCAGTCACCGGTATTCTTTGGCTCAGCTATCAATAACTTTGGTGTACGAGAAATTCTCAATACCTTAGTGGAACTCGCGCCATCACCTGGATCACGCAAGGCATTACAACGCGAAGTGAGTCCCGCTGAAAATAAATTCTCAGCCGTTGTCTTTAAGATTCAGGCAAACATGGATCCAGCCCATCGAGATCGCGTTGCCTTCTTGCGCATTTGTTCGGGGCATTTTCAGCGTGGCATGAAACTCAAAATTTGTCGCAATGGCAAAGAAGTGCGCACCAACAACGCCCTGTCTTTTCTGTCACAACGACGCGATATTTTGGATGAAGCGTTTCCGGGTGACATCATCGGCTTGCCAAACCATGGCCTCTTGAGGCTGGGTGACACGCTCACCGAAGGTGAGCAATTGCAATTCACCGGTCTGCCATTTTTTGCGCCAGAAATTTTCCGCATGGTGGAGTCAGCCGACCCCTTACGCTCCAAACAACTGCGTACTGGCTTGATGCAGCTAGGTGAAGAGGGCGCGATTCAGGTATTTCGCCCCATGATGGGCGGCACGATGTTGCTCGGCGCATTTGGACAGCTACAGTTTGAAGTGGTTAGCCATCGCCTGCAAACTGAGTATGGCGCTGAAGTTCGCCTACTTCCTGCACGCTACAACCTAGCACGCTGGGTAAGCTCAGATGATCCTGTTGCGCTGAAGAAATTCATTCAAGAAAATATTCACCGTATGGCCGAAGACGTTGTTGGTGCTTCGGTATTTTTAGCCAGCCATAAATCTGAATTGGATGTCGCACAACAACGTTGGGAATCTATTCAATTCCACGCCTTAAGAGAGCATGCCGGTCTCATCTATCAATCCGATTTAGCTGGTTAATTAACGCGGACTTGCTTGCGGCCAATTGCAGTCAAACACTGTAAGCAGTTGGGTATCACTCCTTCTAAAAGAAGCAGTCTTGCCATATTGTGCGCAATAAGAATTTGCTTTTTGCGTCAGCGATGCGATGGATTCGCCATCACTGTTGAGGAAGGTAACGTGATTGGCGTCTGAAGCATCGGTGTACACCGCAGCACAGCCACTCAAACTGAGAGCGCCCAAGAGCAAAATATATTTGAGATGCTTCATTAAAATCCTCACGCCTGATAAATAGATGAATTGTGCTTATTGCTTCAGTTTATTGACTAAAGTAGCAGTGAGTTTGCTCGCAAAGGGTCGATAAATGAGAATGCAAATAATCGCAATCGGATAGGCTATCGACCAAACTTCAAACCATGCCCAAAAGAAATTCTGTGCAGGCCCCCACCGCATCAAGGCGATGGCCAAGGTAATACTCAAAGACATGAGTCCACCCATGATGACGGCAAAAATAACATTAGGAATATTAATCATGATCTAAACATAAAGTAAACGGCGCCCATTAAACAGAATCCAGCCCAGATGTAATCGACTTTAAATGGCTCGCCCATATAAAAAATAGCAAATGGAATAAACACCCCTAAAGTGATGGCTTCTTGTGCAATCTTGAGCTGGCCCAGATTAAAGTATTGGTAGCCAATACGATTGCCCGGCACCTGAAGTGCATACTCAAACAAAGCAATAGACCAGCTTACCAAAACCGCTATCCACCAAGGCTTAGCGGATAAATCCTTTAAGTGCGCATACCAAGCAAATGTCATAAACACATTGGATAGCGTTAGTAGAACAACAAAGCCATAAGGGCTATTAAAAATAGAGGTGTTCAGCATCCATCAATCATAGCGCCTAGGCTGCATAACTGTTATTCTGGTTTGTGATCACTATTCCGCGCCCTATCTAGGGGAGTCTACTGAGCAAGCTCAGAGGTTCATCATTCCAAGACTCTAGGAAAATATATGGCTGTTGGCCAAAACCAAAGAAATAGAAAAAATGACCCCATGGTTAGCAAAACTGGCAAAGCTAAATTGGGCCCGCTCAACCTCACTCAATTAACCAAATTACTTGACTCCAGCACCAAGCCAAAAGAGAAGGCAAAGATTCAGAGAGCTCTTAATAAGCGCCCTCCAGCGGCAGTCATAGCGGAACCAGCGCCAGTAGCAGCGTAAATACTAAGCCCCGAAATTACCGGGGCTTTTTCTTATGTAATATGCTCTCACTATGAAAGCATCTCCGCAGATCCACTCGCTCTATATTGCTAAGCTCGCAGGTGAGCCCATGATTCAAGTTGAGCAGGCAGACATCATTGCTGGTGAGGGAATTGCTGGAGATCGCTATGCAGCAGGCACCGGGGCGTTCTCCATCTCCAAACCCAAAATACGCCACGTCTCTATCATTGCCCTCTCAGGCTTAGCGGATGCTAATCATCAATTGCTGGTCAATCAGCACACCCTCTTTAGTGAGGGAGATACCCGCAGAAACATAGTGATCAATCATCTTTCTGCTGATGAGCTCAACAGTCTGGTCGGTAACACTTTTTATCTAGGTGGTCTTGCGTTCAAAGGAACTGAGCTCTGTGTGCCATGCCAGCGGCCCGCTAAACTACTAGCAAGACCTGATTTCATTAAAGCCTTTGAAGCTCGGGGTGGCATTAGAGCCGAAGCATTGGAGTCCGGAACTCTTACTAACGGGGACTTACTCACCCACCAATTGAATATTGCAATATGACCACAACAAAACTTTGCCTTATCCGCCATGGAGAAACTGCCTGGAATGCTGAACGGCGCCTGCAGGGGCATACCGACATTCCGCTGAATGCGAGAGGCGAAGTACAAGCTCGTCAAATGGCGAGAGCACTTAAAGACGCAGGAATTACATTCGATGTGATGTACACCAGTGATCTCAAAAGGGCAGCCGATACCGCCAATGCTGTCACTCAACTATTTGGAGTGGGCGCTAAAGTAGAGGCCGCCTTAAGGGAGCGCCATTTTGGAGCACTTCAAGGTCTTTCAATCAGCGAGGCGCCATTACTCAGGCCAGCTATTTGGCAGGCGCACATTGCTCGAGACTTAGATCATGAGCTTGAGGGTGGAGAAAGTATTCGGCAATTTGCCTTGCGCGTCCAAAGTGCTTTAGATCAAATCCAAGAGCAACATGCTGGTAAAACAATTTTGATTGTGAGTCATGGCGGCACACTCGACATGATGTACCGCATTGCCAGCAATCAAGCCTTAAGTACTGAACGAGTAGTCTCAGTACCCAATGCCTCATTAAATTGGATTACCCATCAGCCGGGTGATGGATGGATAGTCGAGCAATGGGCGGACACTCGCCACCTTGAGAGCCCCGCCTTAGAAAACGTCGACCTCTAATAAAAAAGCTACCCGAAGGTAGCTTTTCACTTTTCAGAAAAGACTTATTTTCTGATGTGTGCGTGACGTGCAGCATCTTGTGACATGCCCTCACCCTTTGGCTTGCCTTCGAGCGCTTCTTTTTCGGCAGTAATTTCTTTACGGCGCTCCTTGCAAGAGCCAGTAATCTCTTGCAAAGCCTTGCGAGCTCTAGCCGCAGACGCCTTAATTCCTTTGCCCTGAAACTTTTCATTCTCTGATTGGTAGGCCTCGAAAGCAGCAACTAACTTGTCATGATGGGACATATTTTTCCTTATAAATTATTGAAATAATTGGCTCTAGGTGCACTTTAACCTATTACCAAGTCATCCACTCTATTTATTGCGCCCAGCGCCCCATCATTGCCTTGAGCTGTTCTGGCCCAAGTTCTGCAAGATACAGATTAAAGTCGTCGCGTAACTTTGAGCCCTTCTTAAAGGCAAAGCCTAGATTATCAAACCCCACCACCTGATAGCTACTGCTCACCGGCAAATGTAAGGATTTCTGATAATTGACCAGCATGACGCTGTCTACAAATACTAAATCCACATTACCGTTTTGTAATGCGATCAGGGCCTCAGCAGGTGATGGATATAGCCTCACTTGCTCTACCGAGTAGTAGCCCTTAGGCTGCAATACGGTTTTTACATAATCATCAAAAACGCTACCCCTTGGATAGGCAATGCTGTATTTCTTTAGCTGCGATAAATCCGTTATTTTGATATTGCGATTTTTTAATCCAATGAGTTGCCAAGTGCTCGTGAAATAGGGATTTGAAAAATCCATGACTTCCTTACGCTTATCGGTAATGGATATTCCGGAAAATGCAACATCCGCTTGCCCACTACTTACTGCACCTAGCATGCCCAACCAGTCGTAAGCTGTTATTTTAAATGTGCAGCCCCGCGACTTACAGTAGCCCTCAAATAACTCTAGATCCATCCCCGTGTACTTGCCATCTTTCTCAAACAGCATTGGGGGAATCGTAGGAGATACGGCTACCTTAATGACATTCGCTTGCTCTTCTTTAGAGCAAGCCCCAAGCACAAACAGGGTCACTAGCAAAGCGGCAATTAGGCGGACAAGACTCATGATGTATTCGAAATTAAATTAGATAAATTAATTGACCTTCTTAATTGCTTTAATGGCATTGTCATCACCCAGCAACACAATCTTAGGGACATGTTGTGCAATTTCATCATTGCTGACTTGGCCGTAAGTACAGATAATTAAATGATCGCCAACATGCGCCTTGCGCGCCGCAGCGCCATTAAGAGAAATGATGCCAGAGCCACGTTTTGCTTTAATGATGTAGGTTGAAAAACGCTCGCCATTGTTAATGTTGTAAAGTTCGATCTTTTCGAATTCACGCATATCGGCAGCATCGAGTAAATCCTCATCGATTCCGCATGAGCCTTCGTAATGCAAGTCCGCCTCGGTGACGGTTGCTCTGTGAATTTTCCCCAACAACATAATGCGATTCATACCATTTCCCCAGGAATTAAAAAGAGGCCTCTTTTAGTATTGATGAATAACTGTTTAGCCATTCTCTCAAATTTTTTTGAGTTGCCACTATCAAAAAAACCCCGCATATACGGGGCTTTCTGAAAGACTATTATCTACGAATTACTTGGCGCGACTTTTTGCTGCTTTCGGGGCTTGGCCGAATTGACCTTGCGAAGCCTTCATTGCGGTTTCCACACTTTTCTCAAAGTTTGCAAATGCATCTTGGGTGCTTGAGCGAACTTGATCGAAATTTTGCATTGCAGTATTAAATGCAGAGGTAAAAGCGCTTACATATGCCTCTGAACCTGCAGGTGCTTTTGAAGTGGCTGCGGCTACAAAACTCTTTAAGTCATCCTGAGATTGGTCGATAGCTGCTTCTACTGCCTCAACCATTTCTTGGTTTCCGCGACGCAATACTGCGGCTACTTTTTTCTGATACGCAGCAACTTCAGCAACGGCCTCTTGTACTTCTGGGCTCTGCAGGAGGTCTAAGGCTGCTTTGGCATCTTTTCCCTTCAATAGTTCTGCAGCCTTTGCTTGCGCAGTCGCTACAGCTTGTTGTGCTGCCTGGTAATTAATTTCAGCCAACTCTTGAGCGTTCTCAAGCGCGGTTTGACCTAAAGCGCGAGCGCTTTCAACGGATTTAGCTTGGTTTTCTGCAAATTGATTTTTGAACATGATATTTCCTTTAAGGGGTTTATTTGTTGCACTGCACCATATTAATAGCTTATTTGGGGCTTAGCAAGCAAATATTGCTGCATAGCAACATATATTTTCATCAACCCTGGCGATTTATTGCAAAAATGGCATTTGGACCCCTCGGGGCAACAAAGAGATTAGGCGGGCGTGTTTTTTAAATGGCTGATTACCCAAGCAGGATCGCTGTCACTCGGAAATATTGGGTAATGAACAGCCTCAATCACACCATCATTGGCAATGAAGGTAATGCGCTTTAATAAAGTCATTCCAGCGGCGACGAAGGTGGGTAATTTCAGCGCCCGCTGAAATTGATAGTCCACATCGCTCACTACCGGAAATGGCAAATGCAAACGATCCGCCATCTCTTGCTGGTATGCGGTAGATTGCACGCTCAACCCCACTACCTCCGCCCCAAGAGATTGGAGCTCTTGATGGTGATCCCTAAATGCGCAACTTTGTGGTGTACATCCTCTTGCCCCCGGTATCTGATCCCATCCGTCTGGAAGCGCAACATTAGGCTGGCCCGTCATGGGGTAGCAGTAGATCACTAGGCGACCATTGATGTCTCCTAAGTTGATCCCTTCACCCGTAGTTGCGGCCAATACAAGAGAGGGTACACGCATGCCCACCAAGTGATTAGCGGCACCATCATCTTGCGGGATGGGTAGATCGGTGGGAAGCTGATTGAGATTGGTCATAGCTTTCACTTTATCTTAATTTCAACCAATCTACTTGCATGCCTTTGCTGGTGATGGCCCCTTTAGCGATGCTACCTCAGCCATTGCCTCAAACTGTCGACGCACAATGTTTTTGATAAAGAACTCAACCACTGATGATGGCAGCAAAGAATTTGGCTCCACTTGTGCATCGTACTTAAATGTTGTGGAACCTTTATCAGGTGATAGTCGCCAACTTCCTTTGTAGTATTTGGTATCACCGCTCAACTGCTCAAAGAGCAGTGCTCTATTAGGAACTTCAACGTATTCAAGCTCAGAACGCATCTCAATCGACATAAACAAAATTCGCTCTTCGAGCAAACGAGCCACCCTTACCCTATTACCCGATCTTGAGAGCACCTTAGAATCCACTACCCCTGGAAAACTTTTAGCGCCTTCATAGTCGGTAATAAATGCAAAGGCTTCACATACCGTAATGGGCAATTCATAGCTTGCATTCACCTGAAAGCGATCGCCCGCCCTGGCAATAGCTAGCTTCAAGTCATAAGGATTAGCAGCATCTTGCGCAAGGGCCATACCGAAGGACGCAAAAAGGACAATGCAGAGGATCCGTTTCATGCAAGTAGTCTAAGGGGGTTTTATGGCAGCTTAATGTCGGATGCTGTCTAGTTTTTCACTTAAGGCTTCAACCGCTTTTGTTAATGCAAACAATTCCTTCTCTTTCATCAAATCTATTTTTTGATGAAGCAACTCTATCTCTAACTCCGCTTTTACATTCACCTCGAAGTCATTGCTAGCCTGCTGGCGATCAATTTCTGAAAGTCGATTTTGGCTCATCATAATTGCTGGGGCCGTATATGCCGCCTGAAAAGACAGCATGAGATTGAGCAGAATAAATGGGTAGGGATCCCATGCATTGGAACCATGGATTGAGTTGTAACTAATCCAAGCAAAGATACAGGCGCTCTGAATCATGATGAACTTCCAGGAGCCTACCGTTTTGGCAACAACATCAGAAATCTTCTGCCCCGTTGTTAGTCCTGGGGCTAAATCTTGAATGTGGCCCGTAATCTTACTGGGAAGGCCTTGGCGGTGCCCTCTTCTGTGGGCCCTAAGGGCCTCTAGCACTTGCAACTCTTCAGTGGTGGGTGTGATTGCGGTCATAGTCCCTCTTCTGTATTTAAGCACTGTACGCCTATTACACAACGGCGCTACTTTATCAGCGGCCAAACGTATTAGCCTGAATAGCGCATCGCCATATTCTGGCAGATGGGCACTCCGCAAATGAAAAACCACCCGAAGGTGGTTTTGATATTTCTTGCTAGCATCAGATGAAGCTAGCTAGGGCGGGGTGTGGGGCCCTATTTAATCAATCCACAGGCAATTCTAGGACCAGAGTTCCCTGCTGGCTGTGATTTGTAATCATCGGGGTCGCGATGTACAACAACAGATCTTCCCAAGATTCCATTTGAGCCATGATTCACTGCAAAACCGCTTAGCTTTGCTGAATAGCTGGCGTTACCATTGGCGTCTGACTGAATGTTCGGCATATCTCCAGCATGATTTGAGCCGCTACCTGGCATCCCGTGTGATTTTGTATCTGGGTTAAAGTGTCCGCCCGCACTAGTCGCATCAGGAGCAGAGCAATCCCCTTTTTCATGGACATGGAAACCTTGCTCTGAATTTGGCTTCAAACCAGAAAAGTTTCCGCTTACTAGAACATCATGCCCCTGCCATACAAAATTCACTGTGCCTTTAGCATTTGATCCTGAGCGCGAATCTAAACTGGCCGATGCTTTTTGTCCATTGCCGCTCTCCATAGACTGGCACGCAACTAAGGATAAAGTGGCCAAAGCGCCGATTGCCAGAGAAATACGTTTCATCATTGTCTCCACTCCTTGTTTGTATTCATCAAAATATCTCGCAACTTATTCTCACATAAATCATATTGAACTAAAGCAAAGACCTCGTTCAGAGTAGTCTTATTGATCTCAAGTCTACTTTTTAGACTTATATTTTTGTATTGCTTCTTTTAGGTCGGTATATTCTTCGCACCCGAAAGTGCAGGCCTTATCAAGCCTGGCCAATAGAGCCTCGGCACCGGGCAAGTCATTATTGATCAATTTGAGCTTTCCGTAATACTCGAGAGCACCGCGATGCTGTGGATCTATTTTCAAAGCAGCTTGATAGTATTTTTCAGCGCCAACTAAATCAGGCGGCTGCTTTTTACGCAGGCTGTAGCCCATGAGATTATTCCAATCGGCTGAACTGGTTTCATTGGCGCCCTGCAATTGCTTAATGGCCTGATCATATTTCTCAGACCGAATACTTGCCCTTGATTCTGTTAGCCAGACCGGATCTTGTTTTGCAGGGGCAGTGTCTGCAGCATGAGATGGCTCAAGCAAGGAAAAGAGCAATAGAAATATTGTGGCAATTTTTCTCATACAAAAGGGGCTCTCATTAACGATGCTTCATTTATATACCGATTCCTTAAATCATGCTTGGGGTGACGCCAAATGAAAAACCACCCGAAGGTAGTTCCCTATTTCCGGATGGCAATGGGTGGAAGCGACTGGGACTGAGGATGGCCGGCTCCAGGTAAAACTCAATACTCTTCCTCGAGCTCTGACTGGATGTGCAGACTGGATTCGGCATCAGCCAATTCTGCATACTCCGAGGCATACATCTGGTCCTCAAATGACAGCTGCGCAAAACGCTCTGCAGCTTCAAAATTATTCTCTCTGTAGTTATCCAAAGCCAATAATTGATTCCATGCCGCCTTTTGATAATACTCGGCAGACTTTCTTCTTAAGTCGATAATTTTGTCACTCGGATTTTGATTTAGCATTTTTCGCCTCCTTCAATTTGATGTTGAGCTCGACTGTGATGCTCCACCTCTCGTGTGACATCTCTATGAATTTTTATAGTAATTTTTTGTCATATTCGCCACCGATAGATCAAGCCCAAATATGACAATTTCACCCCTTAAAATTGATTGGTAATTATTTCAGTCCACGGTAGACATGTCACATTCCATCGCAAAAAATGCATTCTGCTTATGGGATATGTGGATCAATGCGGATTGATGCGGATTGCGATGAGTTTGCCCCAACAGCCCATAGGCAACCATATCTGATCCATTTAGAGAGAGCGCTGATGACTACCTTTACCACTGAAGATCGCGAGCTTGTCGAAAAGGAGCCTATTCCCTTTTATGGCTATTGCGATTTAACTGCTCCAAACCCCAAAGATGCGGGCCTACTTCTGCACCCCGAGTTGAAGAAAATTAAAGAGGAATTTCGGGTTGATGATGGTAGCGAGGATTTGGAAGACTAGGCAGCCTTAGTCCAAAGGGGCCCGCTCGGCTCCAGCGGGACTTTTGTATCGGTTATAAGACCACAAATATTGGTGTGGTCTGGAAATAATCATTTCCTCAAAATATTCATTCATTTGCGTGCAGGCCTCAACTAAGCACTCTGGGAATGCCTGCGGCATTAGTCGACTCTTAATCTTCCAGCCCTTACCAATCCCCAACCTTTCGGCTCCAACAAAAAGAGTGGCCACATTCACTTGGCGAGCCAATTTGATGGGGAATGAAGTCGTATAGGCATATTGATTAAAAAACTTTGCCCAAACACCATCGCCGACACTGGGAACTTGATCTGCCAATATTCCCACTACCTCACCTCTTGCTAAAGCTCGCTTAATCTGACGAACTCCGCCAATATTTGCCTCAACAAACTCCATCTGAGCATGTTTGCGAGACTTAAGCATGAGCTTATTCACCCATGCTTTTCGGGCTGGTCTGTACATTACCGTTGCCCTCGTATGCTCAGCAAAAATTCGAGGCACTATTTCAAATCCGCCCAAGTGTGAGGCAAGAACAATTAAGCCATTTCCACTTTTAGATAGCGCAATAATTTGATCTAAGTTTTCTATGCTTGTTTTATTAATGGAAGATTTTGGATGTCTCCAAATCCACAGAGTGTCAGCAAACATCATTCCCGATTCTGCCGCCACTCTCCATGGCGTTAATTTAAATGCAGAATAGTTTGCGGCACTCCGATGGTTTTTATTTAAGCGTGCCCGATACCGAGGGGAGCACAAGTAAATCAAAAGCCCAACACCTGCCCCAGAAATCTGCAAGACTGCCAAAGGAAGTGAGCTAAAGAGTCTCAATATGAAATACAACATTGGCCATTCTAGACTCTATTAAAGAAAGCCACCCGATGGTGGTTTTGGCGCCCCCTTAAAGGCCTGGGGTGATATTGACCGGGATGCTAGAACCATCCTATTTTTATTCCTTGATTACCAGTGGTACACCGACTTCCCCAACATAAAACATCATTAGCTTAACGGGCTCAGGCCCTTGATTAACGCCATAGTGCCATTGATTCACCAACTCAACGATTGAGTCGCCGGGATTCAGAGTGAGCTGTTTACCATCTTTGGCCATCACCAGCAATGTGCCCTGCAAAACAACCCCCGCATTGATGACGGGATGCCGATGCATTGGTAGTCTCACTCCCGGCGGTATTTCATAGCCAAGAATCGTAATTTCGGGATTTTTTAAGGGATAAGGTGGTAGCGGGCTTCCATCCCATTGATTGGTTGATCTAGCTATCTGCGTAACCTTGACCTCGCTCTGGCCAGAGCCTAAGGGCACCTGACTTTCAGTGGGCTGAGCACATGCAGCAATTGAGAGCGTAAGCATTAAACAAGGAATTAAATACTTCATCTGCGCCTCCATATGTAGCCCAAGTAGACTTCGCGTAAATAATAGGATACATCTATAGAATCAGCTTGGATCGTCTTGGTCCAAGCTGATTAACATGCCAATAAAAGATAAGGGCTATTCATGCAAGAGATTCGCGCCATCATTGACTCCCTTAAGCTTCTGCCCCACCCAGAGGGTGGCTACTATAAAGAGGTGCATAGATCGAGGACCCTCGTAAAAGATTTGAATGGTGTCGCAGATAAAAGTGCCTACACCAGCATTTATTACCTACTTTCAGGGGGCGAGTTTTCCTCCTGGCATCGAATTAAATCAGACGAAACTTGGTACTTCCATCTTGGCTGTGATGTACTCATTTATTTTTTTGATGAAAATAAATCACTACAAACCATTCAACTGGGGATAACATCAAATACCTTCCAGACTACTCTACCCGCCAATACGTGGTTTGCAGCAAAGCCAGTCAGCAAAAATGATTTCTGCTTAGTCAGTTGTGCAGTGGCGCCAGGATTTGAATTCGAAGACTTTGAAATCGCGCAGCGCGAGCATCTATTAACGGAGTTTGGAAACTCTATTGAGAGTATCCAAATGATTGAGGCGCTGACACGGACCGACCCGTTCACTCAAGTTAGCTAAAAACGAAACCCCGTGTAGCAGAGACCGCTTGGTCCTACCCAAGCAGTCTATATAGCGGCCAGCCTAAATTCAAAATAACCAGCGTTATTAAAGCATTAAAGGTGAACTTCATTCCAAGCACTCGCTTGCTAAAGTCTGGTGGAGGTGCATTCATTCCTTTGGCGTGAACCCAAAAGGAACATACTCAGCAAAATTACCCTGAGCTCGAATTGCCCTCTCAAGATCCTCATAGCCACCACTCCCCAGACCCACCTGGTTCTTTCTTCTCAGACCAATAACGGCAAAAGAGAGTTTGATGAAGATGGCAGTCAAAATGGCTGCAATGAATGAGGTGACCAATAGCATTGTCTTCCCCTTAGATCACTTCCAATACCTTGCTGAGCGAATCCCCTTCAAAGTTTGGTTTTTCGCCAATCTCTTCAAAAGGGTGGCCCAGTCGATTAACCCAAAACACATCAAAACCAAACCACTTAGCCGCTAGAGCATCCCAAGCGTTACTAGAGACAAATAAAATCTCTTTCTTTGTGACGGGAAATTCTTTTAACAGCAGCTCATAAGCTTGAGGGGCGGTTTTAAATAAACGGACATCCTCAATCGTCACAACCTTATCTAGGTATGGCTTCAAGCCATTACTTTCAACCACAGTGGATAACATTTCTCTACTTCCGTTTGATAGGATGGCTGTAGAGATAACTTTTTCTTTGACTGCTTTCAGAACAGCGAGGCTGTCTTCAAAACCGGTAAGCTTGGCATACTGATCCATCAGCTGCTTTTCGTATTGCTCAGTTAGATTTAAATCCATTCTCTTGCAGACATAGCGCAATGAGCGAATCGTTAACTCCCAAAAGGGGAGATAGTGCTTACTTCCATTGGGATTGGGATCACTCATAGTGACTAGGCGGGTGTATTCGATTTGGCGATCACGCCACATCAAAGCAAAGGCCTGACCATGCCCCGGAAACAATTCTTCCGCCAATTGCCCCATGGAGTACACATCAAATAATGTTCCATAAGCATCAAAGGCTATGAGCTTATACATGCTGCCCTCCACTTTTTAGTATGAGTTTCCATTGTCATTAAAACGGCATTCCTTGATGGCTCGATGAAGGCCCAACCAAGGCCTAGGATGTCGCATCCTTCAAGATTGCCCTAATGTCTCGATAAATCTGTAGCCCCGCTATAAGGACTAGCGAAAGGGATAGGGGCACTACCGAAATATAGCCGACTTTCTTAAAGCTCACTGCCCCAACAATCCCGCCAATTAAAAACATTCCAAAGATGAATAAATGGGTTCTTAACTTTTCCCTATTTGCTTTGACATAGCCCTGCGCATTGGCTTGTGCAGATTTATTCCAATAAACCAATTTGCCTAGTTCGATACCGATGTCAGTGATGACGCCCGTCATATGGGTTGTTCTAATTTCCGCCCTAGAAGCTTTGGTAACAATCGCGTTTTGCAGTCCCATTACAAAACATAAGACCAAGGCAATTGCCGGAACCGTTAAAGGCAAATACATATTTAAGTTGGCGCCCACCAAACCAAATACCAATAAAAGGATAGCCTCAAGCAATAGAGGTAATGCGAACTCACTATGAATTTTTCTTCTATGGCCCCAATTAACAATGATGGCAGTAGTAGCCGCTCCAGCTAAAAAAGAAATTAAAAGTGAGAGGCCGCCCAGAACTGAAAGAAAATGATTGAGGGCAAAGTCATCACCAATTGCCGAAATGATTCCACTCATATGGGAGGTATAGCGGGCGATAGCCAGAAATCCCCCAGCATTTACCGCCCCAGCTACAAATGCCATGTAGGCACCCAACTGCACATTAGTCTTGTGTGATCGCTCTGCGCTGGTTAGCAGTTGAATGAACTTAATTGGCATTGAGGTTTCATTCTACGGCCCCGAGCTGATTACCCTCATCAGGAGCCGTACAAATGAAAAAGTCGTCCGAGCGGGCTTTGGGTATTTCTTGTTGACCTAGCCTGCAACCGACCCGGCACCCAGAATGCCTGGCTCTGCTTTAGACTAACTCACCATCACCTCTTCCTAAGGCACAAATGGCTTGGATCATCACAAAATACTTGTTAACAGCTGGAATGGTTGTATTCATCTCTGAGCTTGCCAAGCGTAGCGATAGGCTGGGTGGCTTTATTGCGGCATTGCCTTTAATGACTCTTTTAACTCTTGTATGGCTTTATGTTGAAAATCAAGCGGAAGAAAAAATAGCTAATCACGCCTATTACACCTTTTGGTATGTGATTCCAACATTGCCCATGTTTCTATTATTTCCATACCTGCTTCCCAAGCTAGGCTTTTGGCTAACGCTGGGGGCAAGCATAGTGGTGACAGTAATTTGCTTTGGCCTATTTGCTTTGCTGATGAAGGGCTTTGGGGTTAATCTGCTTTAAATGAAAAAACCACCCGAAGGTGGTTTTAGAGTTTCTTGGTGGCCCGGGGCGGAATCGACCGGGGCTAAGGATGCCTACATCCGCACTTGGACTAACGCCTACTTTATTCGTAGTGAGTCCACATTCTTAAGATTCGAACCGTCTTCTCCTTGCGCAAAATTTCATAAACTAAGCGATGTTGAATATTAATTCTGCGTGAGTAAGCCCCTTTTAGATCGCCAACTAACTTCTCATAAGGCGGCGGATTTTGGAGAGGGTCTGCTTCTAAAATATCCAATAAAGCCTGGGCTTTATCTTTAAGGCCTGCGGCAGATAGTTTTTTAGCATCCTTAATGGCATATTTGGAATAAGCTAAATTCCAAGTCACCACTTCAATACCCTTTTACTTTTAGTAATAGGCTCAGCCATAGCGTCTTTAATTGACTCACGCATTCCTGGAATTGCCAATAGATAAAGCGTCTCCTGAATAGCA
>CANFWB010000041.1 GCA_947450605.1 Burkholderiaceae bacterium
GATAGGTCGAATTGTTCGGGGGCTAAATAAAAATCCCGCTTACAATTTGGTTTCTTCAGATTGACCTGTAGGGGAATCGCCAAGCTGGTTAAGGCACTGGATTTTGATTCCAGCATGCGAAGGTTCGAATCCTTCTTCCCCTGCCAACTACTGTAGATACGACCAAAAGACATCCATTCGACCCCCACCAAAATTCCAAAATCACCTATGTCCGCCCCAATGAACGCAGATTTACTGACTCTTTTCACAGGCAATGCAAATCCGGTTTTGGCCCATGCAGTAGCCAAAGAGCTCAGCCTCCCGATGGGAAAAGCTTTTGTAGGTCGATTCTCTGATGGTGAAATCCAGGTAGAAATTCAAGAAAACGTCCGCGGTAAAAATGTCGTAGTTATCCAATCTACCTGTGCTCCGACGAACGATAGTTTGATGGAGCTCATGATTATGATTGACGCTCTCAAGCGAGCTTCAGCGGGCCGCATAACCGCAGTGATCCCTTACTTCGGTTATGCTAGACAAGATCGTCGCCCACGCTCAGCTCGTGTTGCGATCTCCGCCAGAATCGTGGCAAACATGCTTCAGTCCGTTGCTGGCGTTGAACGTGTTTTAACCATGGATCTCCATGCCGACCAAATTCAGGGCTTCTTTGATATCCCAGTAGACAATATCTACTCCTCCCCAGTTTTGCTCGCTGACCTTCAGGCTCAGAAGACCCAAAAAGACCTCCTCATTGTTTCGCCAGATATTGGCGGCGTAGTTCGCGCCCGTGCGATGGCCAAGCAGTTAGGCACAGATTTGGCGATTATTGATAAACGCCGCCCTAAAGCAAACGTCTCAGAAGTAATGCACCTCATTGGCGAAGTAGAAGGCCGTCACTGCGTCATCATGGATGACATCATTGATACCGGCGGTACTCTCTGCAAGGCCGCTGAAGCGCTTAAAGAGCGCGGCGCTAAGGGTGTTACTGCCTACTGTACTCACGCCGTTCTCTCCGGCGGCGCCGTAGCACGTATTGCTGCCTCTGAATTAGACGAATTAGTGGTTACCGACACTATTCCATTAACTGCAGAGGCGCTTAAAGTAAGCAAAATTCGTCAATTGAGCGTTGCCCCCATCCTAGCTGAGACCCTTTCCCGCATTAGCAAGGGTGATTCAGTCATGTCGATGTTCGCTGAATAAGCCAAAAATAGCGTTTCTAACCCTGTTTTTGGTAGTTTTGCGGCTCTTCTAGGCAAAAGCTTCTATTCCCACGATATAATTAAAGGCTTTTCTGTTTGGTCGCGAACGGAAATTAACCTTAATTTTAGGAATTGAATATGAAAGTAGTAGCCTTTGAAAGAAGCGTACAGGGAACGGGTGCGAGCCGCCGTCTGCGCAACTCCGGTAAAACTCCGGGCATTATCTATGGCGGTAAAGACGCCGTATCAGTAATTGAGTTGGATCACAACGCACTGTTCCATGCTCTCCGTAAGGAAGCATTCCACTCATCCATCCTTGATCTCGAAATCGACGGCAAAGCACAAAAAGTGTTGTTGCGCGATTACCAGATGCATCCATTTAAGCCTTTGGTTCTGCATATCGACTTCCAGCGCGTTTCTGCGACTGAAAAAGTGCACATGCGCGTTCCATTGCACTTCGTTAATGCTGACACTTCATCTGCAGTGAAATTGCAAGGCGCCGTAGTTAGTCACATTGCCACTGAATTAGAAGTTTCTTGCTTGCCTGCAGACTTGCCAGAGTTCATTGAAGTGGACTTGAGCAACATTGAAGTTGGTCATGGTATTCATGCTAAAGACCTCGCACTACCAAAAGGCGTTTCCTTGGTATTGCATGTTGAGCAAGAAAACCCAGTATTGGCTAACGCACGTATCCCAGCAGTGAAATCTGCTGATACTGAAGGCGCTCCTGCTGCTGCGGCTCCTGCTGCTGAAGCTGCAAAAGATAAAGCGTAATTATTTAAGCCTTATCTTTGCGACAGAGAAGGCCCGCTGAAAAGCGGGTTTTCTTTTTTGCGGAAATGCTTTTATCCTTGATCACTAATCATGACTAAATTAATTGTTGGCCTTGGTAACCCAGGCGATGAACACTTAGAAGATCGGCACAATGCTGGCTTCTGGTTTGTCGACGCCCTCGCCAAACAATTAAACACCCGCTTTGAAACTGAAAAGCGTTTTCATGGGAAAGTGGCGAAGGCTAAGTGGGGTGGAGAAGACCTCTTCCTACTCAAACCCACTACCTATATGAATCTCAGTGGTCAGGCCGTAGGCGCACTTTGCCGCTTCCATAAACTGACACCTCAAGATGTATTGGTGGTGCAGGATGAGCTAGATCTCAAGCCTGGCACGGCACGTATCAAGCTTGGCGGTGGAACTGGCGGACATAATGGCTTAAAAGATATTCAGGCCCACCTCAGTACGCCTGAATACTGGCGCTTACGGCTAGGCATTGGCCACCCTCGCGACCTTGCTGCAGAAGGTGCCCGGCCGATGGATGTAGCCGACTATGTTTTAAGAAGGCCCTTGCAGGCAGAACAAAAACAAATTGATGCCAGCATTGAGAATGGCTTGCAAATGCTACTCTTGTTTCTAAAGGGTGATACTCAAGCAGCGATGTTGGAATTACATTCCAAAACAAATTAGTTGTCGCTGAATTTCAGAAGAGCTATTTAGCTAGCGCTTTTTTGGCAGCAGTTAAAGCTTGATACTTCACCATTAACTGCGTTTGATTTTCCGGAAATGCGGGGTTCAATGGGATGCAGTCTACTGGGCAAACCTGCTGACACTGTGGAGCATCATAATGACCCACGCATTCGGTGCATTTATTGGCATCGATCTCATAGATTTCCAGACCCATATAAATTGCATCGTTCGGACATTCAGGCTCACACACATCACAGTTGATGCATTCGTCCGTAATCATTAAAGCCATGTTATTAGTCTGCCAGCCTTACGCTTTGTTTTGATTGGCAGCTGCAATCTTTTTCACCAACCATTTTTCTACAGATGGAAAAACAAACTTACTGACATCGCCACCCATAGAAGCAATCTCACGAACAAAAGTTCCGGAGATAAATTGATACTGATCTGATGGCGTCAAAAACAAGGTTTCTACATCGGGTAATAAATAGCGGTTCATACCCGCCATCTGAAACTCGTATTCAAAATCAGATACCGCACGCAAGCCACGCACAATGACGCGCGCATTATGCTCACGGGCAAAATCTTTTAATAGGCCTGAGAAACCAACAATCTTCACGTTGGAATAGTGCCCAAGCACCTCTTTGGCGATTTCAATACGCTCTTCCAAATTAAAGAAAGGGTGCTTGCTACGACTATCAGCAACACCAACAATCAGCTCACCAAAGATACTGGAGGCGCGGCGCACCAAGTCCTCGTGACCACGAGTAAAAGGATCAAATGTTCCAGGGTATACAGCAACAGTCATAACGCTCCTAAGGCTTTATCAGCTACAAGCAAGAGTTTAGCCCCTTCTAGAGCGAAATAGACAAGCTTTTACCTGACCAGCCTCTAAGTACTTTCCACAATGCCAATCGGGAACGAGGGCCTCAATCTGCCCACGTGGGCGACTTGCAGGAAATTCCACATAAATGCCCCCGCCAGCACTGTCATCACATATACGAGCTGCTTCTACCAGCGCTTGATTCAATAAGCCCTCCTCCTGAAAGGGTGGGTCTATAAAAATCAAATTGCTAGAGCGATCAGCCTGTTGCTTTAAAAATTCCAAGCTATCTCTGTGCAGTATTTGAACCGCCCCAGGCACTGGGGAAGATTGGAGCAAAGCAAAATTGGCCAGAAGATTTGCATGAGCCTTTTTATCTTTTTCTAGCAAGACGACCTGATGAGCATGGCGTGAGGCGGCTTCAAAACCTAAAGCCCCTGTTCCAGAAAATAAATCCATACAGCTCAAACCGGTGAGATCCTGCCCCAACCAATTAAATAATGTCTCACGAACCCGATCAGTGCTCGGACGCAAACCCGGCAAATCTAAGACGTTCAGCAAGCGGCTACGCCAGACACCCCCAATAATGCGGATTTTCTTAGGGGGTTCAGGCCGCCTTTCTGGCTTCGCCAAACTTGCCAACTGCGCTGACTTTGTTGACTTATTTATTTTTTGCTCCTAAAACCACAATCTTCATCCGATCCATGGCCAAATATTTTTGGAATGCTAACCTCACCTGCTCCAAACTCACCACTTCCACTTGTTTAGTCCATAAATCCATCGTATCGAGCGGTAAATTATTCCAGGCAATCGATGAGACGTTATCCAGCAACTTGCGGTTGTTATCAATTCTTAAGGGATAGCCATTGATTAAATTTGCTTTGGCAGCATCCAACTCAGTTTGTGTAGGTCCATTAGCAATAAATTGTGCGATGGTTGAACTCATGACCTCTAATGCCAAGGTAGCTTGATCATTCTTGGTTTGCAGTCCCGCCTGAAATATCCCCACATCCTTACCAGGGGCAAAGTAACTAAAGACACTATAGGCCAGGCCGCGCTGCTCACGTACCTCTGACATCAACCTCGAAACAAAACCGCCACCGCCCAAAATGTAGTTACCAAGCAGCAAGGGGAAGTAATCCGGATTACTGCGTGTGACCGCAGTCATACCCATGGCGATATGCGCTTGCTGAGAATCAAACGGAATAGTCACCTCACGTTGACTCAACGGCTCTACTGGTGAACGCTCAAACTCGGGTAACTGAGCGATAGGCGGGCCAGACTGGGCCACATTTTGTAATAAGCGCTGAACAATTTCAGCAGCTTCAGCCTTGCTGACGTCACCGACAATGCTGATGATCATTCTATCGCCACGATAAAACTGTTTATGGAACTGCTGCAAATCCGTCGCATTGATATTGGCAACAGATTGAACGGATGGGGAGTTGGCTAATGGATAGCTGCCATAAACCGATTTTCTGAAGCGGCGCTCTAAGACTGACTCGGGCTTGGTCTCCGACTCCAACAAAGCAGTAGTCATTCTTTGCTTCTCACGAGCCAAAATCTTAGTGTCGTAAGTAGGCGCACTCAACATGGCTGAGGCTAATAGAACAGCGCGATCACGCAAGTCTTTTCTACTCAGGGTTCGTATACGCATCACTGCGCGCTCACCACTGACAGAAACCCCGAGATTTGCACCCAAGTCTGCAATCTCATCGGCAATCTGCGCCTCCGACAACAAACCCGCATTGGACTTAGCACCATAGTTCATTAGCTGACCAGCGACCGTTGCTAGGCCACTCTTTGTTGCGGGATCATAGCGATCGCCCGCATCAATGCTGATCTCAATGTCCACCATAGGCAAGGATGTAGTCTGCACTAAATAGGCTCGCGCGCCCTTATAGGAATCTAACTTCTCGATTGGCAAAATAGCTTGGGCAGCTGGAAGTAAACCGAATACCAATAGACATGCAGGAATAAGATGCTTGATCATTTTGCTTGCTGGCATTATTTGCTCCCTTGCATATTCTCACCAGACTTGCGCGCCTGCGGATCCAAGACCGCTATGGTTAGCCCTTCATCAACTAAATATTTTTTTGCAACAGTCTGAACTTGTGCGGGAGTAATGGTTTGCATCCTCTCTAGCATCAGATCAATTTCTCGCCAAGAAAATCCTGCCATCTCCGTGCTACCAATTTCCATTGCTTGGCCAAAAATAGAATCACGCTTATAAATCTGTTCCGACAGAATGCGCACCTTGATGCGCTTCAACTCTGAATCCAAAATACCTTGATCAGCAATTTCTTTTAACGCCTTCCGAATACTGCTTTCAGCCTGCGCTACTGTTTTACCTTTGGCCATGCTTGTGCTAATGACAAATAGTTCTGGACCCCTAGAGATCATGTCATAACCAACGCCCACATCATTCACCACGCGCTCTTGCTTAACCAGCACACGATTCAAGCGCGCATTGTCATAGCCATCCAGCACAGCCGCCAACAGCTCTAAAGCATAGGGCTCATCATCATTCAATTTTCCAGGTTGAAGTTTTGGCACCTTCCAGGCCATTGCTAATTGCGCGCTATCTGCTGGCGCCTTTACTTGTACCTTCTTTATACCCTTTTGTGGCGGCTCAATCTGGGGTTTGCGCACTGGCAACTCTCTTGCAGAAGCTGCTCCATAATATTTTTCCACCATCTGCAAAACGATCTTAGGATCGACGTCACCAGCAATGACTACGGTTGCATTATTGGGCTTGTACCAGCTGCGATACCAATCACGCGCATCAGTTGCATTCATATTTTCTAGATCATTCATCCAGCCCACCACAGGATGACGATAAGGCGAACTCATATAAGCAGTTGCCATTAAGGATTCATTCAGCAAACTACTCGGATTATCTTCCGTGCGTAGACGACGCTCTTCCATCACTACCTGAATTTCTTTTAAGAATTCAGCATCATCAAAATTGAGATTGCTCATGCGATCAGCCTCAAGCTTCATGACTGCATCTAACTTGGATTTTTCAACCTGCTGAAAGTACGCCGTGTAGTCACTGGAAGTGAAAGCATTCTCTCGACCGCCAACAGCAGCTACCAAGCGGGAGAATTCACCTGACTTTACTTTGTCCGTACCCTTAAACATCATGTGCTCAAGCACATGTGCTACGCCAGTCTTGCCATTGACCTCGTCCATTGATCCGGCGCGGTACCAAACCATGTGTGCAACCGTCGGCGCCCGATGATCTTCACGCACAATGAGCTTGAGTCCATTGGAGAGTTGAAACTCCTGTGTATTTGCTGTTCCAGCATCGGGAGCTGCCCAAGCGGCCTGGCAACAGAGCATCAAATAGAAAGAAAAACGCAGTAAAGTGGAGCGCATCTGTAAGATCACCTATCCCAAGAATTAAATTGATAAGATGCAAGGATTAAATTGTATCGATTATGTTCGGCCTACGTAAAACCCTCGGATCCCTATTCAAATCAAATCAGACTGATGAAGCCTGGTTTGATGCTTTAGAAGAATCTCTCATCCTCAGCGATGTGGGACTACCTACGACTGAGCAACTGATTGGCAAACTCCGTAAGGCCGCTAAATCAGAAAAGGCCAATAGCCCAGAAGATCTCAAACAATTATTAGTGCAAGAAGTTGCCCTTCTATTAAAACCTTTAGAGCCCATCCCCAATCCTTTGTATGTCCACGAGCAAAAGACGACACCTGAAGTCTGGCTAGTCATTGGCGTCAACGGTGCCGGCAAGACCACCACCATCGGCAAGCTCTGCCGCCTCTTTCAATCCCAAGGTAAATCCGTTCTGCTCGCAGCAGGAGATACTTTTAGGGCTGCAGCGCGCAACCAACTCCTCGAATGGGGTGGTCGCAACCAAGTCGATGTCATCATGCAGGAGAGTGGTGATGCAGCAGCAGTAGCACATGACGCCATCCACGCGGCGATTTCTCGTAAGAATGACATTCTGATTATTGATACTGCCGGACGACTCGCCACTCAAGACCATTTAATGGAAGAACTGAAGAAGGTTAAAAGAGTCATCGGCAAGGCGCTTCCTGGGGCCCCTCACCAGACTTTGCTGGTTCTTGATGGTAATACTGGTCAAAACGGTTTAAGCCAAGTAAAGGCCTTCCACGCAGCTTTAGGGCTTAGCGCTCTGATCGTGACGAAATTGGATGGAACTGCTAAAGGGGGAGTGATTTGTGCTCTGGCCCACACCCTCAATGATGGGCCAAAACCAGCGGTTTTAGCACTAGGTAAGGGAGAGGGTATTGATGATTTAGCCCCCTTCACAGCAGGCCAATATTCTGCAGAATTATTCAATTAAATCATAGACTTATAGAAGTAAAAAACCATTAGCACTCTCTTGACAAGAGTGCTAAAATGGAAGTCTATTAATACCTAATATATTCAAAAAGAAAAATGGTTCAAAAGAAAGCATACAAACCGCAATTGCAAGCAAGGCAAACCCTGCCGGCAGCGCAGACTGCTGCGGCTTCGCTTGCCTTTCCGATGTTGCCTTCCCTTGGGGTTGGCACGCTCGACTCTTATATCGCGTACGTTAATCGCGTACCCATGCTCAGCGCTGCAGAAGAGCTGCATTTGGCGCAGGAATTTCGTCGCACTGAAAATGTAGACGCTGCGAAGACTTTAGTTCTCTCGCACCTGCGTTTGGTGGTGTCTGTCGCACGCCAATATCTAGGATATGGCATCCCTCATGCCGACTTAATTCAGGAGGGCAATATCGGCCTAATGAAGGCGGTGAAGCGCTACGACCCCAATCAGGGTGCACGCCTAGTCTCTTATGCCATTCACTGGATTAAAGCAGAGATTCACGAGTACATTCTCAAGAATTGGCGTTTGGTGAAAGTGGCGACAACTAAAGCACAACGTAAGTTGTTCTTTAATTTACGCAGCAACAAGCCTACTCTCGCAGCCCTCACCCCAAATGAAGTGGAAGCTTTAGCTAAAGCCCTTGATGTCAAAGGTTCTGACGTTAAAGAAATGGAAATGCGTCTTGCTGGTGGTGATGTTGCCCTAGAGGGCGATGACAACGATGATGAGTCAGCCTATGCGCCAATTCAGTGGCTGGCCGATAACAGCCAGGAGCCTACAGAGATGATGGCTGCGGCTGCAACGGATGCATTGCATGGCCCTCAACTGGATCAAGCCCTGATGGCTTTAGATGAGCGTAGCCGTAACATCGTGCAGTCACGCTGGTTGGCCATGGATGCGGATGGCAATGGCACGAAGACATTGCATGATCTCGCACATGAGTACGGCATCTCTGCAGAGCGTGTACGTCAGATTGAGACCTCCGCACTCAAAAAGATGCGCAACCTCCTACAAGCACAAGCTGCCTAAATTTATTTCAGTAGTTCTTTCAAGTCTTGCGCCAAGGTTTCCGGGCCTTGTGCATGCTTGATATAAAGGCGTAAATGCCCCTCTGGATCAAAGGCATAGCTTCCAGCGGTGTGGTCCATAGTGTATGAACCAGGACTAGCGCCAGGCACCTTCTTGTAGTAAATCTTAAAGTCTTTAGTGACTTTCTCCAAGGCAGCCTGATCTGCAGGACGCAATCCCAAGAAACGCGAATCAAATGCTGGAACATACTGTTTGAGTATGGCTGCGGTATCCCGATCCGGATCTACGGTCACAAATAAAACCTGCACTCGATCCGCCTGAGGGCCCAATAAAGCCATGACCTGCTGCATCTCTGTGAGTGTCGTTGGGCAAACATCTGGGCACTGGGTATAGCCGAAGAACATCACCACCGCTTTACCCTTAAAGTCAGCCATCGTTCTGACATGACCATCAGGGTCGAACAAACTGAAGTCATTGCCAAATGCCTTGCCACCCGTAATGTCCACATTCTTGAAACTCGGCTTTGGACTGCAAGCAAGCAAAGCCAAACCTAATAATGACAGCATCAACATGCGAGCAATGCGGGGGCCTAATTTAGATAAACACATACTCATTTCAAATGAAATAGTGATCTATTAGCAGCGCCGCAAACAGCAGTGATAAATAGGTAATTGAAAATCGGAACGTCTTCTTCGCTAGTGCGTCACTATAAGAAACAAATAAAGCAATTACGTAGGCTAAGAACATGAAGCCCAGAATGATTGCGGCAATGAGATACACCATGCCACTCATGCCGTAAATGTATGGGAGCAAGGTAGCAGCAATGAGAATCAAGGTATACAGCAAAATGTTGAGAAGTGTAAAGCGCTCTCCATGAGTTACCGGTAGCATTGGTAAACCGCTTTGCACATAATCATCGCGACGATACAAAGCCAGCGCCCAAAAGTGGGGTGGGGTCCAAACAAAAATAATGAGCACTAAGAGCCATGCCTCAGCAGACAAACCATTGGTCACTGCCGCCCAACCTAAAGCGGGTGGCATTGCACCAGAGAGTCCACCAATCACAATGTTCTGAGGAGTTGCAGGCTTTAGCAACCAGGTATAGATTACGGCATAACCAACAAAGGTTGCGACCGTGAGCCACATTGTTAATGGATTGCAGAAGTTCCACAAAATCACCGAACCCAAACTACCGAGAACAATGGAAAAAATAGTAATGTGAAAAGGCGTCACCTCACCAGTTGCAGAAGGTCTCCATGCGGTGCGCTTCATCTTGGCATCGACTGCCTGCTCGATTAAGCAGTTCATCGCAAAAGCGGCTCCCGCCAACAGCCAAATACCTACAATACCGCCAATCAAAACGGGGTAAGAAACCATCCCTGGCGTTGCCAAGAACATCCCAATCACTGCGCAAAAAACTGCCAGCAGAGTGACGCGAGGCTTAGTGAGAACCCAATATTGGCGCCAGCGTGGCATCGCTACAGATGTGGAAGGGGTTGAACTACTCATGATGATTTGGCTATCTTAATATGAATGGGTGCACTCCATGATGCCCAGCGGCTTAAACGCACTAAGCAAAACACTAGTGCTGCAGAGCCGGCGGTGTGCATCAAGGCGGCAATTAATGGCCACTGAAAAACCACATTAGAAATACCAGTTAGCGCCTGAAGGAAAAGTAGGGTTAGTAATAACTTAGCAATGCGACCTAATCCTGATGAGGCTACGTTCGTCACACTAAATGCATTCATCGTTAGCAATCCAAGCGCTGCCAGTGCACAGATCGCAAATATGCGATGCGCCCAATGAATTGTTTGCAGTGCCACCGGTGAAATAGATTCACCCAGGGCGTTAAGGCCCAGCGCGCGCCACAAAGTAAAGCCCTCTTGCCAAGCAGTTTCTGGCCAAAGAGCGCCCATACAGGTCGGAAAATCAGGGCATGCCAGCACAGCGTAATTAGTACTCACCCATGCTCCTAAAAAGATTTGGGCTCCCAAAGCAAGCGAAGCTAACAGTAGCAACTTCGCAGAAAGAGGTCTTGCTTGAAACTGCCTTACCGAAGAAGATGGCTCTTGCCACTCTTGCTGAGCATAGGCAGTTAAGCAAGCCAGCAATACCAAGGCTAACATTAAATGGATGCTCACAATAATCGGTTGCAACTTAAGCGTTACCGTCCACGCACCAAATGCGCCTTGAACGCAGACCAAAAGCAATAAACCCAAACTACCCAACAAAGGATTTCTACCCAAACGCTGTAGTTTTGTCCAAGCCAACCCCACCTGAATCGAAATCAAAGCGCCGACCGTCATTGCTAAATAGCGATGGATCATTTCGATCCACGCTTTAATCACGGTTACGGGACCGGTGGGCATCGCTGCTTCGGCAAGCGTGATATCACCAATCGCATGCCATGGATTGGAAGTGCCGTAGCATCCCGGCCAATCAGGACAACCCAAGCCAGAATCCGTTAAGCGAGTAAAGGCACCGAACACAATCAGATCAAAAGTCATAAAGACCAATACCCAATTGAGCTTTTGCAAAAAGTCATAGCCCGGCCTTTTCCATAAATAGAGCAGCGGAAGTCCAGCGAAGACAATCGCAATTAACGCTAACTCTGCAAGCAACAACAAATCACTCATTGCAAGTTCTCACCTTTACGGTTGAGACGCAGTAACTTTTCTAAATCTTTCTTAATACTGCCAAATTCTTTAGGTGAGTTCGTTACTGGAAAGACCATCATCTTGGCGGGGCTAGGATCAATCAACTGAATCTTCTGACCTGCACCATCGCGATTAATCCAATACTCAAACTCAGACCTTAACTTCGGATCTGCTGGTAGCGCAAGAATCTGAAATCCTGCCGTCTTTTGATCATAGGCTAGCAACACCTCTGGATCTACTGGCTTACCGTCAGTATTGATCCACACTAACTGCACGCGACTACTCTCTCGCCCGACAGCAATACGCAACTGGCGCATTAAAAATAACGCCTCGAGACAGGATGTATTTTTTGCGGTGCATTCACCAGCCGGTCTAGCTACCAACAAAGTCCACTTACCCTGAAAGGGAACGTCAAACCAGGCAGGATTCAGGTCTTGCACCGGCTGAACTAAAGTTCCGAAATTGGTTTTTCCACCCTCTGGTTTAAATACGTAATAAGCCAGATAGGAAGCGATTACGGGTGCGGCACATGCAAGCAGTAGAAAAAGCATTTGCAGACGACCACGGCGGGTCTGCGCATTAATCGCTGATGCATCTGTTTGCGAAGCTGGGATCAATAATTCTGTATCACTCACACTCTATCTCCGTTGATGACAAGCTCTCGCCGATATTTTATGAACCCGTTGATGAGCCAAAACACAAATCCTAACAAGGCCAAGGCAAACCACTGAAAGGCATAAGCATAATGGCGATCGACTCCGTTTGTTGGCAAAGGCCAATTTCTGATCAAACCATCATTCCTGCTTGAGTAGGACTCCCTAAGGATGAACGGTAACTGAGTCCAGCGATGATTTTGAGCCTCAAGTCCTAAATCAAAATTTTGCTCAATCCGAGGTTTTGCTACTTCACCCCTTTTTTTACCCAACTCATACACTTTTCCAGGGTGAGGGAAAGCAACACCTTCAATAGTCACCACCTCATCAGCAGTATTGACTGGCGGCAACTCAATACGATTCTCGTTATTGCGGGGTGCCCAACCTCGGTTTACCCACAAAACAGACTGCTTGTCCTCGAGCCTCAAAGGCATCATCAAATAAAAGCCGGATTGCCCCGTACCCCCAGCGCCACCCTCAGGAATCGGGCGAGGCCGGTTATCCAGCCAAATTGCCTCATCTTGAATAAAGCGGCCGCGAGCAACAATTCGACGTTCTGTAGACTGCTCTAAAGTCAAACTGGCGATATTTGCATTAAGCGTAGGCATTTGCAGTTTGGCAGCCAAGGACTCGCCTAGGCGAATCTTCTGATCCGCCCGATTCAGCTGCCAAACACCGGCGCTGCAGCCAAGTAAAATCACGACCAGGGCTGATAAAGTAGCGACTATACGACTAGTAATGAAGCTAGAAAACATATTCACAGGAGTACTTTGAGATGAAATGGATTATTCCAATTGCACTGCTAATGATTGTAGGAAGCCTAGGCTCAGCCCTCTACTTCATGATGAAGGATAAGGGCGGTAGCTCAAGAATGGTTCAGTCCCTCATGCTGCGGATTGGACTTTCAATCATTCTATTTCTCGGCATTCTGATTGCCCACTATTTTGGCTACATTGAGGCTACTGGTATTCGGGTTGGAACAAACTAAGCACTTTAAAAGCAAGCAGCCAAAACAAATCGGGGCTTAACGCCCCGATTTTTGTTTCTTTACATCCAATAAACAGCGATGTAGAGACCAAGCCAGACAACGTCAACGAAGTGCCAGTACCAAGCAGCGCCTTCAAACGCAAAATGATTATCAGCCGTAAAGTCGCCGCGAATCATACGACGCAAGACAATCGCCAACATCAAGCCCCCCAGAAATACGTGGAAGCCATGAAAACCAGTCAACATAAAGAAGGTGGAACCATAAACGCCTGAAGTTAACTTCAAGTTCAGCGCATGGTAAGCATGGTAGTACTCGTAACCCTGGAAGCATAAGAAGACAAAACCTAGGCCAACAGTAGCTGCCAAGCCCATAATGGCCTGCTTCATATGATTTTCACGAAGCGCATGGTGAGCGTAAGTAACGGTTACACCAGAACTCAAGAGCAATAAGGTGTTGATCGTAGGGATTGGCCATGGACCCATCGTGGTAAATTTCTCAACCAAACCTGCAGGGCCGTCATTCGGCCAAACAGCAGTGAAGTTAGGCCAAAGTAATTTACTCTCTACGTCACCCATCCAAGGCATCGCAATATTGCGTGCATAGAACAACGCAGCAAAGAATGCGCCGAAGAACATGATCTCTGAGAAGATGAACCAAGCCATCGACCAACGATAGGAAATATCGACGTTAATACCGTTCTTGCCGGCATTGGACTCAGCAATCGTGTCGCCAAACCAGTGATAGAGCACGAATAGAACCCAAATAACACCTACTGCAGTCACTGGGCCACCCCAGGCCGCATGATTTACCCATCCGGACATGCCGGCACCAAAGGCTAGCAAACCTAGCGCCGCTCTTGCTGGGTGGCCAGATAAGCCAGGAACAAAATAGTAAGGGGTTGAATTGGATGACATCTTATTCTCTCTATTCAATCAAAAAATAATCAATGGGACAAAACTGCTTTAACTATCAGGAGGAGTATGCCCATAAAAATTAAGGCACCAAGCACTCCCGCAATAATAATGTGGATAAAACTTAATGAAGCTACATCTTCCTGCAATCCGGATTTTTTACGCACACCCAAAAAAGCCCACAACACGGCAATCATGGATTGCATAAAACTACTTTTTTTACTCATGATGCTAATTTCGATTTAGGGGTAGTTGAGCCTGCTGGTTGCTGGCCAACACCTAATTCAAAGAAGGTATACGACAAAGTAATGGTTTTAACATCTGACGGCAAGCCTGCATCAATTACAAACACTACTGGCATTTTCTTAACTTCATGAGCTGCCAGAGTTTGCTGCTGAAAACAGAAACATTCTAATTTCGTAAAAAACTCCATTGCGCTTTTGGGCGCATAACTTGGAATCGCTTGAGCCTCTACAGGGCGATTCATATTATTGGTGACTTCATACACAATCTCAGTCATCTCGCCCGGATGGACTTCCAAATAATTTTTCACCGGGCGAAATGTAAATGGGCCACGGCTATTGGAATCAAACTCAATCGTTACTACTCGTGAGTAGTCCACTTGTGTATTACCCACTTTGTTAGGGCTATACGCTCTCGTACCGTAATCATTCTTATTGGTCACCACATTAATGCCAGTAACCTCACACAACGCTTTATACATTGGCACCAATGCATAACCAAAACCAAACATCATCACTGAGGCAATCAGTAATTTGAATAAGATTTGGCGGTTAATGGAGGCAATAGCAGACATGAATAGTGATAGAGCGTTAACTCAGTACGCCCCGCTTAATCACAATGCCAATAAAGAACACAATAGCGACGCTTAAAAGGATAAAACCCAATCTGCGATTACTGGCAGATTGGGATTTTTGTGCAATTACTTTAGATTCCTGCGGCATTTAACTCTTCAGCATTTGGAGGCGTCTCAAATGTATGGTGTGGCGCTGGTGAAGGCACAGTCCATTCCAAACCTTTGGCACCGTCCCATGGCTTCATTGGCGCTTTTTCGCCCTTACCACTGTAAGCTGGCAATACAACGAATACCAAGAAATATACCTGAGCCAAACCAAATCCAAGGGCTCCGATGGAGGCAACCATATTGAAATCAGCAAACTGAGTTGGATAGTCGGCATAACGACGTGGCATACCAGCCAATCCCAAGAAGTGCATTGGGAAGAAGGTGACATTGAAGAAAATCATGGAAGCCCAGAAGTGGATCTTGCCGCGAGTTTCGCTAGCCATAAAGCCAGTCCACTTTGGACACCAGTAATAGAAACCAGCAAACATAGCGAACAATGAGCCAGCCACTAATACATAGTGGAAGTGGGCAACAACGTAGTAAGTATCTTGCACACCAATATCAATTGGGGCCATTGCCAAGATCAGGCCTGTAAAACCACCCATGGTGAATACGAAAATAAAGCCAACCGCCCATAGCATTGGGGTTTCAAAGGTCATCGAACCTTTCCACATCGTGGCTACCCAGTTGAAAATCTTTACACCGGTAGGAACAGCAATCAACATCGTCGCGTACATGAAGAACAATTGACCTGTTACAGGCATGCCAGTTGCAAACATGTGGTGAGCCCAAACGATGAATGACAAGATCGCAATAGACGCGGTTGCATAAACCATTGAGCTATAGCCAAACAATGTTTTTCTGGAAAATGCAGGAATGATTTCGCTCACGATTCCAAATGCTGGAAGAATCATGATGTAAACCTCTGGGTGGCCAAAGAACCAGAAAATATGCTGGAACATGATTGGGTCACCACCGCCAACTGCGGAGAAGAAAGAAGTACCAAAATGGCGGTCTGTGAGGACCATGGTAATGGCACCAGCCAACACTGGCATTACAGCGATCAATAAATAAGCGGTGATCAACCAAGTCCAGCAGAACATTGGCATCTTCATTAATGTGAGGCCAGGAGCGCGCATGTTCAAGATCGTGACGATGATGTTGATCGAACCCATGATGGAAGAAGCACCCAACAAGTGAAGCGCAAAAATACCCATGTCTAAGCCTGGGCCCATCTGTGAAGTCAACGGAGCATACAAAGTCCAACCACCAGCAGGTGCACCACCAGGAGCCAAGAATGAACCGAACAATAAACAAGCTGCTACCGGAAGAATCCAGAAACTAAAGTTGTTCATGCGGGCAAAGGCCATATCGGATGCGCCAATTTGCAAAGGAATCATCCAGTTTGCAAATCCAACGAATGCCGGCATGATCGCGCCGAACACCATCACCAAACCGTGCATGGTAGTTAATTGGTTGAAAAACTCAGGGCGTAAGAACTGCAAGCCCGGCTGGAATAATTCCAAACGAATACCCAAAGCCATCACACCACCAGCTAACAAGCTGACGAAGGAGAAGATCAGGTACATCGTACCGATATCTTTATGGTTTGTTGCGAACAACCAACGACGCCAGCCATGTGGCGTGTGGTCATCATGCGCATGGTCGTGTGCGTGATCGTGGGTGGTAGAGACTGTGCTCATGGATTACTCCGGTTTAGTTTGATCTGTATTAATAAATGAATTACTTGCCAGCGCGTGTAGTAATAATGTCTTGGGTCTGAATCACTTCACCCGTTTTATTACCCCAAGCATTGCGGGTATAGGTAATCACTGCAGCAATATCGCCATCAGAAATCACGCCGGCCCACTTCGGCATTGCATTTTTACCGTTCAGCAGAATGTTGTATTGGCCCTCTTTAGGTCCATTAACAACCTTACTGCCATCTAAGGCTGGGAATGCGCCAGCACCTTTGCCATTAGGCTGGTGGCATGCTGCGCAATTTGCTGCATACACCTTGGCGCCGCGCTCTTTTTGCTCTTCCAATGTGTACACCTTGGATGGATCATCTGAAGCAGCACCCATTTCCTTTTTCTTCTGCTCTACCCACTTGGTGTAATCGTCTTGTGAAACAACGTTAACCACGATAGGCATAAAGGCATGCTCTGCTCCACACAACTCCGAGCACTGACCGCGATAAATGCCAATCTTGTCAGCACGGAACCAGGCGTCGCGAACGAAGCCAGGGATCGCATCTTGCTTCACACCAAATGCTGGAATGGTCCATGAGTGGATCACGTCATTGGCTGTAGTGATGATGCGAATCTTTTTACCAACAGGAACAACCATCTCGTTATCGACTTCCATCAAATAGGTATTTGATTTAGGCGCTAGGTTATTGATTGCTTCACGTGGAGTAGACAGGGTGGAAAGGAAGCTAATACCTTCACCTTCGCCTTTGATGTAGTCGTAACCCCATTTCCACTGATAACCAGTGGTCTTAATAGTGATATCCGAGTTAGTAGTGTCTTTCATCGCCACAACAGTTTTGGTTGCTGGCAAAGCCATACCAATCACGATTAACAATGGAATCACTGTCCAAATGATCTCAACAGTAGTGCTCTCATGGAATGAGGCAGATTTAGCGCCTAATGATTTACGGTGCTTGAGAATGGAATAAAACATCACCCCAAAAACGCCCACAAAAATCACCGCACAAATGATCAACATCATCCAATGCAACCAATGGATTTCTTGCATGATTTTGGTTGCTGGGGCAGTGAAATTCATCTGCATGACAGCGGGGCCGCCTTGCATATCCTCAACTGCATATGCAAATGCAGTGCCGAAGGCTGCTACTAAATAGAGCGAAGCCCTAGTGACTTTTCCAAATAAATTCATCTTATTCTCTGTTTATTGTCGTGAACTTCTGTGGCAATACAGCCCCAGATAGCCCAAAAATGCGGTATCAAGC
>CANFWB010000042.1 GCA_947450605.1 Burkholderiaceae bacterium
AATAGGAGAGTGTTATGAAACGCATGTTATTTAATGCAACTCAACAAGAAGAGTTGCGAGTTGCCATCGTCGATGGTCAAAAACTCATCGATATCGATATCGAAGCTGCCGGTCGTGAACAACGCAAAGGCAATATTTACAAAGGTGTGATTACTCGCATTGAGCCATCGCTCGAAGCTTGCTTTGTAAATTACGGCGAAGAACGCCATGGCTTCCTGCCATTTAAAGAAGTTGCCCGCACCTACTTTAAAGAGGGTGTTGATGTCCGTAACGCCTCTATTAAAGAAGCTTTGCGCGAAGGCCAAGAAATCATTGTTCAGGTAGAAAAAGAAGAGCGTGGCCAAAAAGGCGCCGCCCTTACCTCTTTTGTATCCCTGGCAGGTCGCTATTTGGTATTAATGCCAAATAACCCCCGTGGAGGCGGTGTTTCACGTCGTATTGAAGGTGAAGATCGTCAAGAACTCCGTGAGGCAATGTCCCAATTAGAAGTACCTGATGGCATGAGCATCATTGCGCGTACAGCTGGTATTGGCCGTGACGCTACTGAATTGCAGTGGGACTTAAGTTACCTGATGCAGTTGTGGACAGCGATTGATGAAGCCGCCAAAGGCAACTCAGCGCCGCTATTGATCTACCTCGAGTCAAGCTTAGTGATTCGCGCGATTCGTGACTACTTCCAGCCGGATATTGGCGAGATTCTCATTGATACAGATGACATCTACGAGCAAGCTGCTGCATTTATGTCTGTAGTCATGCCGGATAACTTGCCAAGAGTGAAGCGTTACCAGGACGATGTTCCATTGTTCTCTCGCTTCCAGATTGAGCATCAAATTGAAACAGCGTATTCCCGTACAGTGCCATTGCCATCTGGCGGCGCGATTGTGATTGACCATACCGAAGCCTTAGTTTCGGTGGACGTGAACTCAGCACGTGCAACACGCGGCTCTGATATTGAAGAGACTGCAACCCGCACCAACCTAGAAGCTGCCGATGAAATCGCTCGTCAAGCACGTTTACGTGACTTGGGTGGCCTCATTGTCATCGACTTTATTGACATGGAATCGAGTAAGGCTCAGAAGGATGTTGAGAATCGCTTACGCGATGCTTTGCGTCATGACCGTGCACGCGTTCAGATGGGCAAGATCTCCAAGTTTGGCTTGATGGAAATGTCACGCCAGCGCTTGCGCCCTGCGCTGTCTGAAGGTAGTCACGTGACCTGCCCACGCTGTAACGGCACTGGCCATATTCGCGATACCGAATCATCTGCATTGCAAGTCTTGCGCATCATCCAAGAAGAAGCAATGAAAGAAAACACGGCCGCTATTCATACGCAAGTTCCAGTCGAAGTGGCTGCCTTCTTGTTAAATGAGAAGCGCGCTGAAGTGATCAAGATTGAGACTCGCTTCAAAGTTAATGTCTTGATGATTCCAAACAAGCATTTAGAAACACCGCATTACAAACTTGAGCGTTTGCGTCATGACGATCCTCGTCTTGACGATCAAAAAGCAAGCTACGTGATGGCCGAAGAAGCTGCACGTGAACTCGAGACCGATACTGCTGTTAGCCGCAAAGACGCAGAAGTTAAAGCGCGTCCAGAGGCTGCAGTCAAAGGCATTACACCCAATGCACCAGCACCAGTAAGTCAGCCGCGTCCTGCGCGCGTTGAAAAGACGACAACTGAAGCTGCTAGCACTGGTGGATTCTTTGGATTTATCAAGAGTCTGTTCTCTTCATCGCCAGCACCAGAGGTGAAGGCTGCTCCAAGTGCGCCACGTGGCCGCAATCAAAACAATCGCAATGGTGGAGGTAATAACCGCAATCGCGGTCGTCGTGGTGAGCGTAGTGATCGTGGCGAGCGTCCAGCAGAAGGTGCAGTAGCAAGCACAGAAGGTGCGAGCACTCCACGTGAAGCAGGTTCTGGCAGAGGTCGTCAAGACGGTCGTAACCGCAACGCAAATGGCAATCGCAACCAAAACAATCAAAACCCAAAACCAGAAAATCAGGCAGCGGTAACTCCAGCTACTGAGGCTGCTCCTGGCACAGAAGCAACTCCAAGCGCAGATGGTGAAGAGCGTCGTGGTCGCGGTCGTAATCGTCGTGGTCGCGGTCGTGGTCAACGTGGTGAACGTACTGAGTCCAATGGTGATGCAGCGATCGCTTCCGTGGTCGCAGTAGCAACTTCATTCTCTGGCCCACCAGTGGGAATGGCTGGAGCATCTGCTTCTATGCCTATTCAGAACCTTGCCCAGAGCTTTAGTAACACCATAGTCGCTGCAACTGCAGCCCCTAAGGAAGTAAAGGAAAGAACGCCACGCGAGCCAAGAGAACCTAGAGAGCAACGTGCACCGCGTCAAAGCAATCGTTCAGCGAATCCTGTTGCGGCACCTGCTCCTCAGGTAGTAGCTGCACCAGCACCAACGATTGAAGTGATTGCAAAGCCGATGCCTGAACTTCCGAAGGTTGCCTTCCAGGCGCTAGAAGAAACTCCATTGCATAGCGTTGTTCAGTCTGCTGGCATGGTCTGGGTAGCTACAGACTCTAGCAAGCATCAAGAAGCGCAATCACAAATCAAAGCAGAGCCAGAAATTGTGCCTATGGGTAGAACACCTAAGGCGCCGGTAAGCCTGCAAAATGGTCCAATGGTTTTAGTTGAAACCGGCGGCCAAGAAAAAACGGTTTAATCTGATTTCTCCAGACTGCTATTTATCTCACAAGGATATTTGGCAGTTTGGCAGAAACACCGTTTCACAGCCATAATTAGCCATGGTTGAAAAAGTAATCCCCATTCGTTTAGATGAAGGCAAGGGCCAAATGCCGTCCATTCCAGGACAGCTTGTTGCCGCCCACGCTTTAACAAAAGATACTCGCGGACGTCCTTTGCGCGATTTACGAATTTCCGTCACCGATCGCTGCAACTTTCGCTGCACCTATTGCATGCCCAAGGAAATATTCGATAAGAATTATCCCTACCTCTCTCATCATGAATTACTCAGCTTTGAAGAGATCGCTCGATTAACGACGATCTTCGCCTCACTGGGCGTTGAAAAAATTCGCCTCACAGGCGGTGAGCCTTTGCTTCGAAAAAATTTGGAAGTGCTCATCGAGATGCTTGCCAAAATTCGATCTACAGCAGGCCAACCCCTTGACTTAACACTCACGACTAACGGCAGTGTTTTGCGCAAAAAAGCAGCTGCACTAAAAGCGGCAGGCTTGCATCGGCTCACCATTAGTCTTGATGGCCTCAACGACGACATCTTCAAGAAAATGAATGACGTTGACTTTCCGGTAACGGATGTACTTGATGGCATTGCAGCTGCCCAGGAGGTTGGCTTTACCAATCTCAAAGTGAATATGGTTGTTAAAAAGGGTACAAACGATCAAGAGATTATTGCGATGGCCAAGCACTTTAAAGGTAGCGGCATCACTTTGCGCTTTATTGAGTTCATGGATGTTGGCAGCTCCAATGGCTGGGATATGTCGCAAGTTCTTCCATCAAAAGAAGTGGCCGCGAGAATTAATGAAGTCTTTCCGATAGAGCCGATTGAAGCCAACTATCCCGGTGAAGTTGCTCAACGCTGGCGCTACGTCGATGACTCTGGTGAAATTGGCTTTATTTCCAGTGTCACCCAAACCTTCTGTCATGAGTGCACACGTGCGCGTATTTCCACTGACGGGCAACTCTATCTTTGCTTATTTGCAAACGAAGGGTTTGATTTCAAAACCCTGTTGCGCTCAGATAAAAGCGATCTTGAAATTGCCAACGCTGTTATGGCAACATGGGCGGGACGCGAGGACCACTATTCAGAAATACGGGGATCAAATACGATCGATCTCAAAGGGATCCGAAAAGTGGAAATGTCTTACATCGGCGGCTAATGATTACTGCAAATCAAATTACTGGCCTGATCTTAGCTGGTGGCCGCGCCCAACGTATGGGCGGCATCGATAAGGGATTGATCCCTTTTCATGGCAAGCCCCTGATTGAAGCCGCCATCAGCCGCCTGAAACCTCAAGTCAGCACCATCCTCATTAATGCCAACCGTAGCATTACAAAGTACTCGCACTACGGCTACCCCGTATTCATGGATGAAACCCCAGACTTCTCTGGGCCCTTAGCCGGTTTTTCGGTGGGACTCAAGCATTGCAAAACACCCTACTTACTCACATCCCCTTGCGACTCCCCTTTATTGCCAAGCGACCTTGCCGAAAGAATGGCAGCTGAACTAGAGGGCAATAATCTGGAGTTGGTCTATGCGTCCTCTAAAGAAGAGGATGGGAAGGTTTGGGCACAACCCGTGTTCTGTTTAATGAAAAGCAGTTTGCAAGACTCCTTGGATGCTTTTTTAAGCAAAGGGGATTTGAAGATTGATCGCTGGTTTACAGAGTTGCGATCTGGTACCGTGGTATTTGAAAACACTCAAGCATTTGCCAATGTCAATACGCCTGAAGAGCTGGCAGCTCTAGAGAAAGCATCTCAATGAAAGATTTACATCATCACTCGCCCAACAGCCCTATTTTGCTGACCGCATCCTTACATGTGGATGAAGCTCGCCAGGCTATCGCAAGCCTGGTGACCGACCTACTGCAAGAATCTCGTAGCATGAATACTGCGGGTGATATTGAGTCTGTCACTTTAGACCAAGCAATCAACCGCATCCTAGCGGAAGATTTACTCTCCCCTATCGATGTCCCTGCTGGGGATAACTCCGCAATGGATGGCTTCGCATTTAATGGGGATTGCCTGGGTGATAGTGATAACACTGTCACGCTCAAGGTGGCTGGTACTGCTTATGCTGGCAAACCGTATGCGGGCCAGATTAGATCCGGAGAGTGCCTCAAGATCATGACCGGCGCACTCATGCCCGATGGCTGCGACACTGTCATCCCGCAAGAATTCACTGAATCCGCAGATGCATCACTTGCAAGCTTTAAACAAAATCAAGTGAAGCGCGGAGAAAACCGACGCTTACGCGGTGAGGATTTACAAATGGGTAAAGCGGCAATGACTGCTGGACGCTTACTGCGTCCTTCTGATCTTGGTCTAGCTGCCTCGCTAGGCATTGCAAGCCTGAAGGTGCATCGCAAACTGAAGGTGGCCATTTTGTCCTCCGGAGATGAACTGCGCCCTCTCGGTCAAGCCTTGGATGCGGGCAGTATTTATGACAGCAATCGCTATAGTCTGACCGGTTTACTCAATCGACTGAATATAGACATCATTGATTGCGGCATTGTGCGCGATGACCCCGCATCACTCAAAGCAGCATTTATAGATGCAGCCTCCAAGGCGGATGTCCTGATTTCTTCTGGCGGTGTCTCTGTAGGTGAGGCAGACTTCACTAAACAAATCATGCAAGAACTAGGCGATGTCGGCTTTTGGAAAATCGCCATGCGCCCGGGACGTCCTATGGCCTTTGGAATATTGAAGTCAGTACAGGGGTCCAGTCGTAAAACCCTCTTCTTTGGATTGCCCGGCAACCCCGTAGCGGTGATGGTGACCTTCTACCAATTTGTGCGCTCCGCCCTATTGCAACTCAATGGCGCAAGCCAGACCGAAGCCCCTCTGACCCAAGCGATTGCTGAGGCTCCAATTCGGAAGAAACCCGGTCGCACAGAGTTTCAACGTGCTATTTTGGGACGCGGGGCTGATGGAAAGCCAACAGTCAAGCTCACTGGTAGCCAAGGTGCTGGAATTTTGCGATCGATGAGTGAGGCAAATTGCTTTGTCATTCTTCCTCACGACCAAGGAAATGTTGCTGCTGGGGACTGGGTAGATGTGGCGCTTTTCGACGGACTGCTTTAAGATTGCTTCTCATGAAACTCACTAAAAAAGAAATCGCCTTCGTTGACCCGATGCATACCGCCAAAACCCTGGTTTTGGTTTACCTCTGTTTCTCCGTTCCGATTGTGTTGTTAGCCCTCTTTGTAGCTTTCATCCGTGACGGCGCCATCCCTGGATTTACTGTGCTCTCAGCATTGATCCTCAATGCCCTCCTTGGCTTTGCTTTGTTATGGATCGCCTGCAAGGTCTACAACTGGGTGGCAGGTAAATTCGGCGGAATTGAACTCGCCCTTAGAGAGCTTCCAGAAGAGATTGAAGCCGACTAAGCTTTAAATGCCTCAGCATTAATTAAGCTGGGTGGTTTTTTACCATCGAGGGCGGTGCGTAAATTTTCAATAGCAAGATCTACCATTGCTCTACGGGTTTTTTCGGTAGCGCTCGCAATGTGCGGAGCCAATACAACATTAGTGCACTTGAGTAATTCTGGGTGCACTTGAGGCTCACCCTCAAAAACATCTAAGCCAGCAGCAAAAATCTTCCCGGCTTGCAGTGCCCGTGCCAAAGCAGCATCATCCACAATACCACCACGGGCAATGTTAATGAGGGTTGCAGTGGGTTTCATCAGAGCAATTTCGGGTGCACCAATCGTATGGTGATTTTGTGCGGTGTAGGGCAAAACTAACACGACGTGATCAGCAGTGCGGAGTAATTCTTCTTTAGAAACGTAAGTTGCTCCGCAAGCTTTTTCATCCGCATCAGAGAGATGGCTACGATTGTGATAAATCACCTTCATGCCAAAACCTAAAGCGCGCTTAGCAATCCCCTGCCCAATCCGGCCCATACCAATAATGCCAACAGTGCTGTGATGTAAATCCATACCAAGCGGATTGTTCACGATAGACCACTGATCCCATTTCCCCGCCCTGACCCAGTGCTCTGATTCAGTCATGCGTCTCGCGGTAGCCATCAGCAAAGCAAAACCGAAATCCGCAGTGGTATCCGTTAGAACATCAGGGGTATTGGTGGCCATGACACCAGCCGCAGTAATGGCTGGCACATCAAAGTTGTTATACCCAACCGAGATATTGGCCACCACCTTCAAATTACTAGCTCCGGAGAGAGCGGTAGCATCAATTCGCTCACTACCAGCAACTAGCGCCCCATCCACCTCTGAAAGTGCCTTTTGCAGGGCTTCAGAGGTCATAATGTTGTCCGACTGGTTGGATTGAACCTCATAGGATTCCTCCAATTTGGCCAGCGCCTCAGGAAATATAGCTCTTGCAACCAGAATTTTGGGTTTAGAGGTCGGGGAGGGAGTGTTAGCTTGAGTTGTCATAGCGTGACTTTACCTCAACTAAATTAAGCCTTTTGCCTGAAAAATAAGCTGATTCGGCTAAAATTGTCGTTTTACAACATGGCGGCTCATTGATCTGGGCTCCTCACATTTAAATCATCATGACTTACGTTGTTACTGAAGCCTGCATCCGCTGCAAATACACAGACTGTGTTGATGTCTGCCCCGTCGATTGTTTTCGCGAAGGCCCAAATTTTTTAGTCATCGACCCAGATGAGTGCATTGATTGCGCAGTGTGCGTACCCGAATGCCCGGTCAATGCGATTTATGCAGAAGATGATGTCCCAGGAGATCAACAGTCATTCATCAAATTGAATGCAGATCTATCTCCAGGTTGGACTTCGATCACCAAATCTAAAGCTGCATTGCCAGAAGCCGAAGAGTGGAAAGACGTTAAAAATAAACTCGATCAACTGGTAAAGTAAATTGCACTCCCCCATTGAAACCGATGCAGTCATTATTGGCGCCGGTCCGGTGGGACTCTTCCAAGTCTTCGAGCTTGGACTCCTGGAAATTAAAGCGCATGTCATTGACTCCCTGCCTGAAGTAGGCGGTCAATGCATAGAGCTCTATCCAGATAAACCCATCTATGACATTCCGGCGATACCGGTTTGCACGGGTCGAGAGCTGGTTGCTAATCTCTTAAAACAAATCGAGCCATTTGCGCCAGAGTTTCATTTAAATCAAGAGGTATCCACACTTGAGAAGCAAGTTGATGGGCGCTTTCTGATCAGCACATCCCAAGATCAACACTTTCTCTGTAGGGCGATATTGATTGCCGCTGGCGTTGGTGCATTTCAGCCGCGCACACTGAATCTCGATGGCATAGAAACCTTTGTGGATAAGCAAGTTTTCTATCGTGTAAGAGACCCGGAGCAATTTACCAGCAAGAAAATTGTGATCTGTGGCGGCGGAGACTCCGCGCTAGATTGGGCATTGCACTTTGCGGGTAAAGCTGCCAGCGTGACACTGATTCACCGCAGAGATGATTTTAAAGCGGCACCCCAATCCGTCGCCAAGATGCGCGCACTCTGCGCCGCTGGAGAAATGCAATTATTGATTGGTCAAATTACTGGCCTTGAATCTTCCGATAGGCATCTCACCAAAATTGCCGTCACCACTATGGATGGTGAAGTACAGATGATCGCCCTAGATTCACTCCTACTGTTTTATGGCCTCTCGCCGAAGTTAGGCCCAATTGCCGACTGGGGTCTGGATATTGACCGCAAGCAAATCGCTGTTGATACCGCCTGCTTTCAGACCAGTACGCCGGGGATCTATGCTGTTGGTGACATCAATATCTACCCGGGCAAGAAAAAACTCATTTTGTCAGGCTTTCATGAGGCAGCCTTGGCCGCATTTGCCGCAGCCGCTTATTTGGCCCCTGAAAAACAGATTCAACTCCAGTACACCACGACCTCCCCAAAACTCCATAAAGCCCTTGGGGTGAGTTCTCCGAGATTCGAGTAAGCTCTTAACATTACAGAATTATTTGACTGAATAAAGACATGCGTCAATATCACAATCTCATGAAGGAAGTCCTCGAAAAGGGCGTCCAAAAGTCCGATAGAACCGGGACTGGAACCATCTCCATCTTTGGCCACCAAATGCGCTTTAATTTGGCTGAAGGATTTCCGATGGTGACAACCAAGAAACTCCATCTCAAGTCCATCATCTTGGAGTTACTCTGGTTTCTCAAAGGTAGCACTGATAACAACTGGCTCAAAGAGCGCGGCGTTTCCATTTGGAATGAATGGGCTGCACCGGATGGTGATTTAGGCCCGATTTACGGCTATCAGTGGCGCTCTTGGCCCACCCCGAATGGTGAGCATATCGATCAGATCGCCGAGGTTGTAGAGGCCCTCAAAAAGAATCCAGATTCTCGTCGCATTATTGTGTCCGCTTGGAATGTGGCAGATATTCCGCGGATGGCTTTAGCGCCCTGCCATGCCTTCTTTCAGTTCTATGTAGCGGATGGAAAATTATCTTGTCAGCTATATCAACGTAGCGCTGATATTTTCCTGGGCGTGCCTTTTAATATCGCCAGCTACGCCTTACTCACCCACATGATGGCACAACAGTGCAATCTAGAAGTCGGCGACTTTGTCTGGACTGGCGGTGACTGCCATCTCTACAGCAACCACTTGGAGCAAGTAGACCTGCAGCTGTCTAGAGACTTTCTACCGCTACCTAAGCTGAATATTTTGCGCAAGCCAGACTCAATCTTTAATTATGAGTTCGAGGATTTTGAAATCGCCGGCTATGAATCTCACCCTGCCATTAAAGCTCCTGTAGCCATTTAAGAAAATAGATTACTAATGACCGTAGCTACCCACCCCGCCATCTCCATGATTGTTGCCCGCTCGCGCAATCACGTGATTGGTAGAGACAATCAAATGCCCTGGAAGATTTCTGCTGACTTACAGTTCTTTAAAAAAGTAACAATGGGTCACCCCGTCATTATGGGTCGCAAGACTTGGGAATCGATTGGTCGCCCGCTGCCAGGACGTCGCAATATTGTGGTGAGTCGCAATACTGAGCTACAACTGGCAGGTGCTGAAGTAGTGAACTCGCTTGAGGCTGCGCTCAATGCCTTAAATGAATTCTCCCGCGTATTTGTGATTGGCGGGGAGCAACTCTTCACCCAAGCTTTTCCGAAAGCAGATCGTCTTTACATTACTGAAATTGATATGAATGTTGAAGACGGTGATACCTTCTTTAAAGTGCCCAATGAATCTGAATGGCAAGAGATAGAGCGCACTCCAGCCTCTGAGGGTGCCATTAGTTTCAACTTTATTACGCTTGAGCGAAAGTAAACATATATTACCCATCACATTAATGGAGATTACCTAGATCTGGTGTGAATATCCAAAGTAACCTCTATAGAAATATAATTAATGAAATCTAAATATTTTTTTATTTAATTAAAAAGCCCTTAAATTAGTGCAGTATCCAAACGAAATCTTTTTTCTCATCGCCACAGTAATTTTGTGGGGCCTGGTGGCGGCTTCAAAACCTTTAGTCAACCAAGATAAGTTTTTCCAGCCTGAAAGCTATTGGTTTTTAGCATTTGTATTTACAGCATCTGCCTTTACTTTCTTTGCCATTGCCTCAACTGTCAATTTAGCGCTGATTACAATGGCTAATACCTTGATGGTTGCTGGCTATCTATATATTGCGTTATTTTTTCGCTTCCTAAGAAGGTCCGAAGTTAGCCAGCATAGATTGTTACCTTTGCTTGCAATATTCGCTTTTGGATTGACCTTCGAATATGTCAGGCAAAGAGGGGGATTTGTAGAAAGAGTATTTCTCGTCATTGCAACCAGTTCTCTATGCCTAATTTGGCAATTAATAGAGCTGAGTCTGTTAGGAAAAGTCCGATTAAATAAGCTAAAGCTTTTCTTTTTCGCGACTTTGATGGAACTAGTCTTGGCCCTGATTCGATTGGGCGCCCTCTTTTTCCAAAAACTGTCACCGGGAATGAATTTATATCAAGAGCCTTTGGAAATTACTCTAATTAGGTGGTCCTGGTTTGCCTTCACAGTCATCTCCTATGTGGCGCTTATTGGCTATTGGATCAACAAACTGAGCATTGAAAATGCAAAAACTACTGAAGAAATCAATACTGTCAAGCTAGAACTGGCGCATAAAAAACTGGAGCAATCTGAGTTGCAATTCTTGGCCTCGCTAAATGCCCTTGCAAAAGCTCGTGACAATGAAACTGGTAATCACATTATTCGCACGCAAAATTATGTAAAAGTGCTTGCGCTTCGCCTTAGAAAAGATGGGCATTACGCTGAAGAGCTTACAGATCAAAACGTTGAGCTCCTCTTTAAAGCTGCCCCATTACACGACATTGGAAAAATTGGTATTCCTGACCATATTTTGCTTAAAAAAGGCCCCCTGACAGATCAAGAGTGGGAAGTGATGAAAACCCATACATTGATTGGCGAATCTGTACTAAACGCCTCAGAAGTGGATATTGACTCTGATCATGATTTGATTAATAAGGCAATCAACATAGCTGGTGGGCATCATGAAAAATGGGATGGTACTGGCTATCCACGTGGATTAGCGGGGGAGGCAATTCCTCTGGCAGCTCGGATTATGTCATTAGCGGATATGTACGATGCCTTAGTGAACGAACGTGTCTATAAAAAAGCATGGGCACATGAAAAAGCAGTAGAAGAAATTATTTCCAAGCGAAGAACCCAATTTGACCCATTCATAGTGGACGCATTTATCGCCGAGCAGACTACATTTAAGGACATTGCAGATCAATATCGCGATGTTTAGCTGCCATCTCTTGTGAGTCGAAATTAGCCACTCACTACGCTAAATCAACAGAGTTTGAGCACCAGAAGCAGTGTAAAGCCCCCGCCTAACATCACAGTTTCTTCGCAAAACTGTACTGAGCAAATGCCTGCTCAGCAACGTTAAACCACTGCGCTTCCATGTTTCTGAAAACGCGATAGTCATCAAATATTTTCTTGAACTGGGGATTTTTAGCAGACTCTTCCGCATAGGTATCTTGGGCTGCTTTAAAGCAGGCATCTAGCACGGAAGTATTGAACTTACGCAAGACTGCGCCATTCTGAATCAGGCGCTGTAATGCTGGTGGATTTAATGCATCATACTTGGCGCACATATCGGTGTGCGCTTCAAAGCAAGCCGCCTCCCATGCAGCCTGATAAGAAGGTGGCAAGGAATCCCATTGCTTCTTGTTGACTAAAAATGAAAGGCCAGCCGCACCCTCCCAAAAGGCAGGGTAGTAGTAATTTTTTGCGACTTTAGCTAAGCCTAATTTTTCATCGTCATATGGCCCAACGAATTCAGCGGCGTCAATCGTACCCTTTTCTAAAGCAGAATAAATTTCACCAGCAGGCAATTGCTGAGGCACCACCCCTAACTTAGCGAGCACTTGCCCTGCAAATCCAGCAATCCGAAATTTGAGCCCCTTCAGATCCTCTGGAGACTTAATCTCTTTACGGAACCAACCACCCATTTGTGTGCCCGTTTGACCGCCCAGGAAATTCACAATGTTGTAGCTCGCAAAGAGCTCGCGCATGAGCTTCATGCCATTACCATGCAACATCCAAGCCGCCTGCTGGCGTGCCGTCATACCAAAAGGTGCAGCCGTATCGAAGATAAATGCGCTGTTCTTACCTAAATAGTAATAACTTGCTGTGTGACCACACTCAACCGTGCCATTCTGAACCGCATCCAACACTTGCAACGCAGGAACCACTTCACCCGCAGCAAACACTTTGACATTAAATTTGCCATCGGTTGCCTTACGCAAAGCACTAGCAAAAACTTCTGGGGTGCCATATAAATTATCTAAAGATTTGGGGAAACTCGATACCAAACGCCAATTCAGTGTTGGTAGACTCTGCGCAATCGATGGAGCGGCCAATGCTGCTGCGCCTGCACCAATAGTGGCTTTCTTTAAAAAAGAACGTCTTTCCATTACTCTCTCCCCAAAATAAATTGCTTCAGTTTTTTCTGCTGTTTTATTTGCCGCCAACGGTCATTGAACCAATCAAGATGGATCCCGTTTCTTTGGTGCCACGGATCAACGAATCGCTACCAATCATCTGAATATCCATCAGCATGTCGCGTAAGTTACCAGCAATAGTCACCTCTTCTACTGGGTATTGGATCTCGCCATTTTCAACCCAATAACCAAAAGCCCCGCGCGAGTAATCGCCAGTGACGTAGTTCACGCCTTGACCCATGAGTTCAGTTACCAAGAGGCCGGTACCCATCTCTTTTAAGAGCGCGGGCAATCCACCTTTAGGTGTCTTGCGACTTTGCAATGTCAGATGATGGGATCCACCGGCATTACCAGTCGTTTTCATACCCAGCTTTCTAGCGGAATAGGTGGATAAGAAATAGCCCTGCAATACCCCCTTATCAACCACAGTTCTAGCGGAAGTTTTCACGCCCTCTTCATCAAACGGCGCACTTCCTGTCATCGATTTGAGATGGGGGTTTTCAAAGAGACTGACATGCTTCGGCAAAACTGCCTTACCTAGACTATCCAACAGAAAACTGGAGCGCCGATATAAAGCGCCGCCCGATACAGCCTGCACCAATCCGCCCAATAGGCCGGCCGCTAAGGGTGCTTCAAAAATGACTGGGCAACGGCGCGTAGTTAAAGATCGCGCCTTTAAGCGCGAGAGTGCCCGCTCTGCCGCGTACTTACCAATCGCCGCTGGATCCGCCAGCTCTTGAGGAATGCGTGAACTGGAATACCAATCATCTCTTTGCATGCGGGATTTTTTACCGCCCTCATTAGCAATGGGTGCGCATGAAATATAGTGACGTGAGAAGGGATAGCCGCCCATAAAACCATGGCTCGTTCCCATCATAAAATGCGCGTGGTGCGCCGACACTGAAGCGCCGTCACTATTCTGAATTTGCTTACTCACCGCAAAGGCAGCGCCTTCAGCAGCACGAGCAATTTCGATTGCTGTCGCAGAATCCAAATCCCACGGATGAAATAAATCCAGATCAAGTGGATGCTTTTCTAGGAGCGATTTTTCAGCGGGCCCCGCACAAAGATCTTCGGCCGTATGTTGGGCAATATGGTACGCAGCCTCAACCGTAGCCTTTAAGGACTCTTTGGAAAAATCGCTCGTACTAGCATTGCCTCGATGATGCCCCAAAAAGACCGTAACACCCACCTGCTTATCCAGGCTTTGCTCAATCGTCTCGACTTCGCCCTTGCGAACGGTGACTGAAAGGCCTTGGCCCTCAGAAATCTCTGCTACGGCATCAGAGGCACCCCTTCTTTTGGCCTCTTTGAGCATGAAATCGATAATTTCTTGAAACTGATTTGATGAGTATGTAAACATGCCCTAATAATAGCTAGAATAGAAACATGAAGCATACCGAAGCTTGGAAAAGATCCACACCCAATGAAATCAAAATTGGCTTAATCTCGATCTCCGATAGGGCGAGTAAGGGCGTTTATGCCGACGAGGGCCTTCCTGCCCTGCAGATGTGGCTGCAAAACGCCCTCTGCACCCCCTGCGTCTTTCATGAGCGTCTCATTGCTGATGAGCGGGAAGTCATCACGGAAACCATCGTAGAACTAGCTGATGAGCTTGGTTGTGATTTAATCCTCACTACAGGCGGCACAGGCCCCTCCAGCCGAGATGTGACCCCTGAGGCCACCTTAGATGCCGGAACCCGTGAAATGCCTGGATTTGGCGAGCAAATGCGTCAAATTAGCCTGCGCTTTGTGCCTACGGCCATTTTGTCGCGTCAGACTGCTGTTTTACGAGAAATCGAGGGGCACGCCGCCCTTATTATTAATCTTCCAGGCCAGCCAAAAGCCATTCGGGAAACGCTGGAAGGATTGAAGGATGCTGAAGGCAAATCCATTGTGCCCGGCATCTTTGCCGCCGTCCCTTATTGCATTGACCTGATTGGTGGGCCCTACATAGAGACGGAAGAGGGAGTGATTAAGGCCTTTAGACCCAAGAGCGCCATCAAGAAATAAAGTACATCAACGGACAAAAAGAAAAAGGGCATTAATAGCCCTTTTCATCCCCAAGACCAGGTTTTACTCCGGCAACGGAACGATAAATTTATCTCGGTAGTACTTCAACTCCTCAATGGACTCTTCAATATCCGCCAAGGCGGTATGGGCCTGCTTTTTAGTAAACCCTTTCACCAGCTCAGGGTGCCAGCGCTTGCAGAGCTCCTTGAGTGTCGAAACATCGATATTCCGATAATGAAAGAAGGCTTCGAGTTTTGGCATGTATTTCGCCATAAAGCGTCGATCTTGGCCGATTGTATTGCCACACATCGGAGCAATACCTGGCTTGATGTATTGCTTGAGGAAGGCAATGCACTCAGCTTCTGCAGCAGCCTCGTTCGTACTCGAGGCTTTGACCTTATCAATCAGGCCCGAGCGTCCGTGAGTACCCTTATTCCAAGCATCCATCGCATCCAACAAGACATCCTCTTGATGAATTACCCAAACAGGGGCAGTTGCGATGGTATTGAGGTGCGCATCGGTCACGATTACGGCAATCTCCAAAATGCGCTCTTTTTCAGGGTCTAAGCCTGACATTTCCATATCCACCCAAATCAAATGCTCATTGTTAGGCGCTGACTTTGGTGGTGTGTTGTTTTTTTCGATCATATTAAAAACATTTTAGGCCTTTAAACATACAGAGGCGAAAAATTACCTACCGAATAGATCTGGGCTTCATAAAAAATAGAGGAATGGATATGGAATCCACCTTCATCAATCCACAGCGCTAAAGCAAATCTCCTGTAGCAATGAAGACTCAGAACTGGTCATTGGTTCAGCAATAATTACCAGACTGAGCATGGTAAACATGATCATCAATACAGTCTGCGGGATTGTGATCAAGGCTGCTTTTCCAGTTGAGCCAACCAAACGCATTGCTAGGCAATGGTTCAATATCAGCGCAATGATATGCCCCACCACAATGGAAACAACAGCCAAATACCAAGTGGTGCCAGCATCAATAATGCCAATATTAGGGCGATAGCTCGCAGTGCTCAATAAATCCCAGCCCAGACCAAAAGGATCGGATACTAGGAAAATAATGCTTTGCCCCTGAATCATTAAGCTAGAAAAGTTATGGGCAATTAAATATGCAACCGCAATGGGAATCAGCGCAGCAGAAAAAGTATTCGTCAACTTGACCGGGGTCAGGGGGGTGAATCTACTTGAGATAGCGCAAGAAATATAAAACAGGCCTACAAAAAATAGCCATACTGAAATTAACCCCACCGTTCCAGTCAGGTAGTCATCCGAACCCAGTCCAATCAATCCCAGCCATTGCAGCAGTTGAGCGAATAAACCCCAAGCCTGACTTCCATGCAAGCCATCAAATAAAACAATGGCTAACATGGCAATAATAAAACCTGCTACCCCGCTGACATTGCGCCATAAATCAGAATCCAGCAGCACGCCCTCGCCAGGTAGGCGCAAGCGTAGACCGTGCGGTTGCTGGCAGTACGAGATCAATCCAAATTGCCCCAACATGGAAAAGTAAAGAGAGAAAACATCACCCCTCTGGAGCCAGACTGACTTACCAAATAAGTACATTCCAGAAAGATTAATGAGCGTCCAAACTAAGGCAATACTAGCAACGCGGGCTGGGACAAACGCAATTGGATAGACTACCTCCATCCAGCTCCAGGCCAGTAAAAAACCAGTGGCTAAATACAGCCCCAGGTAGGCCGGAAAAATAAAAGGGGGGTTATTCGCCACCCCTTTTAACCCAAGGGAGCGCAGCAGCCAGCAAAAGATATCAAATAGGCTTGCCCATGGATTGCATAGGGGCCAGAAATTTCCTAGCAAGGAAATCGAAATTGAAAAGCCCAACCACCAGGTAATCCAAACAAAATTGGGCGCCAAATTCAGGAGCGGGTTTCCGGGGCCCCAAAAACCAGCCAAGAGAACTGCTATGAAACTCAACAGTCCACAGGCACGCAACACAAAGAAAGCTCCAGCAGCAAATCGAGGTGAGACAGTGAATACCGAATCACTAGAATGTCCTTCGTTAATAGGCCAATATTTTGAAGAAATCACAATCAGCAAGAAAGAGAGGGCCACCACCAAGCCGGCCCCTATCAGGAAAAATTCCAGTGGAATAGGTAGGTCGTATCGCTCATCAAAACTGTGAGCCAAAATTCTCTCGGAAAACAGAGAGCACATTATCAATACATACAAATTACGCATCTATTTACCCTGGAAATACCTCAAGCAAAGCTAAACCCTCTTGATGGTGAATGCCCTTGCCCCGTTCACTCTCGGGATGCCACTCGACACGGAACCTACCAGTAGCGAAAGCCTTAAAGACATGGACCTTCCGAACCCCGGGCATGACTGTCAAATCAATTTGATAGGCATGTATGTGTAGCTCGCCCTCCGCATCGCTTTGCACCCTCCAAGTGATCCGATCGCCTTTTTTAACCTTCATCACCCTCTCTGACTGAGGAATACGCCCTTCCTTGATGTTGATCTCAAAGAGCCTATCCTCTGCATACACGTGGGATGAAAGACAAAAAACTAGCGCAAAGAAAAGGCACCCACGAAACAGTGAAAAATTTTTCATGGATGCCTACAACTCAGATTACTTAATAGCTGCGCCGTAATTTGCAATTGCTCTAGCTGGGCCAGTCAAAGACAAAATATGCATACCTGTATTTGCTCTATCAACAATGTAAATATAGCCACGCTC
>CANFWB010000043.1 GCA_947450605.1 Burkholderiaceae bacterium
ACTTTCAGGCCGCGGGATTCGAGAATCGCGGCAAGCGAGGCAGCTGCGATTCCTTTCCCTAAAGAAGAAACCACACCACCAGTGACAAAAACGTATTTGGTCATCGCTTCAGCTCTGTTGGAAAAAGTAATTATAACGATAGCTCTGCCGATAGGATAATTTCTTGACCCCCCTCAATAACACCAAGGGCTAACGAGGCGCATCAAAATAATCTGCCTCATTTATGAGCTCTTTTTTTCAATATTGCTAGCATTTTTTACTTCCGCAGCTAACGAGCAAAACCTTTTTTATTTACGATCCCCTGAGGGCTGTTAGACAGCGAGACTAGATAAGGCATTCAAAAACTGGTCAACAGAGCCAATTTTGGGGTATTTTTTAAGAATATTTAACAATTAAGTCTTATATAAGACATGAATTAGCAATTACAATAGACTGGATGGGGAGATACTCCCTAATTAGCCTTACTGTTGATAACTCTTACCCAATAGGAAATACGATGCTAGAAGCCTACAACGCCCAAGTTGCTGCACGCGCAGCCCTTGGAATTCCAGCCCTCCCACTGACCAAGGATCAAACAGCTGAACTGGTTAGTTTGCTTAAAAACCCTCCTAAAGATACGGGAGCGGAGTTGCTTGAACTCATCACCCATCGAGTGCCTGCCGGTGTTGACGAGGCAGCAAAGGTAAAGGCGGAGTTTTTAGATGCCGTTGCAAAGGGTACAGAGAAATCTCCAGTAATTTCACGGATTCTGGCAACAGAACTGCTAGGAACAATGCTTGGTGGTTACAACATAAAACCATTGGTTGAGTTATTGCAGGACGCTGAATGTGGTGCAGCCGCGGCAGAAGCACTCAAAAAGACGCTCCTCATGTTTGACTATTTCAATGATGTGCAAGAACTTGCCACAAGTGGAAATGCAAACGCAAAAGCGGTAATGCAAAGTTGGGCTGATGCCGAGTGGTTTACTAGCCGCCCTGCTGTACCTGAAAGCATGAAGCTGACAGTATTTAAGGTTACAGGGGAGACCAATACCGACGATCTATCTCCTGCCCCTGATGCATGGAGTCGCCCTGATATTCCATTACACGCAACCATTATGTTAAAAAATCCACGTCCAGGTATTGAGCCTGATGAGGCTGGTGTGCGCGGTCCAATGAAGCAAATTGAAGAGTTGCAGAAAAAAGGCAATTTGATTGCATATGTTGGTGACGTTGTGGGCACTGGTTCATCACGCAAGTCAGCTACGAATTCTGTTTTGTGGTGGACCGGGAAAGACATTCCCTTTGTTCCAAACAAGCGATTTGGCGGTGTTTGTCTTGGAACAAATATTGCCCCCATCTTCTTTAACACCATGGAAGACTCTGGCGCCCTACCAATTGAGTTAGATGTCTCGAATATGAATATGGGTGATGTAATTGAATTACGCCCTTATGAAGGTAAGGCCTTGAAAGATGGGAAAGAAATCACTGCATTCTCCCTTAAATCTCCAGTGATTTTGGATGAAGTCCGTGCTGGTGGGCGCATTCCTTTGATCGTGGGTCGTGGTCTCACTGCTAAAGCACGTGCAGCGCTTGGCTTGCCAGCGTCAACAGAATTCCGCATTCCTGTCAGCCCCCCTGATAACAAAAAAGGTTTCAGCCTGGCGCAGAAGATGGTTGGTCGCGCTTGTGGCTTGCCTGAAGGCCAAGGCGTTCGTCCTGGTACTTATTGTGAGCCACGTATGACCACTGTTGGATCACAAGATACAACAGGTCCAATGACACGTGATGAGTTGAAAGATTTAGCGTGTCTTGGCTTCTCCTCTGACCTTGTGATGCAATCGTTTTGTCACACCTCCGCCTATCCAAAACCTGTTGATATTCGCACTCAACATGAATTGCCACCATTCATGACTAACCGTGGTGGCGTTTCCTTGCGCCCAGGTGATGGCGTGATTCATAGTTGGTTAAATCGCCTTCTCTTGCCTGATACCTGTGGCACTGGTGGCGATAGCCATACTCGCTTCCCAATCGGCATCTCCTTTCCTGCTGGTTCAGGATTGGTAGCTTTTGCAGCAGCTACAGGTGTCATGCCTTTGGATATGCCTGAGTCTGTATTGATTCGCTTTAAAGGCAAAATGCAGCCCGGCATTACCTTGCGTGACCTAGTTAACGCGATTCCTTTGTATGCAATCAAAAAAGGTTTGTTAACTGTCGAGAAGCAAGGCAAGAAGAACATTTTCTCTGGCCGCATTTTAGAGATCGAAGGTTTGCCTGATCTCAAGGTAGAGCAAGCCTTTGAATTGTCAGATGCATCCGCAGAGCGTTCGGCAGGTGGATGTACTGTTCATTTAAACAAAGAGCCAATTATTGAGTACATGCGCTCAAATATCACTTTGATGAAGTGGATGATTGCAAATGGTTACGAAGATAAACGTACTTTGGGTCGCCGTATCAAAGCGATGGAAGCCTGGATTGCTAAGCCTGAATTACTCAAGGCTGACGCTAATGCGGACTACGCTGAGATTATCGAAATTGATATAAGCGATATTAAAGAGCCTATCTTGGCCTGCCCTAACGATCCAGATGATGTGAAATTCTTATCTGAAGTGGCTGGCGAGAAAATTGATGAAGTATTTATCGGCTCTTGCATGACTAATATTGGCCACTTCCGCGCAGCAGGCCAGGTTCTTCAAGGCAAAAAAGATATGCCTACACGCCTATGGGTTGCCCCTCCAACCAAGATGGATGCAATGGTTTTAATGGAAGAGGGTTACTACGGAATGTTAGGTGCAGCAGGCGCTCGCATGGAAAGCCCAGGTTGCTCACTCTGCATGGGTAATCAAGCTCAAATTCGCAAAGGCTCTACAGCTGTTTCAACTTCAACTCGTAATTTCCCAAACCGTCTTGGTATTGATACACGTGTCTTTTTAGCATCCGCAGAGTTAGCATCAGTGGCTGCCCTACTTGGCCGCTTACCAACACCAGCGGAATACCTGGAACAAGTAAAGGCATTAAATACTAAAGCTGATGAAGTTTATCAATACATGAGTTTTGATAAGCTAAAGGCGTTTAGTGATGTTGCGGATACTGTAACAATCTAAGTATTAAAGTCCCCCAGAAATTTGGGGAACAAAAAAAGGCGATCAACTGATCGCCTTTTTTTATCGACTCAATACACGTAAGATCTTCTAGGGAAGAGACAGTTGCTCTAAATATAAAGCTTATTCTCTTGATTGGCGTTTTCGCGATGAAGACCAGACGTCCAAGTATTTGTTGGTAAACCTGTTTTCTCCAGAATCAATTTAGCGCGTCGGGAAACTTCCTTCCATTCCACATCAAGTTTGGGACCCTTAAAAGCAATCGCCACAACATTGCAATCGTGGGACTCCGGAAACAAGAGCACTCTATTATCAAATGCTTCGCAGATGTTATTTAGGTTAATGTCAAAACTCTTATGACGCGAGAATAGATTTACCGTTAATACGCCAGGTGATTTTAGGATGTCGTAACAGCCTTTATAAAAGCCAAGGGAGCTGGCTGAAGGTCCATCACAGATGGCGTCATATAGATCCACTTGGACGGCATCAAATTGATTTTTATACTTCTTGTTCTGGACAAAGGCCTTGGCATCAGTCTGTAGCGTTTCCAATCTACGATCATCATCTGGCGTAAAGAACATACTGCGTGCTGAAACAATGACGGATGGATTCAGCTCGACAACAGTAGTTTTCACGGCTGGGCAATAGCGATACGCAAACTTGGTTAAAGCGCCAGTACCCAAGCCAAGTTGAGCAATACGCATACCGGGCTTTGTTTCCAAAAATAGGAGCCAAGCCATCATCTGCTGGTTGTATTCAAGATAGATCTCATCGGGATCTCGCATGCGCATAGCACCCTGAATCAACTCGCTACCGAAGTGAAGGTAGCGAATACCGCCACTCTCAGAAAACGTTACTGGCTCCATCAACATCTCTAAATCAGACATAAATTACTTTGCCCAGACTCTGGCGTTGCGGAAGAGGCGCATCCAAGGGCTTGCTCCATCTGGCGTATCCAGCCATTCCTTGGGAGCCCAACTCATCTGCACAGCTCTAAATACGCGCTCAGGGTGAGGCATCATGACTGTGAAACGACCATCAGGGGTAGTAACACCAGTTAAACCGTCAGGTGAGCCATTCGGATTCATTGGATACGTTTCCGTAGCATTACCTTTGTGGTCTACAAAGCGAAGTGCTGCTAGACCTTGGTTTTCGAGGGTCTGTAAATTACCTTGCTGGCTAAAGTTAGCAAAGCCTTCTCCGTGAGCGATGGCAATCGGTAATTGGCTACCCGTCATACCTTGCGTAAAGATGGATGGTGAAGGCATCACCTCAGCCATGACTAAGCGAGCCTCATATTGCTCTGACTGATTCCGGGTAAATTTAGGCCAAGCTTCAGCTCCAGGAATGATCCCTGAGAGATTGCTCATCATCTGGCAGCCATTGCAGACACCCAGAGCAAAACTATCTTGACGATCAAAGAAGGAAGAAAACTGATCACGCAGCTGAGTATTAAATAGAATAGTTTTAGCCCATCCCTCACCTGCCCCTAGAACATCTCCATAACTAAAGCCACCACAGGCAACTAGGCCACGGAAATCATCTAACTTGGCTTTACCAGAAATGAGATCAGACATATGAACGTCATAGCTATCAAAGCCCGCCCAGTTCATGGCGTAAGCCATCTCAACGTGGGAGTTAACACCCTGCTCACGCAAAATGGCAACTTTTGGACGAGCATTCTGGTTAATGAATGGTGCCGATACATCTTCAGCAATATCAAAAGTCAGTTTAGGAGTCATGCCAGCATCGGAAACGTCATCCAATAAGGCAATTTCACTATCGGCGCAATCCGGGTTGTCGCGCAAGCGAGCAATTTGGTAGCTGGTATTGGCCCACATCTTTTGTAACACCTCACGAGGCTCTGCAAAGATGTTCTTGGCATCACGCCAAATTTCAATACGTCCGTTGGTATTGGGTTTGGCAATTACATGGCTATAGGCACTCAGGCCTAGCTTACGTAGCACCGCAAATACGGCATCACGATCCGATTTACGAATCTGAATAACTGCGCCAAGTTCTTCATTGAATAAAGCACGCAAGGTCTGCTCATGGCGTCTACCTGAGACTTGTTGTGCCCAGTTCTTTGCATCACCCCAATCAGCCTCTTGTCCGATATCAACAGCGATCATGTCAACATTCATGGAAATACCAGTATGGGATGCAAAAGCCATCTCAGCGATACAAGCAAATAATCCCCCATCTGAGCGATCGTGATATGCAAGCAACATATCCTCTTTACGCAATTCAATCATGGCAGCGGCTAATGACCTTAAATCCTCTGGATGATCGACATTTGGAGCAGACTTGCCGGATTGATTCAGCACTTGAGCCAGAATGCTTCCAGCCATACGGTTCTTACCGCGACCCAAATCAATCAATATCAGCTCAGTTTCTAGAGCTACACCAGACACATCTTTGAGCTTGAGTAAAGGTGTTGTTGTTTTACGAACATCTTGCACTGCTGCAAAAGCAGAAATAATTAAAGATACGGGGGAAACCACCTTCTTGGCCTCTTCACCCTCTTGCCACGCAGTTGCCATTGATAAAGAATCTTTACCTACGGGAATGGAGATTCCTAACGCGGGACATAAATCCATCCCAATTGCTTGAACGGAATCATAGAGCTTGGCATCTTCACCCGGCGTACCGCAAGCAGCCATCCAGTTAGCAGACAGTTTGACATCCTCAAGGCGACGAATATCAGCAGCCAGCAAATTGGTAATGGCTTCACCAACAGCCATTTTGGCAGCAGCAGGTGCATCAATTATCGCCAAAGGTGAGCGCTCTCCCATGGTCATCACTTCGCCACGGTATCCCTTGTAATCCATCAGCGTCACTGCGCAGTCTGCAACAGGCACCTGCCAAGGACCCACAAATGGGTCACGAGCATTCAGGCCGCCCACAGTACGATCACCAATCGTAATCAAAAAAGATTTGCTAGCCACAGTCGGTTGTTGGAGCACCCAAGCAATACATTGAGCTAAATCAGCATCAGTTACGTCGAGCTCATCAAAGCTTTGAGCAACCCGTTTTACGTCGCGGTGCATGCGCGGTGGTTTGCCGAGTAACACCTCCATTGGCATGTCAATTGGCATGGCGGCATCGCTACCTGCAACTTCCTTGCTATCGTTTAATTGGAGTTGGCGTTCGGTAGTTGCTTCTCCCACTACTGAAAACGGACAGCGTTCACGCTCGCAGAGGGATTGAAATAAATCCAAATCCTTGGCCTCAATGGCAAGGACATAGCGCTCTTGAGACTCGTTACACCAGATTTCTGCAGGGCTCATACCACTTTCTTCAAGCGGCACTTTACGCAACTGGAATTGTGCGCCTAAGCCGGCACCATCAGCAAGCTCCGGGAATGCATTAGACACGCCGCCTGCACCGACATCATGGATTGAGACAATGGGATTATTTTGACCCATCGCGATACAAGAATTAATCACCTCTTGCGCACGACGTTCCATCTCAGGGTTGCCGCGCTGCACCGAGTCAAAGTCTAAGTCGGCTGTATTGGTGCCTGTTGCAACTGAACTACCAGTTGCACCGCCCATACCAATGCGCATACCAGGGCCGCCCAATTGGATAAACAAGTGGCCTGCCTTAATTTGTTTTTTAGCGGTGTGGATAGAATCAATGCTGCCGATACCACCTGCAATCATGATTGGCTTGTGATATCCACGACGTACACCCTCTAAGGTTTGCTCAAATACGCGGAAATACCCACCAAGGATTGGTCGCCCGAATTCATTATTAAAGGCGGCGCCACCCAATGGGCCTTCAATCATAATTTGCAGTGGCGTAGCAATCCGTTCAGGCTTGCCATACTTCTCTGTTTCCCATGGAAAATCAGTGCCAGGAATATTGAGGTTTGAAACAGAGAAACCAGTCAAACCCGCTTTCGGGCGCCCACCTATTCCGGTAGCACCTTCATCACGGATTTCACCACCTGCTCCAGTAGATGCACCTGGAAATGGGGCAATCGCTGTAGGATGGTTGTGTGTTTCCACCTTCATTAAGGTGTGAACTAAACGAGTATCTTTTTGATAGAGACCATCTTGACCTTTTGCCGCCCAAGTTTCTGACTCACATCCAACCATGACAGCAGAATTATCAGAATATGCAACGATCGTGCCTTCTGGTTGCAGTTGATGTGTATTGCGAATCATTGCAAATAAGGACTTATCCTGATCATCACCATCGATAGTCCAGCTCGAATTAAAAATCTTATGACGGCAATGCTCACTATTGGCTTGAGCAAACATGATCAACTCAACATCGCTCGGATTGCGCTTTAAGCGAATGAAATTTTCAACCAAATAAAGCACTTCATCTTCTGACAGTGCAAGGCCTAATTCCTGGTTGGCCTTATCTAAAGCAACTCTACCCTCAGTCAATACTGGAATACGAATAAAGGGGCGATCGGGAAGTGATTGATATAAGGCGCTGGCTTCATCAACATTGGTGATGACGGCCTCTGTCATACGATCGTGCAGCACTGCCAATACTAATTGCTCTTGTTCGGCGCTAAGCACTTTTTTACTTTGCATTCCATACCGAACACCGCGCTCAATTCGCAAGACATTGAGACCACATTGGCGAGCAATATCGGTTGCCTTACTAGCCCATGGAGAAACTGTGCCGAAGCGTGGAATGGCGATAGCAGATTGTTTATCAACTGCCTTACCGAATAAAGAGCCGCCCGTTTTAATCTGCGATATAAAGGGCTGGCCGTAAGTCAGCAGACTTTCAAGAATCCCCTTGTCTTTGGTGCTGAGTTCAGATTCAGACCAAACAAAATGGAGATATTGAGCCTCAACGGACTCAAGTTGAATTCCTTCGGCTGCGAGCGATGCTAAAAGTCGCTGTTGGCGGAAGGCTGAGAGGGCATTTGCCCCGGGCAAGCAACAGAATGATGACATCCCAAGATTATAAGGTTTTGATCAAACTAAGCGCCCGCCTTGAAGGTTCAGCTGGCGTCCGCACCGTGCAGCCAAGGCTGGATCATGTGTCACTAAAACTAGCGTTGAAGAATTCTCCCGATTTAATTCAAAAAGGAGCTCAATTACCCTGTTTCCGCTAGCCTCATCCAAGCTCCCCGTGGGCTCATCTGCAAAAAGTATGGCAGGTTGATTGATAAAGGCACGAGCCAGTGCCACACGCTGTTGCTCTCCACCTGAGAGGGTTTTAGGAAAGTGATTTGCTCTATGCGCCAAACCTACCTTTTCAAGCCATTGAGCGGCAGCCAGTCGAGCCTTTGCTTGGGAGCCCCCTGCTATCTCTAGGGGGAGCATCACATTCTCCATAGCCGTTAAATGGGGTAATAATTGGAAGGATTGAAATACAAACCCAACAGATTTACCGCGCAAACGAGCCCGTCCATCTTCATCTAGGAGTGTGAGACTCTCCCCCATCAAGTGAATTTGCCCTGAACTGGGTACGTCCAAGCCAGCCAAGAGGCTCAAAAGGGTACTTTTGCCAGAGCCGGAGGCGCCGATAATCGCTACGCTTTCTCCATGCTTAAGTTCAAAGCTAATGTCGTGCAAAATGACCAAATCCCCGTCGGACATCTTGACTAGCTTCCCCACCTGGTCAGCAATAATGGATTTAGACTCTATGTTCATGTGGGAAATTTTTCTAGAATTGAATAATGCAGATTCAGCGTTTAATGATCAATAAATTAGTTACAGGCCTATTTTGCCTCTTAATGAGTATTTGTTCTTGGGCTCAAACAAGCCCAGTAATCTTGGTCTTGGGCGATAGCCTATCTGCCGAATATGGCTTGCCACGTGGCGCCGGATGGGTCAATCTCCTGGAGGAGCGGCTTGAGAAAGAAAACAGCTCTTGGACTGTATTTAACGCCAGCATCAGTGGCGAAACCAGCTCAGGAGGCCTTACTCGACTGCCTGGGCTTCTAACTCAAAAGAGGCCTGGGATCGTCATGATTGAGTTGGGGGCAAATGACGCCTTGCGCGGCCTTCCTATTTCACAAACTGAAACGAACCTGCGCAAGATGATTCAGATGAGTAAAAAATCTGGTGCACGGGTTTTGCTCTTTGGCATACAGATTCCCACTAATTATGGTCAGAGCTACACCATGCAATTTAAGAAGCTCTTCCCTCTTTTGGCCAATCAGGAGCAAATAGAACTGCTACCTTTTTTTCTAGAAGGGGTTGCAACAAAACCTGAACTAATTCAAGCGGATCGATTGCACCCAAATGTGGAGGCGCAAAGCATTCTCTTTAAAAACGTATGGGGCTCAATGGCCCCATACAGCAACTTACTTAAGAAAAAATCCTAGGAATTAACCGCCTACGCTACTGGAGCTTGCGGGTTTAAGTGGGTTAATCACCTTAACGCCAGCGCTATTGCGCCAGTAAGCCATAAAGCCAGCAAATTCTGACTGCGCAGCCAAAGCTTGAATCTGTTGCGCTTGCGCATTATGAACTTTGGCATCGACTACAGTAGGCTGACGGACTTGGTCGATGCGATAGATCGTAGTGCCCAGGCCAGGATTGGAGACTGAAACTACGGCAGGCAATTTATCAGTGCCGATAGACATGACTTCATCCATAGATGAGCCAACTAAGTTACCCGGCTTATTACGTGAAATCCAGCTCGCAGTGCTAAAGCCAGCAGAGTTCTTTGGATCCTTTTCTAGTGCGACAAACTTATCGCTAGCAGCAGCAATCGCCAGCTTCTCGGCGGCGCGCTGAATCACCTGACGCTTCACTTCTGCGGCAACCTCTTGGTAAGGCAATATTTCTGCTGGGTGCAATATCACAACGCGCGCAGAAACAAACACGCCTGGTGAAGTTTGAACAGCTTCGGTATTGCGCTTGTTCTTCAAAGCTTCTTCGCTGTATAGGGATTGAATTACCTTCGGATTGGCCAAGGGGTGGTCTTTCGACACACCGGGCGCTCCACCGCGAGTAACACCCTTCTGAGATTGAATGTTGAGTTTCAGTTTATCCGCTGCAGGCTTGAGGCTGTCCGATTGGTCGTAAGTGATATTTGCAAACTGATCTGCTTTTTCATTAAAAACTTTGGAGTCTTCTTTTGGATCAGCCTTAAGAACAATGTATTCCACATCAATATATTCAGGGCGCTCAAACAGCTTGGCGTTAGCCTCGTAAAACGCCTGCAATTCTTCTGAACTGGGATTGACTTTGCCTAGGTAGTCCTTAGCATTAAATTGCAGCGTCTGAACTTGTCTTTCAGTTTCATATAACGATGACACTATCTCGGATAATTTTGGGCTAGCTAATTCAGTCCGTGCTACAGAATTTACCAGTTGCTGGATTTTTAAGTCAAAGGTTTGACCAGCGTAAAACTGCTCCTCATTCATTCCATTGCTTGCAAGTAACTGTTTAAAGCGTACATCATCAAAGCTGCCATCCTGACGATATAAGGCCCGAATCTGCGGAATCTTTTGTAAGCTATTAACAAGCTCTTGCTTACCTACTTGCAGGCGTAAGTCGCTGACTGCAAAACCCAAAATGCGCTGTTGCAGCAACTCATTAAGAATTGCTTGGCGAAACGGCAGGCTCTGGGCAATTTGTACATTGCCACCTACGCGCTCAGCTTGACGCTTGGCAGCCATCTCTACTTCCTGGGCGGTAATAGGTTTGCCATTCACCTTAACGATGTCTGTTTCTTTATCCATAAAACCCGAATAACTAGAAATACCAAACATCAAAAATGATGGAACAATAAAAAGCATCAACACTAGTTGCAGAATTTTTTGGTGCTTACGTACGGAATCAAACATGAATTAATCGCTCGAAAATATAGTCAATGATGCGAGTGTACTAGGCGAGAGATCTAGAAGAGCTAGAAAGCCTTAAAGAAGTAAACCAAATCCAATTTGGGAAACTGGTGGGCGCTGACGGGATCGAACCGCCGACATTCTGCGTGTAAGGCAGACGCTCTACCATCTGAGCTAAGCGCCCCAAATTAATACAGACGAGATTGTAACCTAGTGTAGAAATAAAAGAGGGATTCTTTATCAGAAATAACTTAAATTACCTGATTATCTTTAATAAAAACCCCTCGATTATCCCTGCACATCAATGCTTCAGGGCCTCTCCGGAAGAAATCTTTTCATTGGCTTTGCTAGCTTCAGCAGCCTTTTTAGCGAGCTCTTCAGGTGTTGGGTCAGTCAAAGCAAGCGGTTTACGCTCTAGAGCAAGCTCCAGTACTTTATCAATCCAACGGACCGGCACGATTTCAATAGCATTCTTGACATTGTCGGGAATATCAATCAAGTCTTTGACGTTTTCTTCAGGAATTAAAGCCAACTTAATTCCGCCACGATGTGCCGCCAACAACTTCTCTTTCAGGCCGCCTATTGGCAAAACCTCACCGCGCAATGTGATCTCACCAGTCATAGCCACATCTGAGCGAATAGGAATGCCTGTAAAGACGGATACTAAGGCCGTGGTGATGGCAATACCGGCGGATGGTCCATCCTTGGGTGTTGCACCATCAGGAAAGTGGATGTGAATATCCTTCTTCTCAAAAGCTTCGTCAGCAATGCCGAGAGACCTTGCTCTAGAGCGAACGACGGTTTTTGCCGCCTCTACAGACTCCTTCATGACATCACCAATAGAGCCGGTACGAGTAATCACGCCCTTACCTGGCATTACAGCCGCCTCAATAGTTAACAAGTCACCGCCAACCTCGGTCCAAGCCAAACCAGTAACTTGACCAACTTGGTTTTCTTTGGCGGCAAGCCCAAAGTCATACATACGAACGGATAAGAACTTCTCTAAGTTGTCAGCATTGACCGTCACTGGAGCCGCCTCCTTCTTAAGAAGGAGCAACTTCACTACCTTACGGCAGATCTTGCTGATTTCTCGTTCTAAAGAACGCACACCAGCCTCACGCGTGTAGTAGCGAATCATGCTGCGTACAGCGGATTCCTCAATCTTCAACTCATCCTTTTTGAGGCCGTTATTTTTAATCTGTTTAGGAATTAAATAATTGGTAGCAATACTGGTCTTCTCATCTTCCGTGTAACCGGCGAGACGAATAATTTCAAGGCGATCTAACAGTGGCCCAGGAATGTTCAAGGAGTTTGATGTGGCAACAAACATCACATCAGAGAGATCGAAGTCAACTTCGACATAGTGATCTTGGAAGGTGTGATTCTGCTCTGGATCCAATACCTCAAGTAATGCACTCGCAGGATCTCCGCGAAAATCCATGCCCATCTTATCGACTTCATCCAGGAGGAATAAAGGATTGCGCACGCCCACCTTGGTTAAGCTAGAAAGAATCTTTCCAGGCATAGAGCCAATATAAGTGCGACGATGACCACGAATTTCAGATTCGTCACGCACACCACCCAAAGCCATTCGCACAAACTTGCGGTTTGTTGCGCGAGCAATAGATTGACCTAAGGATGTTTTACCAACACCCGGAGGGCCAACTAAACAAAGGATTGGAGCCTTAACACGGTCAACACGCTGTTGAACCGCAAGATATTCCAAGATGCGTTCTTTGACTTTATCCAAGCCATAGTGATCTTCATCCAATACTTTTTCAGCATTGGATAAATCATTATTGATCTTGGTTTTTTTCTTCCAAGGTAGATTGACTAAAGTGTCAATAAAGTTGCGGATGACTGTTGCTTCAGCAGACATTGGTGACATGAGTTTAAGCTTCTTTAACTCAGATTCAGCCTTTTTCAACGCCTCCTTAGGCATGCGAGCAGCCTTGATGCGCTTCTCAAGCTCCTCGAGATCGGCGCCCTCTTCACCCTCGCCTAATTCTTTTTGAATTGCTTTAACTTGTTCATTCAGATAGTACTCGCGCTGACTCTTTTCCATCTGACGCTTCACGCGTCCACGAATACGTTTCTCAACTTGCAAAATATCAATTTCACTTTCGAGATCAGCCAACAGACTTTCAAGCCTCTGAACTACATCAGTCATCTCAAGTAAGCGTTGCTTCTGTTCTAGCTTCACTGGTAAGTGTGCGCAGATAGTGTCAGCCAAACGACTTGGATCATCAATTCCGCCTAGTGAAGACAGAATTTCTTGAGGAACCTTCTTATTCAGTTTTACGTACTGGTCAAACTGCGCCATGATGGCGCGACGCAATGCTTCTGTTTCGTGAGCATCTAAAGACGACATGGATGTTGGAGTTGCCTCACAGGCAAAATAGCCCTGACTATCCTCAACCTGGGTCACTTCAGCGCGTTGAACTCCCTCAACCAAGACCTTTACAGTGCCATCTGGGAGTTTTAGCATTTGCAAAATATTCGCAATGCATCCAACCTCATAGAGATCCTCTACGCTCGGCTCATCCTTGGCGGCAGCTTTTTGCGCTACCAAAAGTACATTTTTGCCAGTTTCCATGGCTGCCTCAAGGGCTTTTATTGATTTAGGGCGACCCACAAACAAGGGGATCACCATATGCGGAAACACCACGACATCTCTCAATGGGAGAAGTGGGAGTTGAATGGGTTCAGAGGGTAGTAATAAGTGGCCAGGCATGGGGCAATTCCTCCAAAATAGTCGTTCCGTAAAAATCTCTAAAAATGCCGCACCACTACATACGGACATAATTAAGGAATAGGATACTACCTATATGGATGCCACTTAGCGAAAATCAAGGGGGGAATACGCCAAAAGTGAGCAAAAAACTACCAAAAATAGCTAAAAAAACCAAAAATTAGGCTTTTTTGCTCAATTCCGTAGATTCGTCACCCTGTTTGTAGACCAAAATCGGCTTTCCGCCATCAGCAATGGTGCTCTCGTCAATTACGACCTTTTGAACATTCTTTAGAGACGGCAAGTCATACATAACATCCATGAGCGAACCTTCCAGAATTGAGCGTAGTCCACGAGCACCAGTCTTGCGCGCAATCGCCTTTTTGGCAATGGCTGATAAGGCTGCCGGGCGAACTTCCAGCTCAGAGCCTTCCATTGTTAGCAGCGCTTGATATTGTTTAACCAAGGCATTCTTAGGCTCAGTCAAAATCTGAATCAAGGCAGGCTCATCTAGTTGAGCCAAAGTGGCAACCACTGGCAATCGACCAATCAACTCAGGAATGAGGCCAAACTTAATTAAATCTTCTGGTTCGACTTCAACTAAGAGGTCGCTTACGCCGCGATCGTCCTTGCCTGGTACCGTCGCATTAAAACCGATGCCGGTCTTGGCTGTGCGTTGCTGAATGACCTTCTCAAGTCCATCAAATGCACCACCGCAAATAAAGAGAATATTAGTTGTGTCTACTTGTAAGAAATCTTGGTTTGGATGCTTACGACCCCCCTGTGGAGGAACAGAAGCCATGGTGCCTTCAACCAACTTTAATAGTGCTTGTTGAACGCCCTCGCCTGATACATCGCGGGTAATAGATGGATTGTCGGATTTACGTGAAATCTTATCGATCTCATCGATGTAGACTATTCCACGTTGGGCTTTTTCTACGTTGTAGTCGCAAGCTTGTAATAGTTTCTGAATAATATTTTCAACGTCTTCGCCGACATAACCCGCTTCAGTCAATGTGGTTGCGTCCGCCATGACAAAAGGCACATCCAGCATGCGCGCTAAAGTCTGGGCTAGCAATGTTTTGCCAGAGCCCGTTGGGCCGATCAGTAAGATATTGCTCTTAGCGAGTTCAACACCATCAACCATGGCCTTAGCGGGCACTTTAGATTCTTTTTTATCTGAAGTTTTTTCTCCAACCTCTACAGCTTTGCCATCTTTATCCAGCTTTTCTTTTTTAGCTTTGGGTAAATACTGCAAGCGCTTGTAGTGGTTATAAACCGCCACTGCCAATGTCTTCTTGGCGTGATCTTGGCCAATAACGTACTGATCAAGATTCTCGCGGATCTGATGCGGCGTTGGCAATGAATCATCACCATCCGCCTTGGGTAGCTTTGCAAGCTCTTCTTGAATGATGTCGGTACAGAGATCGATGCATTCATCACAAATGAAAACAGACGGTCCGGCAATAAGTTTCTTAACCTCGTGCTGGCTCTTGCCGCAGAAAGAGCAATACAGAACTTTGTCTGCGCTATTGGTATTGTTTGTATCGCTCAAAGTAGATATCTTGGTGTGAATTCGGTATTAAGGACGCTTATCGATAACTTTATCGATCAAGCCATACTCTTGTGCCTGCTCTGCAGACATAAAGTTATCGCGATCTGTATCTTTGGCAATTGTTTCGATTGATTGACCAGTCCGGTCAGCCAAAATTTTATTCAAGCGCTCACGCAAGTACAAGATTTCACGGGCTTGGATTTCAATATCAGAAGCCTGGCCACGCGCGCCGCCTAAGGGCTGATGAATCATCACGCGGGAATTAGGCAATGCATACCGCTTACCTTTTTCACCCGCGCACAACAAAAATGCGCCCATGCTGGCGGCCATACCCATGCACAAGGTGCTGACATGCGGCTTAATAAATTGCATGGTGTCGAAGATTGCCAGACCAGCTGATACAGAACCACCAGGAGAGTTGATGTACAGAGAAATCTCTTTATCTGGATTTTCACTTTCAAGGAATAACAACTGAGCAATAACTAAGTTTGCAGTTTGATCATTTACTTCGCCAACCAAGAAAACTACGCGTTCTCTGAGTAAGCGAGAGTAAATGTCATAGGCCCTCTCACCTCGACCAGAGGTTTCAATCACCATTGGAACTAAACCCAAACCTTTGGGTTCTAAATTCTCAGACTGGAAATGATTCTGGTTCATGTGCTCGGACCTTTTTTGTTGGTTCTTAATTTAGTTAAGCTTGCTCAGCTCTTCGAAGGTAACTGCTTTATCAATCACTTTAGCTTGTGAAGTGAAGTGCTTAATCACGTTATCTTCAAGAACCAAATTCTCAATATCTTTGAGGCGACTAGGATTGCTGTAGAACCAACGTACTACTTCTTTTGGATCTTCGTAAGTAGCGGCCTGCTCATCAATTTCAGCTTTGATTTGATCCGCAGTTGCAGCCAAATTCTGCTGCTTAACCAGATCACTCAAAATCAAGCCAAGACGAACGCGTTTCAGAGCTTGTTCAGCAAACATCTCAGCGGGGATCGGTGCATCCTTAGCATTCGGAATGCCGCGTTGCATCAAGTCCTGACGTGCAGACTCCACTAAACGTTCTTGCTCTTGAGCAACCAACGATTTAGGTACATCAAGCTCACAAATGCTATTGAGCTTATCCATTACTTCGCCTTTTAACAAGGAAGTAATGCGACGTTTGGTTTCGCGATCGAGATTCTCTTTAACCTCTTCACGCATCTTCGCAACACCACCTTCTGTAACGCCTAAAGATAATGCAAACGCATCATCAATAGCAGGCAGGTGCGCCCAGTTCACTGACTTCACAGTAATCGTAAACTCGGCTGTTTTACCAGCAACTTCTTTACCGTGATAATCAGCTGGGAAGCTTAATGGGAAAGTTTTGCTCTCACCTGCTTTGAGGCCTAAAGTTGCACCTTCAAATTCTGGGAGCATGCGACCTTCACCGAGAACGTATTCAAAGTTTTCAGCCTTGCCGCCAGCAAATTCAATACCATCAATCTTGCCTACGAAGTCGATTACCACTTGATCGCCAGCCTGAGCGGCTGTACTTGCGCCACCATCACCGTGTTCACCGGCTTCGCCACGTGGATGGTAATGCACTTGCTGTTTGCGCAATACATCTAAAGCGCGATCAATTTCGGCGTCAGAGATGTCAGTGGCGTACTTGGTTACTTCAGCTTTACTGAAATCACCAATTTTCACTTCTGGCAAAACTTCAAAATAGGCATCAAACACAATTTTGTCTGCATCTAATTCGCTCTTAGGATCCAGGCGTGGTTGGCCAGCTAAGAGAATGCTCTCTTTTTTAGCTAATTCATAAAACAGCTCTGAAGCTTTATCGAACTGAAGCTCGAAATCCACTTGCATGCCGTACTGTTTTTCAACCATGGCCTTTGGCACTTTGCCTGGACGGAAGCCGGCGGCTTTCATGGTCTTGCCTAGCTTAGCCAATTGGGCTTCTCTTGCCTTAGCCAAATCGGCACGAGCGAACTCTAAGGTCACTTTGCGGTCTAACTGACCTAAATTTTCTATCTGCACAGCCATTCTCGTCTCTTAATTGAAAATCAGAATATATGAAGCCCAAGCCAAGTAGCTTTCTTGTGGTGCGAGGAGGGGGACTCGAACCCCCACACCATTGCTGGCGTCAGGACCTAAACCTGGTGCGTCTACCAATTTCGCCATCCTCGCGCGAATTCCGCAAACACTACCGAGCCTAGACTTCACT
>CANFWB010000044.1 GCA_947450605.1 Burkholderiaceae bacterium
CCAACCAACCAAAGCAATGGGGAACGTTGGGCCATTTAATGAGAGATCGTAGTACTTGCTCATCCATGGGGTGGCAATCTTTTCACTATCTTCTGGTTAATGCAATCCATGTGGAGTTGAGGGTGCGTCAAAAGTGTCCTCAGTGGAATGACTTGCGTGTAAATGGGCAATACGCCAACCCTGACTATCTTGCAATAAGACCAAGGTAATGTTGAGAAAAAACTCTGCCTCGATTTGATCTGCTTTGAGATGAACTGCTTCAGTCGTGTCATAAACAGCAGCACCTAAAACAGAGTGACTCATACAAGAAATCGGCTCAAGAAAGAGAGCTTGCTTGGCTAAAAGACGCTCCAAGCCTGCACGAATTTCTGCATGACCACTCAGTCGTTGGCCTTCGGGCAGAACGCAAGTAATGGAATCATCATCCAACCAGATGGCTAAAGCACCTTTGACGTCGCGATGCTTTAATGCATCACGTAATGCCTCCACTACTTCATCAGCATTATGAAAGAGTCTGGCAAGTTTGGACATGGCTTACTTTCTGGTGATTGGCGGTACTACAACATTAACGAAGTGTTTTGATAGTACTCAATACGGTTTCCGGCAAGATATCTTTCAGGCATTTGAGATGCCCAAGAGGACATTCTCTTTTATGGCAGGGGCTGCACGGTAGGTTGAGCCAAATGACTTTGGCTTTGTCAGACAGTGGTGGTGTATGGTCAGGATCGCTGGAGCCGAAGATGGCTACCTGTGAGACCTTTAATGCTGCGCCAATATGCATTAAGCCAGAGTCATTGCTAATTAAGACTTTGCTCAGCCCAATCAGCGCAATGGCTTCATCTAGTGAAGTGTTGCCACACCAGTTATGTATCTGCCCAGAGTCTTGCGCTTGGACTTGAATGCTGTCACCCAAAGCATGATCCCCTTTACTGCCCAGAAGGATCACATGAGCATCTGGTTCATTGTTGATGATTTGTTGTGCGAGACTAGCGAAGTGCTCAGTAGGCCAACGTTTTGTGACGCCATACTCTGCACCGGGGCAAAGCACATAAATGGATTGCTGGGGAATGCTGGCTGCTTGCAGTTTTTCGTTGATCGATTGTTGGGCTGCCGTCGATACATTGAGCTTGGGGTTTGCTATCGCGCTGCCATTAATCCCCACTGAATGATCGAGCGCATTACTGAGTGCAAGGTAATGATTCGCCATTGGTGGGCGATTGATTTTGCTGGGATTATCTAAAGCAATATTAATGAGTCCAAAACGCATCTCTCCGCGGTAGCCAATGCGGAGGGGGATATTAGCCAGCCATGGAATGAGTGCAGACTTAAGGCTATTGGGCAGGACAAAACAGGCCTGATATTGATTTGCTTCAATTTGCTTTGCTAGCTGCTTGCGTAAACCCCATTGCAATTGCTTGTGTTCTAGCCTAGCTTCAATCACCTGGTTTACTTCTGCGCAGGCCCGATAGATGGGGGCGACCCAGGGGCTTGCTAAAACATCCATCTGGCAATGCGGATAAATGGATTTGAGGGTCGCCAGTAGTGGCTGGGACATTACGGCATCCCCAATCCAATTGGGGGCGATGATCAGAATACGATTCATATGAGGTATCCCGACACAGCGCCCCGTGCTGGAGCGCTGTTAGGCTTAGTGCCCGTGGGGCTCGGTGCCAGGAATGAGTTTGTATTCAGTGCCACAGTAAGGACACTTCGCTTCACCCGTTTTAGCAACATCTAGAAATACACGTGGGTGTGAATTCCAGCTAGGGGTCTTATTGGTTGGGCAATGTAAAGGCAAATCCGTATTGCCATCAATCATCACAACTTGAGCTTCACGCATTCTCTGATTTCCTATTACTTAACGTAAGTCAGCCAGGACTTGTACTGATCATTTCTGCCATAAACCGCATCAAAGTAGGTTTTTTGAATTTTCTCGGTAATCGGGCCGCGCTTACCATCACCAATGGTGCGATCATCCAACTCGCGAATGGGTGTTACTTCAGCCGCGGTACCGGTAAAGAAGGCTTCATCGGCTGAATACACTTCATCGCGAGTAATGCGTTTCTCGCGCAATTCGTATCCAAGGTCTTTGGCGATTTGCATAATGGAGTTACGGGTAATGCCATCTAAACAAGATGCAAGATCTGGGGTGTAAATAATGCCATTGTTCACAATGAAGATATTTTCGCCAGAGCCTTCAGATACATAACCTTCTGTATCCAATAACAGTGCCTCATCATATCCATTAGCGGTGACTTCTTGGTTCGCTAGGATGGAGTTGATGTAGTAGCCAGACGCCTTAGCGCGAACCAATGAGGAGTTCACAAAGTGACGGGTAAATGAGGAGGTTTTAACACGGATACCCTTATTCAAGCCATCTTCACCTAAATAGGCGCCCCATTCCCAGGCAGCGATAGCGGTATGGATAGTGTTGCCTTTTGGTGAAATTCCGAGCTTTTGGGATCCAATAAAGATAATGGGACGGATATAGCAGGCCTCTAGCTCATTGCTGTTCACCACGTCGATGATGGCGCTGGTGATTTCCTCTGGGGTGTAAGGCATATTCATCTGGAAAATCTTGGTTCCATTGAATAGGCGCTTAACGTGCTCAGCAAGGCGGAAAATCGCGGTACCTTGGGGTGTTTTGTAGGCTCTAATACCTTCAAATACGCCCATTCCGTAGTGGAGACTGTGGGTCAGCACATGAATATTGGCCTCACGCCAGGGAACGAGCTTCCCATCGGACCAAATAAAGCCATCGCGGTCAGACATCGACATTTTTTCTACCTTTTAAGTATCTATTAAATTGGGTGAAGCTATTCAGTAAAACGGGGCGCCGGGCCATTAGGGTGCCCCACGGCCTGTAATACGTCCAAGCCTTTATTGTAGAGCAGGCAGCCCAGCCAGATAGTCCAATTCCTTCGGAGTACTGAGCCCAGACGATTTAGAATGGAGCATTCCCCATAAACCACCCAATTTACCTATTCTCATGACGGAATCCCTCTTTAAAGTAAAGCGCCTTAGTGACCTAGCTGAGGCAGGTCTTCTCAAGGGAAAACGCGTGCTCATCCGTGCTGACCTCAATGTTCCCCAGGATGATGTGGGCAATATCACTGAAGACACTCGCATTAGAGCCTCTATGCCGGCAGTTCAAATGTGTTTGGACGCTGGCGCAGCCGTCATGGTCACCTCCCACTTAGGCCGTCCAACTGAGGGTAAATTCAAGCCTGAGGATAGTTTGGCGCCGGTGGCTGATCGGATTGCAAGTCTCTTAAATCGCAAGGTTCCCCTCATTAATGATTGGGTCGATGGTGGATTTGAGGTCAATCCGGGCGAATTGGTATTGCTCGAGAACTGCCGACTCAATGTGGGTGAGAAAAAAAATGATGATGAGCTGGCGAAGAAGATTGCCGCTCTGTGTGATGTATATGTCAACGATGCTTTCGGTACCGCTCATCGTGCTGAGGCAACTACCCATGGGGTTGCTAAATTTGCTCCGATTGCCTGTGCAGGCCCCTTGATGGCAGCTGAGTTGGATGCCTTGAGTCGTGCTCTAGCAAGTCCGAAGCGTCCTTTAGTGGCAATTGTGGCTGGCTCTAAAGTGTCTTCGAAGCTCACTATTCTCAAAGCCTTAGCTGACAAAGTGGATGAACTCATTGTGGGTGGTGGCATTGCCAACACCTTCATGTTGGCTAAAGGTTTACCAATTGGTAAATCATTGGCTGAGCCAGACTTGGTCGACGAGGCCCTGGAAATTATGGAGATCATGGAAAAGCGTGGCGCACATGTGCCCATTCCTGAGGACGTCGTTGTTGCAAACGAGCTCTCCCCGTTGGCGCGCGCAAACCGTGTCTCTGCTGATCAAGTGGCTCAAGATGACATGATTCTAGACATTGGTCCTAAAACCGCTGCGCGTTTATCCACAATGTTGGCGCATGCTGGCACGATTGTATGGAACGGGCCATTAGGCGTATTTGAAATTGATCAGTTTGGTGGCGGCACTAAGATGCTAGCTGCGGCGATTGCGCACTCCCCAGCATTTTCAATCGCTGGTGGCGGCGACACTTTAGCGGCAATTGCGAAGTACGGTATTGAGAATCAAGTGGATTACATCTCTACTGGTGGGGGCGCCTTCCTTGAGTTCTTGGAAGGCAAGACCTTGCCAGCCTTTGCGATACTTGCTGAAAGAGCGAAAGACTAAAATGTTGAGAGCAACAAAGATCATTGCCACCCTAGGGCCTGCCTCAGAAAAACCTGAAATATTGCGCGAGATGATTCGCGCCGGCGTAGATGTGGTGAGGATGAACTTCTCTCATGGCACAGTTGCTGACCATAAAGCACGTCACGATTTAGTGCGTAGCATTTCGGCGGAAGTTGGCAAAGAGGTTGGCATCATGGCTGACCTCCAAGGCCCAAAAATTCGTGTTGGTAAATTTGCTGATAGCAAAATCCTCTTAAAAGAAGGTGCTCAATTCATTTTGGATGTTGCTTGTCAGTTAGGCAATCAAGATCGCGTGGGTCTAGATTACAAAGAGTTGCCGCAGGATGTGCAGTCTGGCGATCGCCTTCTATTGAATGACGGCTTGGTCGTGTTGCGAGTTGAGAGCGTTCAGGGTGGAGAAATCTTTACCCTTGTAGAGCAAGGTGGCCCGCTTTCCAATAATAAGGGAATTAACCGTGCTGGCGGCGGATTGACTGCACCCGCATTAACTGAAAAAGATATTGCTGATTTAGATGCAGCGATTGCGATGGGTGTGGATTTTCTGGCGATTAGCTTTCCAAAAGATGGCGCAGATATGGCCTATGCTCGAAAGTTGGCGGATGCTGCTAGCGCAAAGTATGGGGTTGGAAAAGTTCGCACAATTGCTAAGGTAGAGCGCGCTGAGGCGATTCTGCCGGGAGCACTGGAAAGCATCATTGCTGAAAGTGACGGCATCATGGTTGCTCGCGGTGACTTGGCAATTGAGGTGGGTAATCCAGCGGTTCCTGCGTTGCAAAAGCGCATGATCAAGCTGGCGCTTGAGGCGGATAAATTCACGATCACTGCCACGCAGATGATGGAGTCCATGATTAATGCGCCAGTGCCAACGCGCGCTGAAGTGAGTGACGTAGCCAATGCGGTTTTGGATGGCACGGATGCTGTCATGCTCTCTGCCGAATCTGCTGCGGGTATGTATCCAGTGCAAACCATTAAAGCGATGGCGGAGATTTGTCTTGAGGCTGAAAAGTCATATCACGTAAAGCTTGACACGGATTTCTTGGATCAAACCTTTTCGCGCATTGATCAAACGATTGCATTGGGCGCCTTGTTTACAGCGCATCACCTCAATGCCAATGCGATTGCAGCATTGACTGATTCTGGATCGACTGCGGTATGGATGAGTCGCCATAACATTCACCTTCCCATTTTTGCCTTAACTTCAAAGATTGCAACGCAGCGTGCCTTGAGCACTTATCGCAATGTATTCCCGATTGGCCTGGACTACACCAAAGAGCGGGATATTGCTTTACAAGAAGTGGAAGATTGCTTGAAGCAGTTGGGTGCGGTGAAGAAGGGGGATGTTGTTGTTCTCACTTCAGGCGAGCCAATGGGTGAACCCGGCGGCACGAATTCACTCAAAATTATTCAAGTGAAGTAATTCATTTTTTCAATATTTATTCAATCATTTATTACTAACAATTTAATGAAGAGACCATCATGGCTTTAGTATCTTTGCGACAACTCTTGGATCATGCTGCTGAAAACGGCTACGGCTTGCCAGCATTTAACGTTAATAATTTAGAGCAAGTGACCGCGATTATGGAGGCTGCTCATGAAGCTGATTCTCCAGTCATCATGCAGGCTTCTGCTGGTGCCCGTAAATATGCTGGCGAATCCTTTTTGCGTCACCTCATTTCTGCTGCAGTGGAGGCGTATCCACATATTCCTGTCGTGATGCACCAAGATCATGGTCAAAGCCCCGCGGTCTGTATGGCTGCAATTAAGAGTGGCTTTACTAGTGTGATGATGGATGGCTCCTTAGAGGCTGATGGTAAGTCTGTCGCCAGCTATGAATATAACGTCGATGTGTCTAGAGAGGTGGTGAAGTTCTCTCATTCCATTGGGGTTACTGTTGAAGCTGAGTTAGGTGTTCTAGGCTCACTGGAAACGATGCAGGGCGATAAAGAGGATGGTCATGGTGCTGATGGCAAGATGACGCGTGAGCAGTTATTGACTGATGTGGAGCAAGCAGCCGATTTTGTCAAAGCAACTCAGTGCGATGCCTTGGCGATTGCGATTGGTACCAGTCATGGCGCTTATAAATTTACCAAGAAGCCTACAGGCGATATTCTGGCAATCGAGCGCATTAAAGAAATTCATACTCGCATCCCGAATACCCATTTGGTAATGCACGGTTCGTCAAGCGTTCCCCAGGAATTGCTCGCAGAGATTCGTGAGTTCGGCGGTGATATGAAAGAAACTTACGGTGTACCTGTTGAAGAAATTCAGGAGGGCATTAAGAATGGGGTTCGCAAGATCAATATCGATACCGATATTCGTCTTGCAATGACGGGCGCTATCCGCCGTTACCTCTTCGAGAACCCAAGCAAGTTTGATCCCCGTGATTACCTCAAGCCTGCTCGTGAAGCTGCTAAGAAGGTATGTATCGCGCGCTTCAATGCATTTGGTAGCTCAGGTCAAGCATCCAAAATTAAGCCGATTCCTTTAGAGAAAATGGCTGAACTGTATAAGAGCGGCAAATTAGCTCAGATTGTGAAGTGAGATAAATATGCCAGCTTTGTACGCCACCTCGATTAAGTCTCTGCCTTTGCTCTCCAAAGGAAAAGTGCGTGATGTCTACGCACTCGGTGATGACAAATTATTAATGGTCACTACCGATCGTTTGTCTGCTTTTGACGTAGTGATGGGTCAGCCCATTCCTGAGAAGGGCATTGTGCTTAATCAAATGGCGAACTTTTGGTTTGAGAAGTTGGCTGATGTGATCCCGAATCACTTAACTGGCATTGATCCAAGTAGTGTTGTACCTGCGGATGAAGTGGATCAAGTGCAAGGTCGTGCAGTAGTAGCAAAACGTCTCAAGCCCATTTTGGTGGAAGCGGTTGTACGTGGCTATCTCGCTGGCAGTGGCTGGAAGGATTACAAAGAAACTGGGAAAGTCTGCGGTATTGCATTGCCAGAAGGATTGGAAAATGCGCAGAAGTTGCCTGAGCCCATCTTTACCCCTGCCGCAAAGGCAGAAATGGGTGAGCACGATGAGAACATCTCTTTTGATAAAGTTGTTGAGATGATTGGTGAGAAGTTGGCCAATCAAATTCGGGAAGTCAGCATTCGTTTGTATAAAGAGGCTTCGGACTATGCTGCAACACGCGGGATCATCATTGCCGATACCAAGTTTGAGTTTGGCTTAGATGGTGCTGGGCAGTTGGTATTGATGGATGAGATCCTTACAGCTGACTCTTCACGCTTCTGGCCTGCTGAAACCTATTATGTGGGTGCAAATCCACCTTCTTACGACAAGCAATTTGTTCGGGATTGGCTGGAAACGGCCATGGTGGATGGCAAGATTTGGCCAAAAACAGCCCCCGCACCCGCCCTACCAGCGGATGTCATTGATAAAACAGCGGAAAAATACCGCGAAGCCCTCTCTCGTCTGACTCAGGACTAATGTCCTGGGCCCCAAAAAGACTGGGATAATAGGGTCTTAGATAGATTAACCAAGTTGGATTAGGGTATTTGGAGAGGTAAATGAGCAAGAAGCCAATAGTCGGAATAGTGATGGGTTCCAATTCAGATTGGGACACCATGCAACACGCCGCTCAAATGCTGGAGCAATTTGGTATTGCTCACGAGGCTAAGGTTCTCTCTGCCCACCGCATGCCTGATGACATGTTTCTCTATGCAGAAAATGCCCGTACAAATGGACTACAGGCCATTATTGCTGGCGCTGGTGGCGCTGCTCATTTGCCAGGCATGCTCGCATCGAAAACGATTGTTCCAGTTTATGGTGTTCCTGTCGCTAGCAAGTATCTGCGAGGTGAAGATTCCCTATATTCAATTGTGCAGATGCCTAAAGGGATTCCAGTAGCGACGTTTGCCATTGGTGAAGCCGGTGCAGCGAATGCAGCCTTGCACGTGATTGCTAATTTAGCCATTAATGATCCTGCCTTGGCTAAGCAGTTAGAAGAGTTTCGTGCGAAGCAGTCCGATACTGCTCGCTCAATGAATTTGCCGGGGTATTAAACAGATGGCAGATCGTTTGGAACCCATTTTGCCGGGTTCGTATTTAGGAATTTTGGGTGGCGGTCAATTGGGGCGGATGTTTACACAAGCTGCTCAAGCGATGGGATACAAGGTGTGCGTTCTCGATCCGGGTGCGGACAGTCCTGCCGGTTCTATTGCTGAAAAATTTATTCAAGCTGATTACACTAACTCCTCCGCCCTAAAAGAGATGGCGAGCCTATGTAAATCAGTAAGCACTGAGTTTGAAAATGTTCCAGCTCAAGCCTTAGATGAGCTCGAATCTTTAGGCGTCTTCGTCGCGCCTCGCAGTAGTTGTGTATCTTTGGCTCAAAATCGAGTTGCTGAGAAAAAATTCTTGGCTACCTGGAAAGCGGAGACCAATATTGGTCCAGTGCCATACTGCGTGGTTGAGCATGATGCAGATATTGCACATGTACCTGCAGATCTTTTTCCAGGAATATTGAAGACCGCTCGTATGGGTTATGACGGCAAAGGTCAAGTGACCGTTTATGAATCCACGAACTTGGCTGCTGCTTGGGCTGAGTTGGGTAAGGTGCCTTGCGTTCTTGAAAAGCGGATGGATTTAGATTTTGAGGTTTCGGCTTTGGTGGTGCGTGGCTATGATGATGCCGTCGTGGCCTATCCTGTTTCGCAGAATATTCATCGTGACGGTATCTTGCATACCTCTACCGTGCCAGCGCCATCACTTAAGCCTGGGCAAGAGAAGAAAATTGTTGAAGCAGCTAAAGCCTTGATTCGGAAGATCGATTACGTAGGTGTTCTATGCGTCGAATTCTTTGTGCTTAAGAGTGGCGATATTGTGGCAAATGAGATTGCGCCACGTCCGCATAATTCCGGTCACTTCACCATGGATGCCTGTGTGAGTAGTCAGTTTGAACAGCAGGTAAGAAGTATGGCGCGCTTGCCCTTGGGTGATACCCGATTGCTAGCTCCAGTTTCTATGCTGAATCTCCTGGGAGATCTTTGGTACGAGGGGAGTGAAGACAAGACTAGAGAGCCGGCTTGGGACCAAGTGCTTTCTCATCCTGATGCCAAGCTACACTTATATGGCAAGGCTGATCCACGTATGGGTCGTAAGATGGGGCATATTAATTGTTTGGGTGAATCACTCAATCAAGCCCGTCAAAATTGCGCTGCTGTCGCAGTTGAATTAGGGATTGAGCCTTAGAAATGTCTAGCGATAGTGGCTCACCGCAATCATCTGCGGTGATTAATGAGGCAGTGCAATCTTTGCGCAATGGTGGTTTGGTCGCCTTTCCTACAGAGACGGTCTATGGTTTGGGCGCTGATGCGAAGAACCCTGACGCAATCAAAAAGATTTTTACTGCTAAAGGCAGGCCTTCCAATCATCCGCTGATTGTGCATTTAGCAGCCCCCGATAAATTCGATCAAGATCAAGTTGACTGGGTACCAGTACTTACTCCCTGGGTACGAGATTTATCAGAAGATGCGCTTAAACTAATTAATGCATTTTGGCCAGGTCCGCTCACGCTGGTTTTCAAGAAAGATAAAAGTGTTTTGACTGAGCTTACGGGTGGTCAGGATACGGTGGCAATTCGTGCGCCCGCTCATCCGCTTGCACAAGAGTTATTACGTAAATTTAAGGGCGGAGTTGTTGCCCCATCAGCTAACCGATTTGGCAAGGTATCACCAACCAGTGCGGCGGATGTTCGAAGTGAGTTTGAAGGCATGTTGGATTTGATGATTTTGGATGGTGGTGATTGCCAAGTGGGTATTGAATCGACCATCATTGATTTATCTTCAGGTGATCGTGCTGTCTTATTGCGACCAGGCTTCATTACCCCCGGTCAAATTTTTTCCAAGACAGGCATCAAGGTGCATCTACCTGGAGAGGGTAATCTCAGCGAGCAAGATGCTACTCTGCCAAGGGTGTCTGGAAGTCTGCGTGCGCACTACGCCCCAACGACCCCTTTGAGAATGTATGCATCAGGAAGGGTATTGGATGCGCTGAGTGAATTTCCGGATATAAAGTCGCAAGTAGCGGTTGCAGTGTGGGACTCCGATTCTTCCTTGGGCGAGGATGGTCATCCATCTGTGCATTTTGAGGAAGTGCTCGTTCCTAGCGATAGCGCTGCATTTGCAAGTCGCTTATATCGCACCTTACGAGATTTGGATCAGCAGGGCTGGGATTTAATTTTGTTTCCAGAGCCGCCTGCAGGCGAAGAATGGGATGGCGTGCGTGATCGACTTCAGCGCGCCTGTTTTGGTTCTGGACCATCTTCTAGTAGCCACGCCAATAATTGATCGTGCGCCTCTAAACCTCTCCAAGCATTGGGGTGGTTAATAAAAGAAGTTACGGCATACATTTTTCCAGATTGACTCATCACGTACCCTGAGATTGCCCTGACATCAGCGAGGGAGCCAGTTTTAATACGAGCTTCAGGCTTTTTCTTTAGATGTAGAAATTTTCGTAAATGCGCCATCAGCCGATTTCGCATCGTGCCATCTGTACCTGCAATCGGTAGGCTGTTATAAAAAGTATCGCCCACGGATAAATTACGGGCCGCAACGAGTAACTGATTCATGTGATCCGCAGAGATGGCTTCATTACGTGATAGGCCGGAACCGTTTTCAATCACCAGTTCTGGGAACTGCAAGCCCAGGCCCTTTAGCCAGCTCTGAATAACAAGTTCACCATTCTCAGTCGTTGCTGGTTTACCCATTTTTTCCAAAGCTAAGGTCAGCATCAGTTGCCGCGCCATCACATTATTAGAGTACTTGTTAATGTCTTGCACATCATCTGCCAGTGCGATACCTTCAAACTGCAATAGTAGTCGGGCTGCTAGAGGAACGTTGCCAGACCTTCCAGTGGGCGCTTGCACCCAGGTGCCGCCCGCTAATTCCCATGCTGCAGCAAATCCTTGAGTTAGGAAGGTATTGGCATCCAAAGCAACGACGTTGTAGTTCACTCCCTTGCAAGCGCTAGGGAAGCTGCCAGAGAACTGTGCGGTAAGCAATTGATTGGTGGAGGCCCCATCTCCCTCTGGGTCTAAGTTAAAGCGAATATTGCTTTTCCAGCTATCGCACGATTGATCAACCAGTTGCATTTGGTTGATTACTTTTAATTGTGAGAGTGGGGGCGTATAGCTAATGTCAATGAAATCTGCTGTGCGGGATTTACCTAGCTGAAAGGAGAGGGTTCTAAAGGCATATAGCAAGGGGTCTGGTGGAACGTTATAAGCCCGCAAAGATTCACCATCAATGGTGTTGTGCTCCATCACATTAGGAGCGTAGGCGCTTCTATCAAAAAATAAATTGCCGTCAATTTTTTGAATGCCGAGATCCTTTAAGGCCTTCATTAATTTGGCTAATTCTTCTGGTACGAGTTTTGGGTCGCCCGTTCCCTGTAAATACAGGTTGCCTTTAAGAGTCCCTTGCCGAATTAGTCCATCGGTATAGAGATTGGTGCGCCAACGATATTGGGGACCCAAGACATCTAGACCGGTCAGAGTGGTAACAAGCTTCATGGTTGAAGCGGGGTTCATTGCCTGCTGAGAGTGCCAATCCAATACTGTTTTGGCTGTTATCTGTCCAGGGCGGCCTGGCTCAATGGTTAGTACGGAAATACTGATCGCTTCTTTGGGAATTTGATTCTTCTCAAGGCTGGCAGCCACAGTCTTGGGGATGTAGTGCGGGGCAGTATCTTGGGAGGCTTGCTCAGCAGAATGAGCTTGTGGGCTGACCAATAAGCAGATTAATAGGCTAGCCAGCAGTGCCACGGGAAAGGATGGGGAGTTTTGGGCGCGCATTCTCCATAGGATAAACCTTGGGGTTCACTTATCCAAGGGCTGGCGCTTTACTGGGGATACCGTTTTTTGTAAGTCCCAATAATCTGGTTTTGTTCTTTCAGGAGTTTGATGAATCTCTCAATTCGAATCGCTAGTGGGCCACCGCCCTCAAGATTTTTGCAGGCATGAATAAATTGAGAGGCTTCCAGTAATTGCGCCCCACCTTTAACCTTATGAACTAAGCTCTGAAATTGAACTTCATTGATTAAGGCCTGATTGTTGTCGGAGAAAAGTTCACTCAACACTTCTTCATGAACCTTTTCAATTTCTTCCAAGACCACGATGATCTGCTGGGGATCATCTTTAATGAGCTTCGCAAAGGCATCGAAAGAATATGCTTCTCCCTTATAGGCGGTGGGATTGCTAGAGTCAAAGTAACGCATGAGCTCATTCTCAAGGGCGCCTAAACTGAGTGGCTTGATAAGTATGCCGTTCATGCCAGATGATAAAAATTGATGACGCGAGTCAAGAGCATAGATATCTGCCGTGACACCAATAATAATTAAGTCGCGATTACCCAGTAGTCTGATTTGTTTGGCTAGTTCAGATCCCTGCATGCCCGGCATGGATTGATCGGTGAGCATGAGATCAAAGTGGTGGTCTCGCATGAGGTCGAGTGCATCGCTAGCATTTTCACAAATGCATGTTTGAATACCGAGCGCCTCTAATTGCAGTGACAAAATTTGGCGACTGGCTGGATGATCCTCAACCACCAAGGCTTGAATGACATTGTTATTCCGACCGGGCCTTTTGGAAATCCAGCTTCTAGGAGAGGGCATCAATGAATCAAAAAAAGTAACCTTTGCTGCAGCAATGCTAGTTCTTGGAAAGGCGACTGAAAAGTGGACGTTGCTTCCAAAGCCTGGAGCACTTTCAAAATAGAGATGACTGTTCATCGAACTCACTAAATGATTGGTGATGGTAAGTCCTAGGCCAGTTCCTCTTTTTTGCTCACACAGCGAGGAGTCTTGTGCGACGGGTAGCTGCTCAAAAGCTTGAAGAGCCAATTCAATTTGCTCGCTACCCATGCCAACGCCGGTATCAATTACCCTAAACTCAATCAGCTGCCCCGCATGATCGTCAGCAAGGACGGTGATAGAGAAATAAACCTCGCCTTGGGTCGTGAACTTAATTGCATTGCTGAGTAAATTTTGCAGAACTTGTCGAAGACGCAATGAATCAATCATTAAGACTTCAGCAATTCTGGGATCAATCGACATATGGAGCAAAAGATTTTGTTTCTTAGCTACCGTCGAGAATGCAGCATGAATATCCATCATCAGTTGATGGGGATTGCAGGGCTCTAAATTGAGAGTGAGTTTACCGGCTTCAATTTTCGAGATATCTAACACTTGATTGAGCATGCCTAAAAGAGATTCTGCTGAGGCTTGCGCGCTCTTTAGTAAGGGTTTATCTTTTTTAGGAAATTGTGCACTTCCTAGAAGTAATTCTTGCACTCCTAAAATGGCATTCATGGGCGTACGAATCTCATGACTCATGGTTGCCAGAAAAGCAGATTTTGCAGCATTCGCCTTTTCAGCCAACTCCTTTGAATGTAGTAATTCAAGTGCGACTTTCTTTTGATAAAAGTACTTTCTTTGGAGTTGATAAAACATCACCCCGCCAATAATGAAAACAAGGGCTGCGCTGAGCCAGGGCAGCATAGCTCCTCTTGGACCCTGTACTTGTGGCATTGGCATCTCGCCAAATGCAAAGAGTTTGCGTGATGCAACAGGATCTAGGTCATCTAAGAAGTGGGCTAGCACTCCGTGTAAAGGTGCATTTTGGTCTGAGATTAACCAGCGATAAGCAAAGGGATCTCGACTGTAAAAACCATCCACCTTGAGATCTGGATTTTTTGAGCTTTGTATTAGTTGGTGCGCTAAACGAAGGGGCATGACAAGTGCCTCGACATCATTTCTGACCAGAGCTTGAATTAACTGGGTAGATGAATTGGCCCCAGAGTTTCTGTTATCCGCATTGAGAGGCGAGCTTTCAAAGCCCCGATCGAAGTACCCAATTTTTAGATCTGGTAAATCGAGTTTGCTTGATGTCTTGGTAACGATGGCGTCCTGCCCCCAAAAGATGGCTTCTGAGAGGGCGCCAAATTGCAAGACCTGTTCATTCATTCCCGGTGGATCAATAATGAAATCTACCTCTCCTTTGGCGATTTGCCTCAGACCTTCTGGGTCTGACGTTCTCCATACGGGTACAAATTGTTGCCGAGTACATTCTTCAAATTTGGATAGCAGACTTTTGAAGACTCCAGCTTCTTGTGATTTATTTGATTGAGCTAAGTAGGGTGCATATTTTTCATGAATGCTAAATCGCACGATAGGATGAGCATCGATCCATGATTGTTCTGCGGCACTGAAAGGCCCAGCGTGAGCTAAGCCCGTAAAAATGCAGCAGATTGATACGACATTTTTCAATATGAATCGATGCATGCTCGTATTAGCTTTCGATAATATTGTTCATGCGGCAAAACAAGATTAAGTCGGCAATATTGTTAATGCCTAGTTTGTCAAAGACTCTGGTCTTGTAGGTTGCCACTGTCTTATTGCTAATGTGCAGTAGGTCTGATATCTGCTGGTTAGTATTGCCTTTGCCGAGATATTTCATCACTTGCAACTCGCGGTCGGATATTAATGCCAGTTTGTCATTGTCACTTAATGAAGTATTGCCATTTTTCCCATGGGTAAAAAACGTGTAGCCCTGTGAGATGGCAACGCATGCAGCCAGAATGACATCTGCACCAGCGGTTTTATTGACAAAGCCGTGCGCGCCCAAGGATCGAACTCTACCGCCATAGACTGCCTCATCTAGGCTGGAGAGAACTAAAATGCGTACCTCTGGATGCATTAAGCCGATGCGACGGATCACATCAAACCCATCCGTCTTTGGCATATCTAGATCTAGAATCACCATATTGGGATTGACTTCTTTAATGGAGCGCAGACACTCCTCACCATTTTGTGCCTGTCCTGCTATCTCAAAAAGCAACTGGTCCTGCAACATACTTTTTAAAGCCATCAACATTGCTGGATGGTCGTCTACCAACATCACGCGTTTTCTCATTACTTGTCTCCATTTTGGTTTTTATGAGGGTGCAGCGAAAAAATGGCTTTAGCGATACGGCTATCGCTAATGTGGAGCATTTGATGGCGACTGACTGGCGGCATCATGAGTCCGCCATAGCCGTGGTGCGCTCCCAATGCAGTAAGGTTTTCTAAATCCCTCACTAAAGTGACATTGCTGGCGTAGATTTGAGTTTGGAATTGTTTGCCAAGAGAAATCATTGCCATTGGCAAGCCATCGTTACGGAATTGACTCATCTCCAGATGAATACCTTCGGGCTGCATTGCCTCAATCCAGCGGATTTGCGAGCCAGTCCCAGAAAATTGGAGAAGATGAATTAATACACCCAGGCGGCGCATGCGCAACAATCCTTCCATGCAGAGGTCGATGGAGTCAGCGCTTTCTAGTTTCTGCACCCCCAGATTGACGAGACCAACAGGGAGTCGAGAGTTCAGGATAAGGTCGCTCAAGGCATCAATCAAGCTGCTGGAGGTCAGATGCTCTGCGGAAAGGGGCAATATGCCTGGAATAAATCGACCGCTACGATACCAATACGTGACCGTGTCTAAGCCCTCCATGAATAATCTCAGGAGCTGAGTGTCGGTGGCGCTTAGTAATGGTCTAAATAAAGAGCTTGTCAGCTTTGTTCCCTGGGCATTAAAGATGGGTTCGTTACTAATCGCTTGTCGCTGGGACCAGGATTGGTGTTCTTCGAGCGCTTCGCTACTGAGGCCAAGCCAAGGCTGGCCGCAGGCATCGCGCACTTCTTGGAAGGGTTTGTTCTTCCAAGCCTTTACAAGCGTGTACAGCCGGGATTTCGGGCTCATCAGCATTCTCCAATCATTGATCAGCCAGTCTAGGCATGACGGATTGGAGTAGTAAGGGCTTAAGGCTTATTTATGCGTAGGAATTTACC
>CANFWB010000045.1 GCA_947450605.1 Burkholderiaceae bacterium
CGATGGCCAGGTCATTAGAAAAGTAGCTGCGGAAAAAACCAAACATGATGTAGTGGGAAAATAAGTAAGTGTTAAAAAATATATATAGGAATGATACTCTAGCGCCCCATGAAACTTGATGATGTCCAGCGCATTGCGCACCTTTCCAGTCTTGAGTTAAGTCAGGCAGAAGCCGAGGCAGTTTTGCCCCAATTACAGGCTGTTTTTGCCTTGGTTGAGGAAATGCAGGCAGTCGATACCAGCGGTCTTGCTCCCTTGGCTCACCCCATTCTCTTTTTGCGAGATTTGGCACAACCGCTGCGCGCAGATACCGTCACTGAGTCTGATGAGCGCGCCCAAAACATGCAATCCGCCCCTGCTGAGCAGGATGGTTATTTCCTAGTCCCCAGGGTGATTGAATGAGCTGGCACCAAACTCCTATCGCTCTAATGGCAAAAGCCTTGGCTGCTAAAGAGGTCTCTAGTGCCGAGCTAACAAGGTACTTTTTAGATCGTATTGAGGCGGGAAAGCGCTTCAATGCATACCTCGATGTAAGCGCTCACTTAAGTTTAGAGCAAGCAGCTAAAGCAGATGACTTAATAGCCTCTGGCAAAGGCGGTCAATTGACAGGCATTCCAGTTGCCCACAAGGACGTCTTTGTGACACGCGGCTGGAAGTCCACCGCAGCCTCAAAAATGCTCGATGGTTACCTCAGCCCATTTGACGCTACCGTGGTTGCCAATCTCGGAATTCCCGATGAATCCAATCCCAATGGCGCCGGCATGGTTTGTCTAGGTAAGACCAATATGGACGAGTTCGCCATGGGTTCCTCCAATGAGAATTCAGCCTATGGTCCCGTCCTCAATCCCTGGAATTCAGCATACGTAGCCGGTGGTTCATCGGGAGGCTCTGCAGCGGCAGTTGCGGCAGGATTGGCCCCAATTGCAACGGGCACAGATACTGGAGGCTCTATTCGTCAGCCAGCCGCCTTTTGTGGACTGACTGGCATTAAGCCTAGTTATGGGCGCGTATCCCGTTACGGAATGATCGCTTATGCCTCTTCTTTGGATCAGGCTGGCCCGATGGGCAAAACCGCAGAAGATTGCGCCTTGCTCCTTACGGCTATGTCTTCCCACGATCCTAGAGATTCGACTTCTTTGGCTGATTCAGGCGAAGACTATGGCCGTTACCTGACCCAAGCTTGGAGAGAGGGCAATGTTAATTTAGCAAAACCACTGGAGGGATTGCGTGTTGGATTGCCAACAGAATTCTTTGCAGAAGGCCTCGCACAAGAAGTGGCTAACGCTGTAAACGCTGCAGCAAAAGCACTGCAAGACTTAGGTGCAGAGTTGGTTGAAGTGAGCTTGCCCAAAACAAAACTATCGATACCGGTGTATTACGTCTTGGCACCTGCAGAGGCCTCAAGCAATTTGAGTCGTTTTGATGGTGTGCGTTACGGTCATCGCGCCAATGAATATCGTGATTTGTCAGATATGTATAAGAAGTCACGCACCGAAGGTTTTGGTGCTGAAGTAAAGCGTCGCATCTTGATTGGTACCTACGTGCTATGTCACGGTTACTATGATGCCTATTATTTACAGGCTCAAAAAATTCGTCGCATTATTGCAGCCGACTTTCAGGCCGCATTTGAAAAGTGCGATGTCATCTTGGGCCCAGTTGCCCCTGATGTTGCATGGCGCTTGGGAGAAAAATCAAAAGATCCGGTGCAAATGTACTTAGAAGACATTTACACACTCTCAACTAACTTAGCAGGACTGCCAGCGATGAGTGTTCCTTGTGGATTTAATTCAAGCAAGTTGCCGATTGGCATGCAGTTGATTGGCAATTATTTTTCTGAAGCACGCTTGTTGCAAGTAGCACATCAATATCAGCAAAATAGTGACTGGCATTTGCGTCAAGCAAGCGAGGTGGCATGATGCAATGGGAAGTCGTTATTGGTCTAGAGACCCACGCACAATTACAAACGCAATCCAAAATTTTCAGTGGCGCAAGTACGCGCTTTGGCGCAGGGCCCAATACCCAAGCTTGTGCAGTTGACTTGGCATTGCCTGGCGTCTTGCCAGTATTGAATCGTCAAGCAGTTGAGCATGCCATTCGTTTTGGTTTGGCGGTTGGCGCGAAGATTTCACCAGCGAGCATTTTTGCGCGCAAGAACTATTTCTATCCTGACTTGCCAAAGGGATATCAGATCAGTCAGATGGATCTCCCTGTAGTTGTTGGCGGACACCTAGAGATCTTAGTCGGCGATCAAGTGAAGGTGGTTGAGCTCACGCGCGCCCATATGGAAGAGGATGCCGGCAAGTCTGTTCATGAGGAAGGCTTTCTAGGGCCGCATGGCGAAGCATCCAGTGGCATCGACTTAAATCGTGCCGGCACACCACTGTTGGAGATTGTGACTGAGCCAGTGATGCGTAGCGCTGCTGAGGCAGTTGCATATGCAAAAGCATTACATACACTCGTAGTCTGGCTTGGAGTGTGTGACGGCAATATGCAAGAGGGTTCTTTCCGTTGCGATGCCAACGTGTCTGTGCGTCCTATGGGTCAAGCTGAATTTGGTACCCGTTGCGAAATCAAGAACTTAAACTCTTTCCGCTTTTTAGAAGAGGCCATTCAATATGAAGTGCGTCGCCAAATTGAGTTAATTGAAGATGGCGGCACGGTCGTTCAGGAAACCCGTTTGTATGATCCTGATCGTCAAGAAACGCGCAGTATGCGAAGTAAAGAAGACGCAAATGACTACCGTTACTTCCCTGACCCCGATTTATTGCCAGTCGTCATTGATGATGCTTGGATTGCTGCAGTACGCAGCAAAATGCCAGCACTTCCAGCACAGCTCCGCGAGCAGTGGCAAAGTGAATTTGCCTTAAGCGCTTACGATGCGCAATTGCTAACGCAAGATCGAGACACCGCAAAAGTCTTTGAGGAGTTATTGGCCATCGTTGGTCAGTCCTTGGCAAAAGCAGCAGCCAATTTGATTGCTGGAGAGTTTGCATCATCACTCAATCGTGCGGGAATTGCTACTGCCGATGCGCCTTTAAAAGCCGGCCATTTGGCGCCATTACTTACCCGCGTAGCAGACGGCACGATCTCCAACAAGATTGCTAAAGACATCTTTGCGATTCTGTGGGAAGAGGCTGTTGCAGGTAAACCGATTAGCACTGTTGATCAAGTGATTGATGCCAAGGGTTTGAAACAGATTAGCGATAGTGGCGAGCTAGAAGCCATGATTGACAAGGTCCTAGCCGCCAATGAGAAATCTGTTGAAGAGTTCCGCTCTGGTAAAGAAAAAGCATTCAATGCCTTGGTGGGCCAAATCATGAAGGCGTCACAAGGTAAGGCTAATCCGGGGCAGGTCAATGAGCTACTCCGCAAAAAGCTGAGCTAAGCAAGTTAAACAAGAAAATAAGTGAGAAAACAGAGATGAGCGCAATCGACCCCAAGCAAGCTGAACAAGAAGAGTTGGTGGCCGAGTGGTTGCGTGCAACTCCAGGCTTCTTTGAGCGTTACGCCAATCTTTTAAATGAAATTCGTTTAAAGCATCCGCATGAAGATCGGGCAATCTCATTGCAAGAGCGTCAGATGACTTTGTTGCGCACTCAAAATCAAGAGCTCAACCGTCGTTTAAGTGAGATGCTGCACTTTGGTAGTCGCAATGACAAAACTCAGCAAAGCCTGGTGGCTTGGTTATTGCGCTTGATGGGTGCAAATAGCAAGGCGGACGTGGAAACTGCAGTTACTACAGGTTTGGCAGAGGTATTTGAGGTCGAGTCGGCACAACTCCTGTTGCCGAATGCTGCATTTGGTCCATGGATCGATACACCTTTGTGTGGCTCCGCTAAAGAGTTGGCCGCGGCAAGCGTGGATTTATTGGCAACCCAAGTTACGATCCATCCAGAATGGCAAAGCATGGTGGCGATTGGTTTGCCCTTAGGCAAAAGCATTGGAACCGTTCAATCGCCGGCAGTGCTGCTGTTGGCAAGTAAAGATGAGACCCGTTTTACGGCTGATATGGGTGCTTTTTATTTGCGTCAGATTGCTGAACTAACTGCTGCAGCTTTGGATCGCATCCAGGCTTATGAGCCAAGCCCTAACTGAGCTTCACCCTCTCGTACAAGAGTATTTGCATGAGTTGCATGTATTAAGGCAGCTCTCGCCCCATACGCTCAAAGCATATCGTATGGATCTGGGTGAGCTCCAGATATTTGCTGCAGATGATTCTGTTGAATTATTAAGGGTGAGCAATGCCCATGTCCGTCGCTGGGCAGGGCGCTTGCACTCCAAAGGAAAGTCATCTCGCACCATTGCCAGGGCGCTTTCTGCATGGCGTGGCTGGTATGACTGGCTGACAGAGAAAGATGCGCGTCGAGATGCGCAGGCTGGACGAGCTACCGCAAATCTGGTCGCCAATCCAGTCGATGATGTGAAGGCGCCAAAGCGTTTGAAGTCTCTGCCTAAAGCACTCTCAGTCGAGCAGGCCCTATCTTTGGTCAATCAAGCCGTCAAAGAGGCGCAAGAGAAAAAAGACTTAGAAACCGTACGTGATGCGGCCATCATTGATTTGCTGTATTCCTCTGGGCTTCGTTTGTCGGAGCTCTTGGGGATTGATGTCATGCAGAGCAAAGATCGTCAGCACGAGTCTGCTGGCTGGCTGGATTGGGATGCTGCGGAAGTCACTGTGCTGGGTAAGGGTGGAAAACGTCGCTCCGTACCCATTGGCGGCCCCGCCATGCAATCTTTGAGAGTCTGGCGCGATATTCGTGAGCAGACTACGCTGGAAGGACAGCCTTCGCTTTCAGGTGCCTTATTTATATCGGCGACTGGCGCGCGCTTATCTCCACGCACCGTTCAGGCGCGCTTACGCACCTTAGCTATGCGGGCGGGCCTTCCCACCCACGTGCATCCCCATATGATGCGTCACAGCTTCGCCAGCCATGTTTTGCAGTCTTCCCAGGATCTGCGCGCTGTTCAGGAGATGCTGGGTCATGCCAGCATTGCCAGCACCCAGATTTACACCTCTTTAGACTTTCAGCACCTAGCACAGGCATATGACAAAGCGCATCCTCGTGCAAAGGCTGGCAAAGGTTGAGGAACTCGGTAAGATGTCATGTTTCCCATTGAGGGAATGTATTACCTCTAGATTTTGATAGGATCAATGATGGCGTTAATTCCAGTAACAATTCTCACAGGCTTTTTGGGTAGCGGCAAAACAACTTTGCTCAAACATATCCTGACGGAGCAGCACGGCAAAAAAATTGCCGTGATTGAGAACGAGTTCGGCGAGGAGAATATCGATAACGACATCTTGGTCCAAGACAATCAAGAAAACATTGTGCAAATGAGCAATGGCTGTATCTGCTGCACCATTCGCGGCGATTTAGTCGAAGCGCTGAATACGCTTTGGGAGCAACGCAAAGATAAAAAGATCAGCTTTGAGCGCGTGGTGATTGAGACCACCGGCGTGGCTAATCCAGGCCCTGTGGCTCAGACTTTCTTTATGGATGATGATGTTGCCGACCATTATGTTTTGGATGCCGTGGTGACTTTGGTAGATGCTAAGCATGGCCCTCAACAGCTTACAGAGCATGAAGAAGCGCAGCGCCAAGTGGGTTTTGCTGATCAAATCTTTATTACCAAGACTGACTTGGTAACGCCCGCTGAGGTGGATGTTTTGCGCAATCGTCTAATGCATATGAATCCCCGCGCACCGATTCAGGGGATTTCTAAAGGGGTGGTGCCTTTGGATGCGGTTTTGGATCTCAAGGGCTTCAATTTGAATGCCAAACTCGATATTGACCCTCACTTTCTAGGGCAAGACGATCATGACCACGCTACTTGCGGGCATGACCATAGCCACGACCATCATGATCACAGCACCTGTGGGCACGACCATAGCCATGATCACCATGACCATGCTGGCCACACAGACCGCATCCAATCCTTCGTTTTTCGTAGTGATAAACCCTTTGATCATAAAAAATTAGAGGACTTCCTGGGGGGCATTTTGGAGGTCTTTGGCGAGAAGATGTTGCGCTATAAAGGGGTGCTCTACGTGAAGGGTAGCAACCGAAAAGTGGTGTTCCAGGGCGTCCATCAGATGATGGGCAGCGATTTGGCTGGTTTATGGGGTGCGGAGCACAAGCAAACCCGCATGGTGTTTATTGGCATCGATTTGCCTAAAGACACCCTATTGGCGGGGCTTGAGGGCTGTTTGGCATAGGAAATTTAAAGTACAATCCGGCGCCACAGACAATATTGAGAAATATTGGCAAAAGGGCTGTAAAACTTTGGCAGAATGAAGCAATAATGGTTCAACCCATGGAAAGAATGAAATGACGGTAAAAACACCAACGAAATCTACGGCTACGGCAAAAACCAGTAGCAAAGCTATAAAGGGTGATCCTTTGACAGAGGCCGAATTGCTCAAGATGTCCGAAAAGGACTATATGAATGTGGCCCAGTTAGATTTTTTCCGTCAGAAGCTCTTGACCTTAAAGGGCGACATCCTGAAGAACGCTTCAGAAACGACAGAGCATCTTCGTGAAAATATTTTGGTTCCCGACCCAGCTGATCGCGCAACGATTGAAGAAGAGCATGCTCTTGAATTGCGCACCCGTGATCGCGAACGCAAATTGTTGAAAAAAGTAGAGCAGGCCTTGGCTCGCATTGAGTCTGGCGATTATGGCTGGTGTGAAGAAACTGGTGAGCCGATTGGCCTAAACCGTTTAATTGCCCGTCCGACAGCCAACCTATCTCTCGAGGCCCAAGAGCGTCGTGAACTTCGTCAAAAGTTGTTTGGCGATTAATTTACTAGACAGAATATAAAAGTAGCAATGACTAAGCAATCTCCATCTATTAGCGAAATCTCCCCTTTATTAAAGGCGGAGATTTTGGCCGAGGCTTTGCCTTACATCCGCGCATATCACGGTAAAACGATCGTGATTAAGTACGGTGGAAACGCCATGGTAGAGGATCGCCTGAAGGAAAGTTTTGCACGCGATGTCATCTTGCTTAAGCTCGTTGGCATGAACCCCGTAGTAGTGCATGGCGGTGGCCCGCAAATTGATGAGGCCTTAAAGAAGATTGGTAAAGCTGGCACCTTTATTCAGGGGATGCGCGTGACCGATGAAGAAACCATGGAAGTTGTCGAATGGGTTCTGGGTGGCGAAGTGCAGCAAGACATTGTGATGTTAATCAACCATTTTGGTGGTCAGGCAGTTGGCTTGACCGGTAAAGATGGTGGCTTGATACGGGCAAAGAAAATGCTGGTTCCGGATCAAAAGCAGGCTGGGGCCATGATTGACCTAGGCTTTGTTGGTGAGATTGAGGCCATTAACCCTGCGGTCGTAAAAGCCTTGCAGGACGATGCATTTATTCCCGTGATCTCTCCAATTGGATTTAGCGAAGAAGGTCAGGCTTACAACATCAACGCTGATTTAGTAGCAGGTAAGATGGCGGAAATCTTGCATGCAGAGAAGTTGGTCATGATGACAAACATCCCAGGTGTGATGGATAAAAACGGTACGCTGTTAACCGACCTTACAGCTCGCGAGATTGATGGTTTGTTTGCGGATGGCACGATTTCTGGTGGGATGTTGCCGAAGATTTCCTCCGCATTAGATGCGGCAAAGAGTGGCGTGAATTCAGTTCATATTATTGATGGAAGAATTGAGCACTCCTTATTGTTGGAGATTCTGACCGAGCAGGCTTTTGGAACGATGATTCGCTCGCGTTAAGGGCCGAATAAGAGATATAACCATGCGCGATTCTTTGGACCCTACTGCATCAGACATCGAAGCTTCCATTGCTGATGAGGGTAAGACGCGTAAACGCCCCCGTCCTGGTGAGCGTCGCCTCCAGATTCTGCAGGTGTTGGCAGAGATGTTGCAAAACCCGAAGGGCGAGCGCGTAACCACTGCGGCCTTGGCGGCAAAAATTCAAGTTTCAGAAGCGGCGCTCTATCGACACTTCGCCAGTAAGGCGCAGATGTTTGAAGGCCTGATCTCTTTTATTGAGCAAACTGTTTTTGGTCTGATTAATCAAATTAATCAAAAAGAAGAGTCTGGGCTTGCGCAGGCACGTGGCATTTTGCAGATGCTTTTGTTCTTCGCAGAAAAGAATCCTGGCATGACCCGCGTACTCTTGGGTGATGCTTTGTTGCAAGAAGACGACCGTCTACAGGAGCGCATTACTCAAGTGCTTGATCGTGTGGAGGCATCCTTGAAACAAGCCTTACGCATTGCTCAAACGCAAGGCGGTTCTTGGGCGGGTGTAGGTCAAGATGAAGTCAGTATTCGTGCGGCCATGTTGATGAGCTACGTATTGGGCCGCTGGCATCGTTTTGCTCGTAGCGGCTTTAGGAAGCTTCCAACTGAAGCATCCGATATTAGTCTTCGCATTCTTCTGTCCGAATGAGCGAGCTACACCTCTCTAGAAACACTATCCATTTTGCCGAGCCCTTGCCTTTGCAAAGTGGCGCCATCTTGTCTGGCTATGATTTAGTGATTGAAACTTACGGCAAACTCAATGCTGATAAAAGTAACGCTGTATTGGTTTGCCATGCCTTAAATGCATCGCATCATGTTGCTGGTCCCAATCCTGATGATGCAAAAGATATCGGCTGGTGGGACAACATGATTGGACCAGGCAAGCCAGTAGATACGGATCACTTTTTCGTGATTGGCGTAAATAATTTAGGCTCTTGTTTTGGATCCACAGGGCCGATGAGCGTTAATCCTGCGAGTGGTAAGCCCTATGGTGCAGACTTCCCTGTTATTACGGTAGAGGATTGGGTAAATACTCAGGCACGTTTAGCGGACAAGTTGGGCATTCGTCGTTTTGCTGCGGTAATGGGCGGAAGTTTGGGCGGTATGCAGGCGTTGGCTTGGTCTATTCAGTTTCCAAAGCGCCTGGCGCATTGCCTGGTTATTGCATCCACACCAAAACTCAGTGCCCAGAACATTGCCTTTAATGAAGTGGCGCGCAATGCCATTTTGTCCGACCCAGATTTTCATGGTGGCAACTACTATGAGCATGGTGTAGTGCCGAAGCGTGGTCTGAGATTGGCCCGTATGGTGGGCCATATTACCTACCTGTCTGATGATGACATGGCTGAAAAATTTGGGCGTGAGCTACAAAGACCGAATGGTGAATCGAATGATTACCGCTTTAGCTTTGATGTGGAGTTTGAGGTCGAAAGTTATTTGCGCCATCAGGGTGATAAGTTTTCTACCTACTTTGATGCCAATACCTATTTGCTCATTACGAGAGCGCTAGATTATTTTGACCCTTCACGTCGTTATGGGGGTAGCTTGAATCGCGCTTTGGCAGAAGTGCAGGCCAAGTTCTTGGTGGTGAGCTTTTCTACCGACTGGCGTTTCCCACCAAATCGCAGTCGCGAGATTGTGGAGTCCTTGCTCAGCAATAAGAGCGAGGTTAGCTATACCGAGATTGATGCTCCGCACGGGCACGATGCTTTCTTATTGGATGACTCTCGTTATCACAACTTAATTCGTGCTTATTTTGGACAAATGCTAGAGGTTAAATCATGAAGCGCGCAGATTTTGCCGCGATAGCGAATTGGATTGCGCCCAATAGTGAAGTGCTGGATCTCGGTTGTGGCGATGGCAGTTTCTTGGAGTATCTCCAAAAACAAAAACCAGTCCATGCCTATGGCGTTGAGATCGATGATGCTCGCGTACTCTCTTGTGTGCAAAAAGGTTTGAACGTTATTCAGCAAAACTTGGAGGGTGGCTTAGCCTTGTTTGAGAACAATAGCTTTGACACCGTAGTGCTCTCACAAACTTTGCAAACGATTCATGAGACTGAAAAGATCTTACGTGAAGTAGTGCGAGTGGGAAAAGAGTCTGTTGTGTCCTTCCCAAATTTTGGCCATTGGTCGCATCGCTTGGCAGTTGGTTTTGGTCGCATGCCTGTTTCCAAGAGCTTGCCATATCAGTGGTACAACACGCCCAATGTCCGCGTGCTTACCGTGGCTGACTTTGAGAAGCTGGCTTCCAGCCTGGGATTAAAAGTTTTAGATCAATGCATCCTGCATGAAGGGCGGCAGGTTACTTTGATGCCCAATCTTTTTGGAAGTCTAGCGCTGTTCCGCGTTCGACGTGCTTAGTACTGTCCAGTCCTGGCTGAAAGATTTTCGGGTTTATCTCGAATGGCCTTGCCTCCGAATGCTCTTTCTGGGCTTCTCTGCAGGTCTACCGCTACTGCTCATTTTAGGAACCCTCAGCTTTTGGTTGAGGGAGGCGGGCATTGATCGCAGCACCATTGGCTATCTGACTTGGGTTGGCCTGATCTATGCCTTTAAATGGATGTGGGCGCCCTTGGTGGACCGACTCCCCATTCCCGTGTTGTCAAAATTCTTCGGTAGAAGGCGCAGCTGGCTACTCTTTGCGCAATTACTAATCATTCTTGGCTTAGTAGGCATGGCTAGTATTGATCCCAAAGTTCAGCTCACGCCAATTGTGTGGTGCGCGCTTCTCGTGGCCTTTGGTTCTGCAACCCAAGATATCGCTTTAGATGCTTTTCGTATTGAGTCGGCCGATAGCGATCATCAGGCAGCCTTGGCCGCTACTTATCAAACGGGTTATCGACTAGCCTTAATTTGGTCAGGGGCGGGTGTTCTTTGGTTGGCGGCTCGTGCTGAGGCTGGTAACGCTGGTTATGACGCAAGTGCCTGGCAATTTGCTTATCTCTGTATGGCGTTGTCGATTAGTATCGGTGTGCTCACTACTGTATTTAGCAAAGAGCCGGTGCGTGTTGAATTAGCTAGAGCACGCAATGCTAAAGCTTGGCTTCACCAAACCTTGATCGAGCCATTTGCCGATTTTATTAAGCGCTATGGCTGGCATGCTGTGTTGATTTTGTCTCTGATTGCGATTTACCGGATTAGCGATGTGGTGATGGGGATTATGGCTAATCCTTTTTACGTAGATATGGGCTATACCAAAGACGAGGTAGCCGCTGTTAGTAAAGTGTTTGGGGTGGTCATGACTTTGGTGGGTGCCTTTTTAGGCGGAGTGCTGACCTTGCGCTTCGGAGTTATGCGGATTTTATTTTTGGGCGCAATCTTATCCGCCGTGAGTAATTTGTTGTTTGCTTGGTTGGCTACTCAGGGCCATGATTTGCATGGCTTGGTATGGGTAATTTCTGCAGACAATCTGAGTTCCGGAATTGCCACAGCAGCCTTTATTGCATTCTTATCTGCTTTGACCAATATCCAGTATTCCGCGACGCAGTACGCACTGTTCAGCTCAATGATGTTGTTGTTGCCCAAGTGGTTGGCCGGCTTCTCAGGCGTTTTTGTTGACTCTTTTGGTTATCAAAATTTCTTTATTAGCACTGCCATTATTGGCGCACCGGTGTTAATTCTGATCTGGTTTGCCATTCGCTTTAAGGTGGTTGAATTTAAAAAGCACGACACTCAAGTCGTTAAATAGACCAGTCGTAATCCACTGTGAGTGGCGCATGATCTGAGAAACGCTCGTCTTTGTAGACTGTAGTGTTTTTGGCGCTAGCCGCAATCCCTGGCGTGGTGATGTGATAGTCGATGCGCCAACCCACATTCTTTGCATACGCTTGGCCACGATTGCTCCACCAGGTATAGCAATCCTCAGTGGCCTCTGGCTCCAACGCTCGATAGACATCTACGTAGCCTACCTTCCCAAACAGATTGCTTAACCACGCACGCTCTTCTGGCAAAAATCCGGAGTTTTTGAGGTTACCTTTCCAATTCTTGAGGTCGATTTCATTGTGGGCAATATTGACGTCGCCACACAACACAATCTCTCGCCCCGATTTTTTGAGCCCCACTAGGTGCGGCAAGAAGGAATCCAAATAGCGATATTTGGCCTCTTGCCTTTCGGGTGAGCTTGAGCCTGATGGCATATATACCGAGATGACTGATAGCTTCTTAAACCGAGCCTCTACATAGCGCCCCTCGGCATCAAATTCTGGATTGCCGTAGCCGTAGAGCACTTCATCCGGTTTGTGTGGGGTGTAGATTCCACAACCGCTATAGCCTTTTTTCTCGGCATGATGAAAGAAGCCGTGCAAGCCATCAGGATTGAGAATGGCATCCTCAAGATCATCCTGTTGGGCTTTGAGCTCCTGCATGCAAACGAAGTCCGCGTTTTGTTTGGTAACCCACGGCAGAAAGCCTTTTTTGACCGCAGAGCGGATACCGTTGAGGTTGGCAGAAATGATGCGTAACATATAGGCCTATGAGCTCAAAAAATTCTAATCAAGATAACTTTATTCAATTTGCCCTGGAGGCAAATGTTTTGTCGTTTGGGGAGTTTAAAACCAAAGCGGGACGTCTTTCGCCTTATTTCTTTAATGCGGGCGGATTTAATGATGGCGCCCGATTAAGCGCTTTGGGCCGTTATTATGCGAATGCTTTGCAAGAGTCTGCCATTGAATATGACATGCTTTATGGGCCAGCATATAAAGGCATTACTTTGGCTGCGGCAACGGCGATCGCATTGGCGGACTCTGGTCGTAATGTGCCTTATGCCTATAACCGCAAAGAAGCCAAGGATCATGGCGAGGGAGGCTCCCTAGTGGGCGCCCCAGTCAAAGGAAGGGTAGTCATCATTGATGATGTGATTTCTGCTGGAACTTCGGTGAGAGAGTCTGTGCAATTAATTCGTGATGCGGGCGCTGAACCTGCTGCCGTATTAATTGCGCTTGATCGTATGGAAAAGTCAGGCACCGCAACGGAGATTGGTGAAAAATCAGCAGTACAGGCAGTGGAGCAAGAGTTTGGCTTGCCAGTAGTGGCGATCGCCAACCTAGCTGATCTGATGTCCTTCTTAACTAACTCAAGCAATGCTGAGTTAACAACGTATTTGCCGGCAGTAAAAGCCTACCGCGAGAAATACGGCGTTTAATCTAACGAGCGAATCGCTGTAGCTGCATATTTAGATACTTATTTCACCTTCAAAGACGGTGGTTGCCGGGCCAGTCATGATGACTGGCTGAGCAAGTTCATTGATCATTCCACCCCAGGCAATTTGTAAATCACCGCCACGGGTATGCACCTTCACAGGTGAATCCAAAAGGCCACGACGAATGCCGGATACCACTGCGGCACAGGCGCCAGTGCCGCAAGCCAGAGTCTCACCAGCGCCACGTTCAAATACGCGTAACTTGATTTGATTGCGATTCAGAACTTGCATATAGCCCGCGTTCACTTTTTTAGGAAACGCAGTATGTTTTTCGATCGACGGACCTTCTTCTAATACTGGCACACTATCCACATCGCCTACTACTTGAACTGCGTGCGGATTGCCCATGGAAACTACGCCAATCCAACTGTCGTGAGTCGCAGGGGTTGAAATCGGAAGTGCATAAAGCATTTCATGAAACTCTTGTTTGCTTGCTAGGCCGCTTGCATTAAACGGAATTTGGCTGTGCTCAAAAATGGGCGCACCCATATCCACCTCAACCTGCCCATCTTCATGAGACTTAAGTGTGAGAACGGTATGCGCCACCTCAACGCGCAAAGGATTCTTGCTGGATAAGCCTTGATCAAGCACAAAGCGGACAAAGCAGCGTGAACCATTGCCACATTGCTCAACTTCACCGCCATCGGCATTAAAAATGCGATAACGGAAATCCGCATCAGGGCGCGTTGCTTTTTCAACCAAGAGAATTTGATCCGCACCGATGCCAAATTGGCGATGCGCCAGCTTTTGCCATTGCTCGCGACTAATGTTGTTGAGATCTTGATCAATGCCATTGAGCACAATGAAATCATTGCCAGCACCATGCATTTTGGTGAAGCGCAGTGTGCGTGTGGGCTTGCTTAAATTCGGGCTCAAAAGAATTCCAATTAGTTGTAAAGATTAGGTTCGCCAGGCGGCCTATGTTTAAAGCGTTTGTGTACCCAATAGTACTCTGCCGGTCTTTCTCGAACAAGGTCTTCGATATATTTGTTTAGGCGTGCAGTATCGGCTTCAACGTTATCAGTGGGGAAGTTCGGAAGCGGTGCACTGATGTTGCAGGTGTAGCCTTTGCGATCAGGATTCAACGTCGTGGTCATTAAGCAAACCTCGGCACCACTAAGTCTTGCCAGGCGCGAGACCGAGGTAATTGTGTTGGTCTGAATGCCAAAGAAGGGCACAAAAATAGAGTCACGTGGCCCAAGATCAATATCGGGGGCAATAAAAATAAAGTTGCCCGTCTGAATTTCGCGAATTAAATCGCGCAAGCGGCTTTGCCTCTCAATCGACTTCCCGCCAAAACGATTTCTCCACTCAATCATCTTTTGATTGAAGAAGGGGTTTTTCATGTTTTGATATAAACCAGCACCCCGCGGCCAGTCATGTTGGCTTGCTAATACCGAGAGCGCCATGAAGCCGCCCTCGAGCCCTACAAAGTGCGGATTAATTAATAGGCGTGGCTTGCGATCGCCCAAGGTAATGGCGGAGTTGATACTGACGATGTCGGTAATCTGTTTGCCACTACCCAGCCAAATACGACTTCTCTCAATAACACTACGCCCAAATAATTTCCAATGCTCTAGCGCAAGGGCATCCATTTGTTTCTCGCTTAGACTGGGGAAGCATAGACGCAAGTTCGTTTTGACAACCTTGGCCCGTTCATTGGGTATATGGGCTGCTAGCCACCCTAGGCCATAGCCAGTATGGATGGTGAGGGTGTAGGGTAAAAATGCAAAGACGCGCAATACATTGAGCGCTAGAAAATTAAATAGATTGTGTAACTTGATCATGTTGAACAAATCATCAATTGATTAACTAATTACTTGGTGGCAACTCTGCTCCGCTGGGATGTTTATAGCGGTTGTATGCCCAAATGAATTGGTTGGGTGCAACTAAGATCGCATTTTCAATGGCAGCATTGAGCTCGGTTGCTGCGATGGTGGAGTCCTCGGAAAGCGGTTCCAGTCTCTTGGCCTGCATGAGCCAGCCTTTGCCAAGCCCTTTACGTTTAGCAGTAAACATCACGACTGGCGTGTTGTTCCGGTTCGCTAGCCGGGCGGGTAGTGGGGTTGTATAAGCTGGGCGCCCGAAGAAGGGTACCCACACACCTTCACCGCCGCTAGGCACCTGATCGGGAAGAATGCCAATGGCCTCCCCGCGTGTCAGGGCGCGGGTCATTTGACGAACGCCATTGAGGTTGGTCGGTACGAAATGCATATTGGGGTAGGCGCGACCTGCTTCAACTACTTCATTGAGCCATTCCTGGCGTGAGGGGCGATAGAGGATGGTTGCCGGAAAGTGCTGCGCTAGTACGCGAGGAATGATCTCAAAGCCACCCAAATGGGGTGTCAGCATCACTAGTCCATGGCCTTCATTGATTGCCGCCTCAACTAGATCCCAATCTTGAACCTCAACTAACTTGAGGGCCTTTTCGGGGTTTCTCCAAATCCAGAGGCTGTCAGAGAAGAGTTGCCCTGAGGCTGCTGCTGCACGCCAAATTTGTCGGGGTAAATGATGGCTGTTCACCACGGCTTCGTATTGGGGGCAGAAAAGTGAGCGATATTGTTTGGAACCCACATAAGCCAATAGCCCTAAAGCTGCCCCAATGGCCTGAACCAAGAACAGGGGCAACACAGCAATCACACTGAGGGTTAGCTTGAGAAGTAGTTTGCGCACCCTCCAATGATATTCAATGCGGGCTGTAGGGCCAAATTTCTCTTTCGGTTGATGAATAAAGTGTTTTTCGGATAGAATTGCCTTATCGCTGAGTTAAGGCAACTTGCAGGGCGATTCATAAATTCTGCTAAAGCGTCGCCGTTGTAGTTCCTGGCACGTCGAGTTGTCCCTTAGATCGTGTTAATTTTTATAGGAATATGCAATGGCAAATGATTACTTCTTTACCTCAGAA
>CANFWB010000046.1 GCA_947450605.1 Burkholderiaceae bacterium
AAATCGGGTAAGCCCACCAGGCCATCGGGCAAGCCAGCCGGCACAAAACCACCTGTACGCAGTACCAATGCGCGCCGTAAATAAGTAGCAATACAGAATCGAGATAAAGTAAAAATGAAGCAAATATTAGTGGGTTTTCATGCAGTACAAGCGCGCTTACGAGTGGATGCAGATAGTCTGAAGTCAGTGTATTTTGATCCTAGCCGGCGTGATCGTCGTATGGGGGATTTCTTAAAGCAAGCTGAAGAAGCGCTTGGAGAGAGATTGCATGCGGCTGATGCCGAACGTCTTCATAAGCTAGCTGGCCATGATCGCCATCAAGGCGTGGTGGCATTGGCTGAGAAAATGACGATTGCCCGCACCATTACCGAGGTGGTTGAGGATGCCCAAAGCAATAAAGCTCAGGTGATGTTCCTGGTGCTCGATGGTGTAACGGATCCGCATAACTTTGGTGCCTGTCTACGCGTAGCTGATGGCGCTGGTGTGGATGCGGTGGTCATCCCCAAGGATCGCTCAGCCTCTATTAATGCCACAGTGAGCAAGGTATCTAGTGGCGCCTCTGAAGTGATGCCAGTAATTACAGTGACTAACCTAGTTCGCAGCATGAAAGAGATGCAAGAAGCCGGTGTTTGGTTGATTGGTACTGACGATGAAGCAGAAAAATCAATTTACGACCTTGACCTCACTGGCCCAATTGGCATTGTGATGGGCGCAGAGGGCGAGGGCATGCGTCGCTTGACTCGTGAGAACTGTGATGAATTAGTGCGCATTCCGATGAAGGGTGTTGTGGAAAGTCTAAACGTTTCTGTTGCAAGTGGCGTATGCTTGTATGAAGCGCTCAGGCAGCGTTTAGCTAAAGAGCCAAAGTAAGCGCTTTTCACAATCCATTTAAGGGGGTTGATATGAAATGCAATATTGGACACACTGACCGCGTGCTGCGGATGACCGTTGGCCTCACTTTGATGGGTCTCGCTGGTTTCAGCATCACTGGCCCTTGGGCATGGATTGGCATCATTCCATTATTAACGGGGGTGATAGGGAATTGCCCAGCCTACAGCATTCTGGGTATCAATACCTCTAAAAAATAAAGAGTCGGCTAGAAAATGACTAACTAGCCAACTGACTGACAAATTGCTCTAGTTGGGTAGGCGGCAAAGCACCGCTCATTCGGTGGACTTCCTTGCCATTTTTAAACCCTGCCAGCGTTGGGATGGATCGTATATTCCATTGCGATCCGAGCACTTGCTCTGCTTCGGTATTTACTTTTACAAACAGCACTCGATTTGCATGTGCAATAGCGCTCGCCTGAAAGGTGGGCCCAAACATTTTGCAAGGCCCACACCAAGGCGCCCAGAAATCAACGATTACGGGCATCACTGTTTGAGCAACTAACTCGCTAAAGTTTGCTGCAGTAGCATTGATGGGTAGCGAGAGAAGCTCTTGCTGGCAGGCGCCACAGATGGGAGTCTGATTCAGTTTCGCAGTCGGAACGCGATTTCCTTTATTGCAATGCGGACAATGAATAATCATCATGTTTCCTTAGTAAGATTACTGACTTAAGAGTAACTCCAGTTTTTCAGTATCAATACAGAAATTACGAATACCCTCGGCTAACTTTTCAGTAGCCATAGCATCATTGTTTAATTGCAATCTGAAGTTAGATTCATCTAACTTCAAAGGTGTAATGCCTTCAGCCTGCAATGCAGCTTGAGCATTGATGGCGTCTAACTTTTGCCCTACCTCTGTATTGCTACTTTGCAGCTCCCCCAGCAGTTCCGGGCTGATGGTAAGTAGATCTACGCCGGCTAACTCTAGTATCTGACTGGTATTACGAAAGCTGGCACCCATGATTTCAGTCTTGATACCAAAGTGCTTGTAGTAATGGAAGATGCGTTTTACGGATGTGACACCAGGATCATTTGCACCGCCATTGGCGGCATCACTCCAATCGCTGCCAAGCTTCGCTTTGTACCAATCGGTAATGCGCCCTACAAACGGTGAAATGAGTTTTGCATTGACTGCGCCACACGCGGCAGCCTGCACCAAAGAAAAGAGCAGGGTCATATTGCAATGAATGCCTTCGGCCTCTAAAGCCTTTGCCGCCTGAATACCTTCCCAGGTGCCGGCCAATTTAATGAGGACGCGCTGGCGATCAATGCCGTGTGACTCATAGAGCGAGATCAGATGCTTCGCCTTATGAATGGTTGCCTGCGTATCGAAGGAGAGGCGGGCATCGACTTCAGTCGAAACTCTGCCGGGAACGATTTTCAGAATCTCTAAGCCAAACGCAACGAGGATGTAATCAACCAAGTCGGTCGGTTTCATGCCGGGGTGCGCTGATTTAACTTGATTTACCAATGCTTGATAGTTGGCTTGCTGGGCAGCTTTCAGAATCAAGGAAGGGTTGGTAGTGGCATCCTGAGGCTGGTATTCCTCCATACGCTCAAAGTCCCCCGTATCGGCTACAACGGTAGTGAGTTGTTTGAGTTGGCTTAGTGTGGAGGCGTTATCGTTCATAAAGTTCTTTAAAGCTCTTGATTGATTAATGTGAAATTACATTGAATATCATATGATAGATGCATCAATAACACCGTTCCAGTACAGACAAGGGTATTTAGCAAGCTCATGAATCAAGATCAACTAAAGCAATTAGTGGGCGAGGCAGCGCGGGATGAGGTTCTTAAATTGCCTGCCGGGCAAGTGTTGGGCATTGGAACAGGGTCTACCGCCAACTGCTTTATTGATGCCCTGGCGCCTCATAAGGAGCATTTCTCTGGAACGGTATCTAGCTCTAATGCCACAACTGAACGCCTCCTAAAGCATGGTTTTAAGGTCTTGGACCCCAACGACGTCGATGTATTGCCTGCCTATGTTGATGGCGCGGATGAAATCGATCCCGCTGGACATATGATCAAGGGTGGCGGCGGCGCTTTAACCCGTGAAAAGATCATTGCCTCGATGGCTAAGCAGTTCATCTGCATATGTGACGCCTCCAAGCAGGTTGCCGTATTGGGTAATTTTGCATTACCCGTAGAGATCATTCCCTTATCCAAAGGAATCGTGACTCAAGAGCTGGCAAAGCTGGGTGGCACCGTAAGTCTGCGTGTGTCAAAGGATGCTCGAGCAGATTTGGGTCAACCTCCAAACCAGCCTTTTGTGACTGACAACGGTGGATGGATTTTGGATGTGGCGGGCTTAAGGATCAGCAATCCCCTAGAACTTGAGTCACATATTAATCAAATTGCTGGCGTGATCACTGTCGGCCTATTTGCTAAAGAAAAAGCCGATATCTTGTTGGTGAGCAACTCAGAAGGCGTAAGCAGGGTGACCTTTTAATTAAAAAAACCCGACGGGGCAGCAAGCTGATCCATCGGGTTTGTTTGCCATGTTGATCATGGCGGAGGCAAAAGGAAGAGATTGAGTTCCTGGTGCCCAATAAGCATATAGATATGCTTACATGTAGTGGCTTTCGCCAATGCAGCTAGTCACAAGAGCTGGCTAACTGCATCTTCATCCTATTCCCCTCAATATCAGTCGTCAAGAGCTGGATGAAAATATTTACTCAGCCGGCGGTACGTAGCCCTGGGCCATGTCTGCACCACCCTCAAAGAAGTATTTTTCAACTTGCTTGAGCAGGTATTGACGAGCCCGGGGATCGGCCATATTGAGGCGGTTCTCATTAATCAGCATGGTTTGCTGTTTTAACCAAGCAGCCCAAGCTTCTTTGGAGACTTGATTCCAAATCTTTTTACCTAGTTCGCCAGGTAGTGGAGCAAAGTCCATGCCTTCAGCTTCTTTGTTGAGTTTGATGCATTGAACCATGCGTGCCATCTGTAATACCTTTCAAATACTGTTTTTACTAAATGAGTAATATAAAGCGAATTGGGTTTAGAGATCTTTGGTGAGAACCATCGACTTGCGATCCCAGTTGTAGATCTGTTTTCTTTCTTCAGGAAGATCATCTACGGATGCACGCTTAAAGCCACGCTTTAAGAACCAATGCTCCGTTCTGGTAGTCAAGACGAAAAGCTTCTTAATGCCCTCCCGCTTTGCCCGCATTTCAACACGTTTTAGCAAGCGCTCTCCATCGCCCGAGCCTTGGACGTCTGGATCTACCGCTAAGCAAGCAAGCTCACCTACGCCATTGGGGAACGGAAAGAGGGCTGCGCAGCCGAAGAGCACGCGATCATGCTCAATGACGGAGAAGCGCTGAATATCACGCTCAATCACATCTTGACCACGTGCGGCCAGAATGCCTTCTTCTTCAAGGGGGCTAGTTAACTGCAAGATACCGCCAACGTCATCTTGATTGGCTTCACGCAGATTCTCAATATCGGAGGAGGCTAGCATCATGCCAATACCGTCATGGGTAAAGAGCTCTTCCAGCAGGGCGCCATCTTGATTGCATGGCAAGAAGTGCACACGACTGACGCCAGCACGAATTGCTCTGCCAGAAATGTTTAGTAAGCTCTTCATGCCAATATCGAGCTCTTGGTGTTGGGCCACATACTCCTGAAGCTGAGGCATCGAGAGTTCGGTGATGAAATCACCTTCCTCATCCTTTAAGCCATCATAGGGGCTTAAGAAAATGAGCTTATCCGCTTTCAGCGCTGCAGCAGTAGATGCGGCCACATCCTCAAAAGCCAGATTAAATGCCTGACCAGTAGGCGAGAAGCCCAATGGTGAGAGCAACACAATCTTATTGCTATCGAGTGAGAGTTTAATTGAGGTGGAATCCACTTTACGAACCAAGCCCGTATGGATGTAATCAATCCCTTCAACCACGCCTACTGGCATCGCTGTAATAAAGTTACCAGAAATCACGGAGATGCGGGATCCCGCCATTGGCGTGTTGGGAAGTCCACGGCTAAATGCCGCTTCGATATCCAGGCGCAATTCTCCGGCAGCTTCTTTGACACACTCTAAAGCAGCGGCATCGGTAATCCGATAAGCATGCATTGCGCTCTGCCCAAACTGACTCTTGATATTGCGTAGCATGAGCTGCTCTTCGATTTGAGGGCGGATACCGTGAACCAAGACAATCCGCATACCCATAGCATGGAGCATGGCGATATCTTCGATCAGATTTTCTAGACCGATTTCTTGAGCTAATTCGCCAGCAAAGGCAATAACAAAGGTCTTCTCGCGGAAGCTGTGTATATAGGGCGCAACATCACGCAGCCATCCTACAAAAGGAAAGTTGGAGCTGGATTCTTCGGCATTTGAGCCGGTGTTTGGTGCATTTGTTGGCATAGTGAGAAAATTATAGGGTGCAAGAGCCTATAAACCAACAAAAACCCAAAGCAAGCCCTGTGGCTGTGCCTGCTTCCAACACCCCACGACGGCTAGAGATTTGCTTTCCGGAGGAGTTGCCCGTCTCTGGTCAGCGTCAAATCATCAAAGATGCCTTGAGCTCACATCAAGTGATCATTGTCTGTGGTGAGACGGGTTCCGGTAAAACAACCCAGTTACCCAAGATTTGCTTAGACCTCGGCAGGGGCACTATGAACGGTGGACGTCTTATTGGCCATACGCAGCCTCGCCGAATAGCTGCAACCGCTACTGCCAAGCGGATAGCCCAGGAGCTAGGCACAGTAATTGGTCAGGATGTCGGGTATCAGGTACGTTTTGCCGACAAGACTAGTCAAAGTGCTTCTATCAAGCTAATGACGGATGGTATTTTGCTGGCGGAGACCCAGCGCGACCCCCAGCTCCGCGCTTATGACACGCTGATCATTGACGAGGCGCATGAGCGTAGTCTGAATATTGATTTTCTGCTGGGTTATCTACGTCAGTTGCTACCGAAGCGTCCAGATCTCAAGCTGATCATTACTTCAGCCACCATAGACGCTAAGCGGTTTTCGGAGCATTTTGCGATGCGCGGAGTGGCTGCTCCCGTGATTGAGGTCAGCGGACGACTCTTTCCGGTGGAGCAGCGGTATGAGCCGCTTGAACCCGATGTAAAGCCGGATGGCAAAAAAGAATCCAAAGAAGCGAAAGAAATTCCGGATGCAGTAGCAGAAGCCATTGCCAATGTCTGGCGAGAGGGGGCATCGGGGGCTGGTGATGTCCTGGTCTTTTTACCTGGGGAGCGAGAGATTCGGGATTGTGCCGAAGCCCTCAGAAAAGACCATGTACTCCAGCAGCGTTTTCATCCGGAGATATTGAGTCTCTTCGCACGCCAATCAGTTGCTGAGCAAGAGCGTGTTTTTAATCCCGGCAATGGTCGTCGCATCATTCTGACTACTAACGTCGCTGAGACCTCCTTAACCGTACCCGGTATTCGGTATGTAGTGGATAGTGGTTTAGCGCGAGTCAAGCGTTACTCCTATCGCAATAAGGTAGAGCAATTACAGATCGAGCCGATTTCACAAGCGGCCGCCAATCAGAGGGCGGGTCGTTGCGGGCGCGTATCGGATGGTATTTGCATTCGCTTGTATAGCGAGCAGGATTATTTAGGGCGACCCAAATTTACCGATCCAGAAATTCTGCGTAGCTCTTTGGCAGCAGTTCTGCTGCGCATGAGCTCTCTACGCTTACCCAGAATTCAAGAATTCCCATTCATTGATAAACCTCTGGGGCGTGCTATTGCGGATGGCGTACAGCTTTTAGATGAGTTGGGGGCTATTGTCTATGACGATGCAGCTATTGGCGACAATAAAGATATCAACAACAGCTTTAAGCTCACCGCAACAGGAAGGCAATTGGCGGAACTTCCGCTCGACCCCCGAATTGGTCGGATACTCTTAGCCGCTAAAGAGCAAAACGCATTGCGTGAGGTGACCATTATTGCCTCTGCCTTGGCGACGCAAGATCCTCGCGATAGACCAATGGATCAGGCGGCGGCTGCCGATCAAGCGCACTTGCAATTTGCGGATGAGCGTTCCGAGTTCCTCAGTTTTGTAAAGCTCTGGAATTGGTATCAAGATGCCCTCCAGCATAAACATAGCAATCGCCAACTAGAAAATCTGTGCCGTAGTAAATTTTTATCCCCAAGGCGTATGCGTGAATGGCGCGATGTCCATGGTCAGTTACACACCATGCTCGGCGAAAAAGGCTGGAAAGAAAACCCATCCGCCGCTACCTACGAACAAGTTCACTTATCTTTGTTAACTGGCTTATTAGGTTATGTTGCCAAAAAAGAGGAAGATGAAAAATCTCAAGAGCGGGGCAGTAAGACTGGTGGTTATATTGGGGCACGAGGGATTCGTCCATTTATTTGGCCAGGCTCAACCATTGGCAAAAAAGCGGGCGCCTGGATTTTGGCTGGCGAGCTTCAAGAAACCAATCGCATGTATGCTCGAACGATTGCAAAGATTGAACCTCAGTGGGTAGAAAAGGTCGCCGCTCATCGCCTCATCAAATCCCTGAGTGATCCATTTTGGGATAGCCGCCAAGGTGAGGTCATGGCATTTGAACGGGGCACCCTGTATGGGTTGCCCATTTATCATGGACGTCGCGTCCGTTATGAATTACACAATCCTGAAGATGCTCGCGAATTATTTATTAAGCAGGCTTTAGTTCAAGAAGAAATGTTTGGCCGAATGGATACGCCGGCATTGATGCGGGAGACTGAAGCAGATGCCAGAAAAAAATACCCCGGTAGTTTTGAGTTCTTTTGGCATAACCGCAGGCTGATTAAGGAGATCGAGGCGCTGGAACATCGCTCACGTCGTCCTGATGTGCTGGTAGATGACGATCTGTTATTTTCTTTTTATGATTCACGTATACCTAAAGATGTATTTAGTCGTGAAGGAATGAAAGCTTGGTTAAGAAATGCCAGTAAAAACCCAGAGCCAACCCAAGCAAATCTTGACAGTCAATTACGTTTAGCTAAGGCGGACTTAATGCGCCATGAAGCTGCTGGTATTACGGTAGATCGTTATCCTAAAAAGATGGCAGTGGGCGGCGGTGAGTTGGATTTAACTTATCACTTCGAGCCAGGTAGCCCTAAGGATGGCGTTACTCTCGTAGTCCCGTTGACATTATTAAATCAAGTTGATGGGCGCCGTTGTGAATGGCTAGTGCCGGGGATGTGTGAAGAAAAAATCCAACTGTTAATCAAATCACTCCCACAGAAATTACGTCGTCACTGCGTTCCTTTGCCCGAGTATGCAAAATCTTTCCTGGAGCGCATGCTTTCAGAAAAGCAGTTTGGTGTTGGTGACTTCTTAGACAGTCTGATCACGGATATTCGTAAAGAGCGCGGCCTAGAGATTAGGCGTACAGACTTCAGGCCAGAATCTTTGCCTCTACATTCTTCTATGAATTTTCGTCTTGTCGATGAGCATGGACGGCAGCTTGAGCTAGAGCGCAATTTAGCCCGACTGCGAGCTGAGTATGGAGAAACTGCCCGAACCGCTTTTCAGGCGATTGCCCAGCAAGCAGTCCATGAGGAGTTGGGTGTGGATGTCCCAGCTACTGCCGCTACTCACACCCAGCAACAAGGTCCAACATCTGCAGTTAAGGCTGTAGAGCAGGGTGGTTATCGAGCTTGGGATTTTGGTGAATTGCCCGAGACCTTGGAAATTCAAAAAGGCAATCGCACCTTATTTGGTTATCCAGCATTGGTGGATCGGACTGAAGCATGTGACCTCGAGGTATTCGATGATTTGATTGAGGCGAGAAAGCATCACCGGCACGGCTTACGTCGACTATTTGCTTTATCAAATAAAGACACGCTCAAGGCGCTCCAAAAACAACTCCCCGGTATTCGCGAACTGGGATTGTTGTTTATCAATGTGGGCTCGGTTGAAGGCTTGATTGAGCAAATTCTGAATCTAGCCCTAGAGCGCGCCTTCATGAATGACCCTTTGCCTGTAAATGCCGAGCAATTTGCGGAACGCCTTCAAGCTGGAAAGCCCCGCTTGGCATTAATTGCGCAGGAGATATCAAAGCACGCATTAGCAGCATTACAGGCATATGCCGATTTGCAGAAAAAGCTTGCACAAGCAAAAGCGGCTTCCGCAAATGCCCATGCGGATATTCAGAGTCAGGTGCAGGGCTTAATTTTCTCAAAATTCGTCGCAGATACGCCTTATGCACAGCTAGTACATTTCCCTCGCTACCTCAAAGCCATTGCTCTGCGAATTGACAAGTTGCGCTCCAATCCTAGCAGGGATGCGCAGTGTCAAAAGGAGTGGGAGTCCGTTTTTCGTCCTTGGCAAAAACTGGTTCAGGGTAGCCGCGGATCTGCAGCGTATGCCATGACCGAAGACCAGGCTTTGACGGATTTCCGTTGGCAGCTTGAGGAGTTGAGGGTAGCCCTTTATGCCCAGGAACTAAAAACGCCAACCCCCATGTCTCTCAAGCGTCTAGAAAAGGTCTTATCTAGTTTGCGTTAGGTCAAATCGCCCCCTAAGGAACCGGCTGAGATGGGGCATGTAGTGCTTACAATGTGAGTTATGTACACATATATTCGTAAAACTAGATTTGGCACTCTTTTGGCTTTTTCCGCATTTGCGCTTATTGGCTTGCAAAATGGCGTATTTGCCCAAACATCAGCGGCATCTGACTCCAAGGCAGAGCCAAAGTTAGCGATTGTGTTGAACTCGGGTGAAGCAAGCGTGAGCTTGATCGATATGCCTAGTCGCAAAGTCATCAAGACGGTCCCTGTCGGTAAAGAGCCTCATCACCTGATGATGACCCCAGATCAGAAGACTTTGTTGATTGCAAATGCCGCGGGTAACGATGTCGCCTTAATGAATCCGGTTAGTGGCGAATTGACTGGCAAGATTCCGGACATCATTGATCCATACCAAATTGGGTATTCACCAAACCATAAATGGTTTATTGCAAACGGCAATCGCTTGGATAGGGTAGATGTGTATCACGCCCAGGGTGCCGATTTGAAGTTGGCGAAATCCATCAAGCTTGGCAAGACACCAAGTCATGTGGCATTTACAGCGGATAGTAAAACTGCATTTATTACATTGCAGGACTCCAACGAGTTGGCTGCGATTGATCTGGATACGCAAACTGTGATTTGGAAAATACCAACGGGCAAAGTACCTGCCGGTGTATGGATGACCCCGGGGGATCAGTACCTGTTAATTGGTATTACAGGCGAAGACAATGTTCAAGTCATTGATTGGAAAAATCGCAAAGAAGTAAAGCGTATTTTTACGGGTAAAGGCGCCCACAACTTCCGCCCACTTGGCGACAAGAAGCATGTTTTCTTGAGCAACCGAATTGCATCGACGATTAGCTTGATCAATATGCAGACCTTGGAAAAGGTTGGTGATATCACAGGATTGCCCGCAGGTCCGGACGATATGGAGATTACACCTGACGGCAAGACTTTATGGGTCACTTTTCGGTTCTCCAAAAAAGTCGGGGTAATTGACATTCCTACAATGAAGTTGGTCACTGTTATTCCCGTTGGAAAATCACCCCATGGTGTTTTCTTTACGCCGCGTGCTGGTTGGGAGTAATTAAAGCTGATGTGTTTCAAAGTGACCCTTATAAGACTTGCGGCACTATTTTTTTTAACGATATGTTCGTCGCTTGTTTTTGCACAAGAAGCGCAGTGTAAAAAAACGGTTTACCTCACTTTTGATACGGGCAATATGTCAGTGGCATCAATCGTTGCCGATGTATTGAATCGGCAACATGTCAAAGCAACATTTTTTCTCGCCAATGAAAAGACCCATCGCGGCGACTTCTCTTTGGATGATTCCTGGAAATCCTATTGGCAAGATCGCGTACGCGAAGGTCATCATTTTGGGAGTCATACCTTTGACCATGTCTACTTTGTAAAAGACGGTCCTGTGGGAGAGATCTACGCTAAGCCACAGTTTGGACCCAAGGCAGGGGTAATGATCCTGTATAAGGAAGTCACTTACTGCCGAGAAATTAGACGGGTTGACGATCGATTTAAAGAGTTAACGAGTACAAGTCTGCAAAAAATTTGGCGCGCTCCCGGTGGTAAAACATCACCTCGTTCCATCCAAATGGGGGATCAATGCGGCTACCAACATATTGCTTGGAATCCGGCGGGCTTCTTAGGTGATGAGCTGAGTTCGCGGACACACCCCAATCAGATGCTGCTGGATAAAGCCAGTAGCGAGATTCGGGATGGGGATATCACAATGGCTCACCTGGGCATCTGGTCAAGAAAAGACCCTTGGGCACCCGCAGTTTTAGAGCAACTCATTATTAACCTCAAAAATCGTGGCTTTTGTTTTGCGACTCTGCCAAAACTCGATAAATAAGCCAAAATATACAGATGGAGTCCAATTCAACACTTGACGCTATTTCAGCCGCTTACGCTAGCATCCAAGAATTTTTGTTTGCCAAAGTGGCTGGCCCAATTTTGTATCAATTTGACCTGATGGCGATGGCAGAAGATGTCTTTGATGGGATCGACTGGTTTTTATTCGGCTGCATTCAAATTCTGCTGATCATGATCATTTTGCGCACCTGGGAGAGGTTGGCGCCAGCAGAGATTCAGGAACGCTTTACCAGCTCAAGCAAGGCTGATGTCTTCTATACCCTGTTTCATCGATTGGGTATTTTTCATGGCCTGATTTTTATCGCCTTATCGGGATTCTTCTTTCAACTCGATTCGGTGCTGCACGATTTCCGCTTCGCTAGACTCAATGTGGAGTCTTGGTGGCCTCCAGTGACCTCCATACCTGTAGTCAGTTTTTGCATCTACTTCGTTTTACTGGATTTTGTTGAGTATGTTTATCATCGCGCTTCACATACTTTTAACTGGTGGTGGCAACTGCATGCTTTGCATCACAGTCAAACTGTCATGACCGCATGGTCTGATGATCGCAATCATATTTTGGATAGCGTCATGCATGCGCTCGTGTTTGCATTCTTTGCATTGCTTTTTGGCGTGTCTCCAGGCCAATTTATTTTATTGGTGGTCTCCAGCCAATTTATTCAAAGTTGGCAGCATGCCAATATCAAGATTCATCTGGGCGCCTTGCAGTATTTCTTGATCTCGCCGATGTATCACCGAATGCATCACGCAGTGGGATATGGACACGAAGCTAAAGGTAAGCCGGGTGTTTTGGGTGGCTGCAATTTTGGCGTACTATTTCCTTGGTGGGACATGATGTTCAATACTGCCATTTTCCCGAAGACCGTACATCCGACTGGTGTTCGGGGCTTATTGGTATCGCCCAATGTATTGCATCAACAATGGCAAGGTTTAGTCCACGCAATTCGCGAGATCCTTCCTAGGGGTAAATAACATTTATGGATAGCATGCAACAAGTATTTAAGTCCTTTGGCTTAGCTTTGGTTGGCACCATGCATCCGAAAATGCTCTGGTTGAGCTTGCGACCTTTTCTAATTGTGTCTGTTTTGTGGGGTTGCTTGATTTGGCTTACTTGGACGCCCGCCTTAGAGATGCTCAGTATTTTTTTAACAACCTCTATTTTCACCAGCTGGATTCAGGATGGTTTGATCTGGGCAGGTTTTGAAAATGCGAGAGCATGGATTGCGCCACTCTTTTTTGTAATGCTCCTCATTCCCTTGATCTCGATTAGCTTGCTGGTATTGATTGCCTTCACCACCGTGCCGTCGATTGTCAAAATGGTTGCCCGTCAGCATGCCTATAAAGATATTGAGAAGAAAAAGGGTGGCGGTTTATTTGGTAGCCTCATCTATACGATTTGGTCAGCCTTGATTTGCTTGGCTCTGATCATGTTGACATTGCCGGTGTGGTGGATACCACCATTAGTCGCTGTGTTGCCGCCATTGCTATGGGGTTGGTTAACAATGCGCTTAATGTCTTACGATGTGCTGGCACAGCATGCCAGCTCACAAGAACGCGATACGCTCTTACACCAACACCGTTGGCCACTTCTGGCCATGGGTGTTGTGTCTGGCATGCTCGGCGCTGTACCTACTTTCTTTTGGGCCACCTCAGCCTTAGCTTTGGTCTTATTTCCTATTGTGAGTTTTGTGGCGCTGTGGATCTATTCCTTAATTTTTGTATTTGCCGCACTCTGGTTTACACATTACTTGCTCGAAGCATTAAAGGAGTTGCGCAGCCAGGAGTTAGAACAGTCCTTAAACATTGAGGCGCGTGTAATTGATATGGAGCTCCCGTACCATGGTTGATGCATTAAAGATGCTTTCTGTGGATGCGCCCGATGTAAAGGCGCGTCGTTTTGGTTTGATTGTGATTGGCGATGAAATTCTTTCTGGGCGCCGGCAAGATAAACACCTGAGCAAACTCATTGAACTCTTGAATGAGCGTGGATTGAGTCTTTCTTGGGCTAAGTATGTTGCAGATGATCCCGAGCAAATCACTGCAACTTTGAAGGATACCTTTGCGAGTGGCGATGTAGTCTTTAGTACCGGCGGAATTGGCGCTACTCCGGATGATCACACTAGGCAGTGCGCTGCTTTAGCGCTGGGCACTAAAACCGAATTACATCCAAGCGCACAAGATTTGATAGCAGGGCGCATTCAGTCAATGGCGGAGGGCGATCCCATTAAGGCAGATCTCAATACTCCCGAGAATCAACATCGTTTCAAAATGGGCGAGTTCCCTCTGGGTAGCGACATCATTCCCAATCCTTACAACCAGATTCCTGGTTTTTGTATTCGGGAGCATTATTTTGTTCCCGGCTTTCCGGTGATGGCGGCGCCAATGATGGCTTGGTGCTTAGATACTCACTATCAGGATTTATTTCATCGTGAGAACTGGGCGGAGCAGAGCTTTATTGTGCCCAAGGGGATTGAATCGACCTTAACGCCTTTAATGGAGCGCATAGAGGCCACCTTTCCTGGGGTTAAGGTCTTTAGCCTTCCCTCTGTTGGGGATGCTGCAAAGGGCGGAGTTTATGCTGAGCGCCATATTGAGTTGGGCATAAAAGGTAATGCCAATCTACTAGAAAGCGCTTGGATTGCACTTCGTACCGGTACTGAAGCATTGGGTTATGAAATTCATGATATTCCAAAGTCCTAACCAGCACTAACTTGGTGCAATTAAGCTATTTTTAGCTTTTAAGAGGGTATTTCAGCACTTAAATAGTGCAATAATGATGGTTCCCGTTTGTTTGCTTCAGTAAATTAGATACATCCCAAGGGCATATTTGATGCCTGGAATGAACAATGGTGTACACCTTAAGTTTGTATTCCGAATTTAGTTAATAGAGGAGATTTGCATGACGAAGACCGTCGCTGATGTGATGAAGTTGGTTAAAGAGAAAGAATGTACTTTCGTTGATTTCCGCTTTGTGGATACAAAGGGTAAAGAGCAGCACACAACAGTACCTATTTCCCATTTTGACGAAGATAAATTTGAGAACGGTCATGCATTTGACGGTTCATCTATTGCTGGCTGGAAAGGCATTGAAGCGTCTGACATGTTATTGATGCCAGATCCAACGGCTTGCTACATCGACCCATTCTATGAAGAGCCAACATTGGTGATCACATGTGATGTGATCGAGCCATCCGATGGCAAAGGTTACGACCGCGACCCACGTTCTATTGCTAAGCGTGCTGAGTCTTATTTGAAAAGTACTGGCTTAGGCGATGCTGCTTATTTTGGTCCGGAGCCAGAATTCTTTATTTTTGACGGCGTCCGCTGGGGTGCTGACATGCAGGGTTGTTTCGTCAAAGTGGAATCTGAAGAGGCTCCATGGTCTTCAGCTGCTGAAATCGAAGGTGGTAACACTGGTCACCGTCCAGGCAAAAAAGGCGGTTACTTCCCAGTTTCACCAGTAGACTCATTCCAGGACATGCGCTCTGAAATGTGTTTAATCCTCGAATCATTAGGTATTCCTGTCGAAGTTCATCACCATGAAGTTGCCGGTCAAGGCCAAAACGAATTGGGTACGAAGTTCAGCACATTGGTTGAGCGTGCTGACTGGACTATCTGGCAGAAGTATGTCGTTCAAAACGTGGCGCATGCATATGGCAAGACAGCAACATTTATGCCTAAGCCAATCGTTGGTGACAACGGTTCTGGTATGCACGTTCACCAATCCATTTGGAAAAACGGCGAGAACTTGTTTGCTGGTAACGGCTACGCTGGTTTATCAGAGTTCGCCTTGTTCTACATCGGCGGCATCATCAAGCACGCCAAAGCATTGAACGCGATTACCAATCCAGGTACAAACTCTTACAAGCGTTTGGTTCCAGGCTTTGAGGCTCCAGTGAAATTGGCTTACTCTGCTCGTAACCGTTCTGCTTCGATTCGCATTCCGCACGTTTCTAGCCCTAAGGGTCGTCGTATTGAGACTCGCTTCCCTGATCCATTGGCCAACCCATACCTCTGCTTCTCTGCATTGATGATGGCTGGTTTAGATGGTGTACAGAACAAGATTCATCCAGGCGAAGCTGCAGATAAAAACTTGTATGACTTGCCACCAGAAGAGGATGCAAAGATCCCAACTGTTTGTGCAAGCTTGGAAGAGGCATTAGATGCCTTGAACAAAGATCGTGAGTTCTTGACTCGCGGCGGTGTCTTTACAGACTCTATGCTTGACGCATATATCGCATTGAAGATGGAGGATGTCACACGTTTCCGTATGACAACTCATCCGATCGAATTCGATATGTACTACTCCCTGTAAGCGAAGGAGAAATGTTGAGCGCAGGTCTATTGCGCAATTCGTTCAAAGGGGCAGCTTCGGCTGCTC
>CANFWB010000047.1 GCA_947450605.1 Burkholderiaceae bacterium
AGAATATGGGGCGAACGACGGGGCTCGAACCCGCGACAACCAGAATCACAATCTGGGACTCTACCAACTGAGCTACGTCCGCCACTGAAGACCTAGATTATAGCTTTTGGGCCTAAACCCTGTCAAAAAAGCCCTAGTTACGGGATTTAGGCGGGTTCAAACTCAAAAGCAGCCCAATCTCCCAGGGTTAAGCTGGCATCCAGAAAGAAGTCAACAATAGCCGCCTTACTCTGCACCTTGGCGAGCGCATGGTGATCCGAGAGGCGCTGGCGCCAATAACGTGATCCCGCCCTGCCGTGGGCCAAGCCCAGGATATGCCTTGTAAAGGATCCGATATAAAAAGGTTTGTCTTTGGCGCGACATTCTTCATACCAGGCCTGCACTTGCTTCACTAATGTAATCTGAATGCGATGCCACTCGGTCTCACTGAAGAGGTAGCCCGCGGCCTCTCCATCGGTATTAATTAAGTCATCCCAGCCTAACAACATGGCCGGGAAATGATATGCCGCCCTGCCCACCATAAAGCCATCAAAGTCATCCCAATGGCCAGCAATTTGATCATTGCTTTCCAAGCCCCCATTGAGCAAAACTTTGAGATTGGGAAATTCTTTCTGCGCATCAAGACGTAGCTTTGCTGCAACCTCATAACGCAATGGCGGTTTAGAGCGATTCTCCTTAGGAGATAAACCCTTGAGCACCGCATTGCGCGCATGAATCGTTACTTGACTAGCACCTGCGTCAGCCACTGCAAGAATAAAGTTCAGGGCAAACTGATAGTCTGCCTCAGAGTTGGCGGCATCCATCGAATCCAAACCCAGACGATGCTTTACTGAAATGGGCGTATCGACCGCACCCTTCATGGCTTTAACGCAATCGGCTACCAAGGCAGGCTCAGCCATCAAGCAAGCGCCGAACGCACCACGCTGCACGCGCTCGGATGGACAGCCACAATTAAGATCAATCTCGTCATAGCCCCACTGCTGGGCTAGCTCTGCAGCTTTGGCTAAATCAGAAGGCTCTGATCCACCCAATTGCAATACGACTGGATGTTGATCTTGTGAGTAATCTAGATGGCGTGGAACATCCCCATGAATGAGTGCACCAGTAGTGACCATCTCGGTATACAGAACCGCATCTTTAGTGAGGGTGCGATGAAAGGAGCGACAGTGGCGGTCAGTCCACTCCATCATCGGGGCTACAGCCAATCTTTTCTTTTTTATATTCTGCATACCTTCATTCACTCTGGCGCCTTAAGTCGCGATAGAAATTCTCATGAGGCCCAAAGGTCAAGAGTTTGATGCCCTCTTCATCCAAAATTCGATAGGCTAGCAAGCATAGTTGCCGCGACAGATTGAATTTGTAAACGCGCACCCCTAGAAAATCTCCAGCCTTAGCCTCCCCAATAGATGGACTTACGCTGATCACTTTTACTGCAGAATCTAATTCTATTTTCTGGGAGGGATGAAGTTTTTTTATTGCCTTCACAAACGAGGCGGTAACCAGTAAACGCATCAGTTAAATACGTATTCGCCAATCACAGGCTCTTGATCTGCAATCAAGATCTCACGAATCATAAAAAACGGTAAGTCTGGATTTTCTTGGGCAATCTTACCAATCTGCGACCAATATTCAATCTGCTTAGGCACCGAGCGATGCTCAATATGGCCATAGACCTTAGCCTGCTCGACCAAGGAATCTGATAATTTGACATTGATTGACATGTTGCCCCCTCTTTTTTGAATCTAGGTCCATTATAGCAATATAGGTTCCATAATGGAACCTATATTCAACAAAAAAGTAGAGCGTAACTTTTACCTAAGGGGCAACTAAAGCCCAGCTCTTAGATGGCGAAACAACAAACAAAGAACACCAGAAAAAATCGAGTGCTACCCTGGGAGCCGGCAGCTGGATGTTTTTTCACATCTAAGCCAATACTCTCACTATGTTTTGATCCCAGGATAGTTTGTAGCATCGAGATTAAAACGGGAAGATAATTTCTTCCATCAGGTAGCGATAGAAATAGTTTGGCCCCAAAAATCCAGCCGACTTTCCATAACCGGCACGCGTCTTAAAGTAATAATCATTCGAGGCAACCGGGCTTGTAGCCGCTAACTCATAAAGCTGTGTCGTGGTGCTTGGGTCCTGATTTACTGTTTGTCGTCCAACGCCCACTGTTCCACTCAGCATCCATCCCGAAATTCGTTTTCTTGCACCAAATGCAATCATCGTCTCGCTGTAGGTTGATGGGTTGAAATAATTGTTCAGAACATTGGTATTGGTATCCCGATACTGACGATAGCGTAGCTGTGCTGTCAGACCATAGTCAGGGATTAAGTCATAAATCAATTTAGCCCGCACGATCGGTCTTGTATTTGTATCTGAGAAATACATATTTCCCACCATGGCGATTGCAGTTAGCCGCTCCATGACTTGCTGTTCCACACTTGCAGCGCCCAAAGTGTAATAAATTCCATTGTTTAGAGAATTCTGTGTTTCCACCCGATCGCGATTGAGCATCAACTCCGCTTTGGTCGAATCTGTGACCCTAAAACCGTAATTACTATCGGTGGTCACGAGCTTATGACCGTTTTCTAAGTTGTAGCCCACATTGAGGTTGTAACCAAGACCCGTCCTAGGGTTTATGGCTTTTGTCAGTAGGGTATAGACCTCTGCAGAGGAATCCCACCCACCCTGGGTAAAGTAATTATGTTGATAGCTAACACCAGTATATTTCTCACCATGCTCATATAGCGGCAAATAGCCTGCGTTGTATTTATAGGTGGAGAAACCCTCACTGTCTGAAGCAATATACGCATTAGGGGCGGATATTGCCTGCTTTGAAGCCGGTTCCTCATCGGCCTGAACGCTTGATGAGAGCGCTGCTAGGAGAAGGCACAGCCGATAGGCTTTAGATGGCTTACTCATTTGGTGCCCCAGGTTTTCTTCAGATTGAAAAACTCAGAGAAATAACCATAAACACAGGCTGGCTGAAGCATCAAGCCATAAGCAAAGACATAAAAGAAGAAGCCGAATATATTAGTACGCACCTTGAGATGCTCATTTTCAAACATATGGCGGCTTCTGGAATACATATACAAATTCAGCGCTAAGGCCATCGGTAAAATGGAGAGTGTCATTGGGCCCACAATCCAGAAGAAGCCAAAACAAGCCAGCACCAGACCGGGGATAAACCCAAGAACATAAGCAATATCCATCACAGGAAACATCGTATTCCACCAAATATAGATGGTAGATAAGCGGGGTTTTAGAAGAATCATGGGGTTAATCTTAAAAGCCTCAATGAGACCGCGAGACCAACGCTGTCTTTGCTTAATAAAGGCCTTCAGCGTTTCGGGGCAATTAGTAAAAGCAATCGCATTTTCAGCATGGCCAACCCGATACCCAGCCAGCAGGAGCTTCCAGGTAAGGACAATATCCTCCCCTACCATCTCAGGCCAACCCCCGATTTCATTTAACGTCTTTCGGTCGTATAAAGAAAACGCTCCCTGCGCAACCAAAGTTCCCTGAAATAGAGATTGAATCCGCTTAATACTAGCAATGCCTAGAAAATAATCCCACTCTTGGGCTTTAGTGATCCAATTGACCCGTGAATTTCTAATAAGAATTTCACCTGCAACTGCTCGGGTATTGGCTGGATCTGATAGATAGCGACCCACCAAATTCTTAATGGCGTCTACATGAAGATAGCTATCGGCATCCACAGATATAACAATGTCGCTGTTGGAGATCTTTAAGCCGTGATTGAGTGCCGCAGCTTTCCCACCATTCTTCACCAAGCTAATCAGCTCGATATTGGAATTATCCGCCTGATGGGATTTGACAACCCCAACCGTTCCATCGCTAGACCCATCGTCAATAACAATAATGCGCGTTCTGCCGAGATAATTTTGCCGAGCAATTCCTTCTAGCGTGGAGCCTATAAACTCCTCTTCATTAAATGCAGCGAGCAATATCGTGATATCTGGATTCTTTTGATCCTCAATTACTGGAGGCCTTTTATCCAATAACAGGGAGATAAAAACGAATGCATTCATGCACCCCGGAATAATGGCAATAAATGTAATCAAAAAGAATGCCATGTACGGACCCACATGAAGCGAAAGATCTTGGTACCACGGCTGAGAAAACCAAATAGAAAAAGCACCCCAAGCAAGACCAATAATTGAGGCTATTACGAACTTACTATGTACAGCTACATAGATTGCCATAATGGATTTTTATAAATAATTAAAAATAAATATAGCGCTGCCTTCATTTAAAACTAGGTCTTATTGATGGGTACCCCATAATAATATAAATTTTATAATATAGGGTTGCTGAATTGCCTTAATTTTTAGAGGCAAAATTACCCGCTCTTTTTTTAGGGCTCGCATACAAAGCGACCCATCAGCAGGGCTTGGTCAATATGCTAGCTAAGGGTTAAGCTTGCATCGACTCCATAAATGCCTCTAAGGGCATGGGATTGGAGAATAGGTATCCTTGAAAATGGTGGCAGCCCATAGCCTGCAGATACTGGAATTGCTCTTGGCTCTCCACCCCTTCTGCCACCACCTTCATGCCGAGTGTTTGCCCCATCAAAATAATGATGCGGACAATATCGCAACTAGTGTGATTTTCTGGAATGTCTGCTACAAATGTTTGGTCAATTTTGACTTCATCAAATGGCAAGCTCTTTAAATAAGATAGAGAAGAGTAGCCTGTTCCAAAATCATCCAATGAAAAATTAAATCCGTAGTCCTTCAAAGCCCGCATCTTGAAGATTGCGTTCGCGCGATCACCCAAAAATAAGGATTCCGTTAATTCCAAAGTGAGTAATTTGGGGTTTGCCCCAGTACTGTTGATAACCCCAATCAACTCCTCAACAAAATTGTCTTGCTGAAATTGCTTCACGCTAATGTTGACTGATAAGGCAAGCTCCGACATATTCGCTTGAGTAGCCCATGAGGCCAATTGATTGCATGCAGCCTTTACCACCCACCAGCCGATTGGCACAATCAAATCCGCTGACTCAGCCAAGGCAATGAATTGAGAGGGCGCCATCAGGCCTAACTCGGGATGATTCAAGCGCACTAAAACTTCTGCAGACTTAATATGTCGGTTACCATCGATTTGCGGTTGGTAATTTAATACAAACCATTCGTTTTTAATGGCTTGATGCAGTATCGATATCAAAGAGGCTCTCGCATTAATGGAGGCTTGCAGATCCTCATCGTAGAATTTAATGCAATTACGGCCCGCTTCTTTTGCTTGATATAAAGCCAAATCACATTGCTTCAGCACCTCATCAATACTAAGCTCATGAGCCCCAGTAAAAGAAGTCACACCCACACTGAGTGAACTCATAGAAATGGCGGGAGTTAACTTATGCGATGCATTAAAGGATGACAGGATTTTTTCAGCCACTGTTTTAGCGGCGGCACCCGCATCCGATGGAGTTGGACCTAATTCTTCTAGCAAAATAATGAACTCGTCACCACCAAGACGAGCAACCGTATCTCCCGAACGTGTGGCCTCCAAGAGGCTTTTGGCGGTAGCTTGCAACACCAGATCACCGCCGCTATGCCCATGGACATCATTTACCATCTTGAAGTTATCCAGATCAACCGATAGCAGTGCGCAGTATTGTTTACTGCGCCCACTAATTTTGATGGCCCTTTGCAAGCGATCGGCAAACAAGCGTCTATTAGGCAATGCTGTTAAGGGATCAAAAAATGCCAACTCCTCAATTTTGCTTTCAGCAATCTTTTGCTCTGTGATATCCCAGTTAGTGCCAATCATACGGATAACAGCACCAGCAGCGTTTTTTATAGTACGAGCATGACCACGAAGATGTCGAATCGAACCATCGGGCCGAATAATACGAAACTCTAATTTGAATTCACCAGCTTGAATTGCGTCTCTAATGGCTTGCTCGCCATCGTCTCGATCATCAGGATGTAAGCCGTTTTGCCAAGCTTCATAGGCGCCAGTAAATTGTTCGGCCTTGATGCCATACAGCGCATACATCTGCTCATCCCAGACCAGAACATCACTGACAATATCCCAGTCCCAGACCCCGACACCCCCTGCATTGGTAGCTAAGCTGAGGCGCTGCTGAGATTCGTTTACCAATGCCTGCGCCTCTAATAGCGACTTTTCAAATAACTTACGCTCTGTAATATTGCGTTGAACCGAAACCCAATGTGTAAACCAGCCAACTTCATTGGCTACAGGAAATATATTGAGCTCTTGCCAAAACTCTTCACCGCTCTTGGAGTAATTAAGCACTTCCTCACGAATAGGTTGCCATTTTTGTAAAGCCACATGAATGCGATGTGCGGTTTCAGGATTGGTATTGGGTCCATGGAAAATCCGCGGAGTCTGCCCAATAACCTCCTCGAGAGCATAGCCCGTTTGCTTGAGCAATGCGTCATTGGCAAACACAATTCGAGGTCCCGGCCAATTACAGGGCTCTGCCTCAGTAATTAAAATTAAATCACTCGAGTGTTTAATGACACGATTCGCAAGCTCAAGAGATAAGCGTAAGGCATCATTGGCATTGGGAATAGATTGACGCTCACTCACAAAGCAATAAATTAGTTCATTTTGAGAGGCAACAAATGCACTTGTCAATAAAGAAACCACCCTCTGATCTTTGGTTCGCTGCTCTATCCAGATACTTGCAAAGCCATTATCTAAGACTGCCTGCAGGCCCTGGCTACCAATTCTTTCTTGAGCACCAGCGATTTGCACTTCGCTAAGATTCATCTCAAACAGCTCAGCCTGACTGTAGCCAATCAATTGACAATACGATTGGCTTGCTTCGACAAATTTTCCATCAAAAGTAACAGCAAAGAAGATATCGCGATGATATTTTGAGCCGACCTCGCCCACTAAAGGAATGGGCGCATCAAATTCTTCAATAGGGTCGGTTGGTCTCAGCATATTGCTATTAGTGATTAATATCTAATAAAAATATAGCATTGATATACACCCCCATTTCTTTTGACACTCGAATAAATTGAATTTAGTACAAATATACTAATTTTTAAGCCAATCCAACTCTTGATTGCTAACGAAGATTCGAGCTTCACTAGTGATGGGGTCTGTGAAATGGATTTCTTTCGCCAAGAGCTGTAGGGGTTTTGAGAAATCCAAGTCGTACTCTTGGTAAGGCGTCAAGATTGGGTAGATCTGATCATGCTGTATCGGAACCCCTAATGCATTGAGATGGCAACGTAACTGATGCTTCTTACCACTGCCTGGGCTTAGCCGATATTTAGCCCAAGGCGCATTCACTTCAATCACTTCAATATAGGTATCCGTATTTGCTTCGCCATCAACCTCCTCCATTTGCAAGAAATGTTCAGATTCTTGTATCTTGCTCCGATAAGTCATAGGTAGTTTGTTGATGAGCTCTGCTGAATACAGTGCAATTGCTTCATAGACTTTTTTAACCGCTCGATCCCGAAAGAGATTTTGATACTGCGCCCTCTCCATTGGGTTCACTGAAAAAATAACTAGTCCAGCTGTATCGCGATCAATTCGATGAATAGGGCTTAATGTCTGTATGCCCGTTTTTTTCTTCAATCGATTGAGTAAGGTTTGATGTAAATAAAGACCGCTCGGTGTAACTGGTAAAAAATGGGGTTTATCTGCCACTAGAATATGTTCATCCTGATACAGAATTTGCTCTTCAAACGGTATCGCTGGCTCACGGGCTAAACGCCTGAAATAAAGTAAGTGGGTATTAGGCGAATAAGCACCGCTTGCAGCAAGCGCCTCCCCCTCTTGCGTCATTACCAAGCCTTCTGCAAAGCGGGATTCCCACTCGCTTGCATTTATATGGGGGAAGTTGCTGACAAAAAAATCCAACAGGCTAGGGTAAGCCTGCCCCGCAGGCAAATAGACTCGAGAGGCTGAGACGCCCTCAGAATTAACTTTCATAAAACTTGGATTTAGCCTTCAATAGGAATTACCGAGATTATCGCCCTCCCAGATGCTCACCCCCAAAAATCCCTCTAAAATGAGCCAGCATTCAATCACAGAATAATAAGAACCAAAAGAACCATGCCTGAACTCTCCATTTTCGACCTCAGCCTACTACTTGCCTGCGCATTATTTGCCGGCTTGGTTGACTCCATCATTGGCGGCGGTGGAATGATTCAAGTACCAGCCCTTTTTGCAGTATTACCTGGCTTTCCGCCCGCCACCCTGCTTTCAGTTAATAAGTTTGGTTCGATTGTGGGTACGATTGGTTCCGCCATTCAGTACAGCAGAGCGAATAAGAGTCCTTGGGGCTTGGTAATCATTTCTTCTGCGTTTGCTTTCTGTGCCTCTGTTGTTGGGGCCTATCTTGTCACTCAACTGCCAACCCAATGGCTTAGGGGTGCCCTGCCATTTTTATTGATGGCTTTACTCATCTTTAATATCAAATCCAGCGCAGGCCTAGTTCATGCGCCTAAACACCAACACCACAAACAAAAAGTGATTGCCTCAACTGGGGCCGGCATTATTGGTTTTTATGATGGTTTCTTGGGGCCTGGTGCCGGCGCCTTTTATAAGCTGTTCTATACCCGCATTTTAGGCTTTGATTTTTTGCGCTCTGCAGCACCAGCCAAGTTTCTGAACATCGCCTCCAATCTAGGTGCGCTTTGTGTCTTTTTCTACCTCGGATATTTTGACTGGAAACTGGGTTTACTCATGGCTAGTGCCAACCTCATAGGCGGTCAAATCGGCACCAAGATTGCCATCAAACATGGCAATGCCTTTATCCGCCAGGGATTCTTTATTCTGGTATCCACCCTCATCATCAAAACCTTCTATGACGCTTTTTTGAAGTAATCCAGACAGCAATAACTAATAAGTTAATAAATTACTAGGGTATTTATTAACCCCCATGGATTTATACCGCCCAAGAGAGTACATTGGTATCGTGTAGTAGCAATGTAATCATTATAAAAATTGAGAGGAAAAAATGAAAATATTATTACCGGTTGATGGCTCTAAGTCTTCGCTCAATGCAGCTAAGTACATCGCTAAATTAACTAAAGATTTGCGTAGCAAATGCACCGTGACATTAATTAGCGTTCACGATGACATTGGCCTGGGCCATGTGAAGCAGTTTGTTGCCACTAGCGTGATTGATGACTACCTTCGCGAAGTAAGTGAAAAAGAGTTGAAGCCTGCTCAAAAGGTACTGGATACGGCCGGGGTAAAACACAGCATGGTCATTAAGCGCGGTAATGTAGCCGGTCAAATTATTGCCTTAGCAAACAAAGAGAAATTTGACCTCATCGTCATGGGCTCAAAAGGTAGGACTGGCATTGTGGATGCCCTCATGGGTTCAGTGGCTCAAAAGATTAGTAACGTAGCAAAGCAGCCTGTTTTATTGATTAAATAATGACTGAATTAAATCCTTAGATTCATTTGTAATAGGCCGTCTTGATGACGGCCTTTTTTATGGGCTACTAAATGAGTATTCTGCTTCTCTTATTCGCGCCAGGCATTTTTGCTATTTACTGGTTGATTCGTCTTCAAATTTGCCTGTCAAGAATGCGCTATTTAGTCGATACCTACAGCATGGATCGCAAAAAGTTACGCAAACTGTCCTGTAAAGAGATAAAAGCGCTTCGCGACTCGATTGATACTCTTAGGCATGCGAATGATGCATTTGGCTTAGAGACTCTTGTTAGACCTTATAGGGCATAAGGAGGCTTTAACGACAAAGCTTCTACTTATCATTTAATGCTGGGGGGATCCTCTTGATTTAGGTGCTTTAGCTCAGCTTGAACGGCTGGATTATTTAAGAGCACCTTAACAAGTTGCTCATGGGTTAATTGATTTTTATCCACGATTTAGCTAGCCTGTAATTCATAAAACATAAAGTAATTACTGGGAACTTTTGAGGCTCCCCAGCTAAACTATGGCTTATGCAACAACATTGACTGCTAAAGGGTCTAGCCTTTAAAGAAACGCTCTTTAAACCACAGGGCCACCGCTACCAAACCAATCATGATGGGTACCTCAACAAGAGGACCAATCACCGCTGCAAATGCAGCTCCAGAATTAATTCCGAATACAGCAATCGCTACGGCAATAGCAAGCTCAAAGTTATTGCTCGATGCCGTGAAGGATAAGGTGCAACAACGCTTGTAATCAATCCCCATCTTGCCCGTTACGAAGAAGGTCAACAGGAACATGATGAGGAAGAAGATGAGCAGTGGAACTGCGATCGTCAGGACGTCCATCGGCAGACTCAGAATGAGTTTGCCTTTTAAGCTAAACATCACCACGATCGTGAACAGCAAAGCAATCAACGTGAGCTTGCCAATGCGTGGCACAAACTGCTCGTGATAACGATCCTTAGATATGAACTTGAGCATGAGTACTCGAGTCAAAATACCCGCAATACAAGGGACTCCAAGGTAGATAAGGACGCTCTGAGCAATCTGCCCCATGCTCACACTGACATTGGATGCCACTAAACCAAAGTACGGCGGCAAGACTGTGAGAAAGAAATAAGCATAGACACTAAAAAACAGGACCTGGAAGATGGCATTAAATGCCACCAGACCAGCCGCATACTCTGTTGAGCCTTTGGCGATATCGTTCCACACAATCACCATGGCAATGCAGGGAGCAATACCAATCAGAATCAAGCCCGCCATATATTCTGGCTGATCAGGTACGAAGGTAATGGCCAAAAAGAACATGAATGCCGGCGCCACAATCCAGTTCATCAATAGGGAAATCAGAAAGATCCGTTTATCTTTAAACACATCAGGCAAGTCTTCGTAACGCACCTTGGCAAATGGCGGGTACATCATCAATATCAGACCAATAGCGATGGGGATATTGGTAGTACCAACCTGAAATGAGTTAATCAAACCCTCTACGCCGGGGAATATAAAACCCAGGGCGATACCGAAAGCCATAGCGGCAAAGATCCATACCGTGAGGTAGCGATCAAGAAAAGAGAGTTTTTTAGTTAAAGTGTTCATCGTGGAGTTTGGATTACGCTTAGATTGATGCGTGGATTGATTTAAGGGTCATAGAATCTAATTTTTCTAGGGGCATCTCTGCCAAGATATCAATCCGTTTCTTGAGGCCATTCATCACTGTATTGAAGGCTGTCCGTTTTTCTAGATCTGTACCCTGCACTTGTGATGGATCAGGAAAGCCCCAATGTGCCGTAACAGGTTGACCAGGCCAGAATGGGCATACTTCACCGGCTGCATTGTCACAAACCGTGATGATGAAATCCATCTTCGGTGAATTAGCCTCCCCGAAAACATCCCAACTCTTCGACTTCAATAAAGCGCGATCCATTCCCAACTCCACCGCAATATCTGCAGCAATGGGATTGACGCTCGTACCTGGAGTAGACCCAGCTGAATACCCCACAAACTTACCACTAGGGTGAGTTGAGGCTAAGGCCTCACCCAATATCGAGCGTGCAGAGTTGTGAGTACAAAGAAAGAGGATGTTGTAGGTTTTCATATGACCTTGGATTTCTTGAGAGTTTTAATGGGGGCGCAGGGCTTACCACCACAGCAGTTATCCAATAAGAATGTGCTGAGCTCCTGAACCAGGGCCGCGTTTGGACGGTAGATCAGATTTCGACTTTGGCGCTCAACGAGTAATAAATTAGCCTGCACTAATTCCTTTAAGTGAAAGCTCAGAGTCGCATTCGGAATACCCAGCCTTTCAATAATGTCGCCAGGAGTTAAACCAAGCTCACCGCGCTGAACAATCAGTCGAAATATATTAAGACGAGATTCTTGGCCTAGGGCCAGAAAGGCAGAAATGGCATCAGTATTTTTCATATTTCCAATTATATGGAAATATATGACAAATTGATGACGGAGAAACCCTCAAATTAGAGGCTTACCGCCAAGGATTCAACATATTCACGCCAGAATGACTGAAATCAGCAATATTTCTTGTAACGATTGTCATGCGATGCTCAATCGCAGTCGCAGCAATCATGGCATCTCTATCGGAGAATGTCATCAAGACATGCGCTGGTCTACCACGATCGGTTATAAAAACAGGGGCCGCTTCTGTGGCTTTTTTTTACCCGCCCTGTGTCTTGATTGAATTCACGACTTGGAAAAGTAGTAATCATCTAGCCCCCAAAGAATACATTGCTAATGTATAAATGTTAGTACATTTTCTGGGAGCATCCAAATACCCTCACTCGCAGTGAGCTACCCCTTCAATTTACGTAAAGCTTCCGCCATCGCATTATTGATCGGTGGCGCGCTATGTCGATCTTCCTGAGACCTTCTGGTCTCTGGGGATCTTGGAGTTCTTGAGTCACTTGGGCGATTTGCTCTTTGCTCAGGTTTCGCGCCTGGAGAAGCTTTAGGAGCCTCATCGGACAGGCGCATGGTTAGTGCAATCCGCTTGCGCTTTTCATCCACCTCTAGCACTTTGACTTTAACGACCTGCCCTGCTTTTACTACCGTGTGCGGGTCTTTGACAAAGGTATTGGCTAAAGCAGAAATATGCACAAGGCCATCTTGATGCACGCCGATGTCGACAAAGGCGCCAAAGGCTGCAACGTTGGTTACAACGCCCTCCAAAATCATGTCAGCCTTTAGATCGCTGATTTTTTCTACGCCATCTTTGAACGTTGCTGTCGTGAACTCGGGACGGGGATCACGACCCGGCTTTTCTAATTCTTTAATGATGTCGGTTACCGTTGGTACGCCAAACTTTTCATCTGCGTACTTCTCAGGATTGAGGCCTTTGAGTATTCCCGCATCGCCAATGACTTCCTTAACACCCTTCTGGATGTCTTTCAGAATCTTCTCGACTAAAGGATAGGATTCGGGATGGACTGCGGAGGCATCTAGCGGATCAGAGCCATTCATGATGCGCAAGAAACCCGCCGCCTGCTCAAAGGTTTTTTCACCTAAGCGTGGCACGCTACGTAAACCAGACCGAGTCTGGAAAGCACCATGACTATCCCGATAAGAAACAATTCCTTCGGCAACCGTACTACTAAGACCAGAAACCCTAGCAAGCAAGGGGGCTGAAGCTGTGTTCACATCGACGCCGACCGCATTCACGCAGTCCTCTACGACTGCGACTAATGACTTGGCTAACTGGGTCTGCATCACATCATGCTGATACTGCCCCACACCAATGGACTTAGGATCAATCTTGACCAACTCTGCCAATGGATCTTGCAACCTTCTGGCAATCGATACCGCGCCACGTAATGACACATCCATACCAGGCAATTCTTTTGAGGCGTACTCAGACGCTGAGTACACTGATGCACCCGCCTCAGATACCACAATCTTCGTCAGCTTGAGTTCTGGCTTAGCCTTAATTAAATCCTGTGCCAGTTTGTCAGTCTCACGGGATGCCGTGCCATTACCAATTGAGATCAAAGTGGCTTGATGCTTTTCTGCCAACTTAGCCAGCGTATGTAGCGATCCATCCCAATCATTCTTAGGTTGGTGTGGGTAGATCACCTCGGTATCCACCACCTTACCGGTAGCATCCACTACCGCCACCTTCACGCCGGTTCGCATGCCAGGATCTAGACCAATAGTGACCTTGGGTCCCGCAGGCGCAGCCAAGAGTAAGGCCTTCAAGTTACGAGCAAACACATTAATCGCTTCTGTCTCAGAACGCTCACGCAAAGCGCTCATGAGTTCTGACTCTAGATGCATGGAACACTTAATGCGCCAAGTCCAGCGCACCGTCTCAGCCAGCCACTGATCTGCAGGGCGACCTTCATTTTTAATCTTGAATTGATTGGCAATGCGGGACTCACAAGGATTATGGGGTGCATCCCATTTCGGCTTTTCTGCTTCGGTATCGAGGCGCAGATTAACCATCAACATCTGTTCGCGCCGACCTCTAAATAAAGCCAGCGCACGATGCGATGGAATTGCGGTGATCGGCTCAAAGTAATCAAAGTAATCGGCAAATTTTTCACCCTCTTGCTCCTTACCTGCAATCACTTTGGACTCTACAACGCCATGGTCTTGCAAATAAGTTCTCAGTGATTGCACTAGACCAGCATCTTCTGCAAAACGCTCCATCAAAATCTGACGAGCGCCCTCTAATGCGGCTTTGATATCGACTACGCCAGGGTTATCACCTTGATCGGAGGTAAATGCCTCTTTGAGGTATTTAACCGCCTCTACTTCTGGCTCGAGCATCGGATTCAACAGCAAATCATTTGCCAAAGGCTCTAATCCAGCCTCTAAGGCAATTTGCGCTTTGGTGCGTCGCTTAACCTTATACGGTAAGTAGAGATCTTCTAAGCGCGTCTTATCTTCAGCCAGCATGATAGCCTTGAGTAACTCAGGTGTCATCTTGCCCTGCTCTTCAATCGAAGAAACAATCGCCTTGCGACGCTCTTCGAGTTCTCGCAAATAACCTAAACGATCTTCTAGTAAACGTAACTGCGTGTCATCCAGTCCACCGGTAGCTTCTTTGCGATAACGGGCGATAAAGGGAACGGTAGCCCCTTCATCCATTAGGGCAATAGCCGCAGCTACTTGAGCGGGTTTAGCGGATAACTCTTGGGCAAGGCGTTGTTCAATGGATGGCAGCATGAAGTGATTAATTTACTTAGATTTTAGGAATATTGGCATCGTGGAAAAATAAGAGCCACCCAAAGGTGACTCTTATTTAGCAAACAGCGTGACTAATTAAAACAACTCGACGATATTACTCGCGGGAAGCTTTCTTACGGTCATGCTCTTTCAGGTAACGCTTGCGGATTCGAAC